>JBMOHW010000018.1:0-29916 GCA_049317665.1 Terrimicrobiaceae bacterium | reverse complement strand
CCGAGGTTACCGGTGAGCCCGCCCGCTGCTGCGGCGGCTTCTGCGATGAGATATGGGTTCATATGTGTTTTTTGTTGTTGGTATCTCCGCCGCCCGCAGTCTTGCCACGGTCCCGGTGGAAAAGTGTTTCTAGTGTTCCTCTTCTTCGTCGTGGCTTGTGGAAAGCTGGATGTAGACCGCGCAGAGGAGCATGAAGACCGTGGCTTGAAGGACTCCGACGAGCAGCTCAAGGAAGTAGAATGGAACCGGAAGTGTTACTGAAGCGACGTAGGAGATCCACTCTGGGAGGCCGAGGGTTTTCCCGAGTGTGATCATCGTAACCAGCAGGTTCTCGCCAGCAAAAATGTTCCCGAAAAGTCGGAGCGAAAGCGAAACCGGCCGGAATGCAATCGAGACGACTTCGATGATTCCGACGAAGAAAAAGATCGGTGCCAGAACAAGAAGCATTGGTCCCTTGACTCCACCTTTCACTCCAAAAATGTGAGTGAAGAAATTTTTGAGCCCAACCTCCGACAGCGACCAGTAGAGCCAGAGAACCATGAACAGGCAGGCCATCGCGAGGGTCATATTGAGGTCGGCGGTGGTCGGGCGGAGCAGTGGTGTCGTCACCTCGGGCAGACTGCGGAAAGCTCCGGGTGTCCCTTCGCCCCAGCCCAGCGACCCGACTCCGGGGAGCAAAGCGAACCAGTTCGAGGCGAGGATGAAAACAAAGAGCGTCGCGAGAAATGCGAATGTGCGAGCGATCATGTGCGATCCGACGATGGCCTCGAGCATGTCGTAGAGACCCGCGACCACGGTCTCGAAGGCGTTCTGGCGGCGGTCGGGAATGAGGGTCATCGTCGCAGTAGCCCGCCGACAGATCCAGATTACAAATACAGAAACGAGAACGGCGACAAAGATTGAATTTGTCAGGCTGTCTCCGAGCGGGATCTCGGCTCCGTTGGAGAAAAGGCTCGGTGCGTCGAGCGTAAGTCCTGCAGCAAAAAATAGGTGAGACGGCATTTCTGAAAAAGTATAACGGGCGCCTAATCCATACGGACAGCTGTCGTTCGGGAGAAGACAAACTGCCCACAGGAGTCACCCGGGAAAGGGAGATTAACTACCACAGCCAGATCGTCTGGCAACCGAAAAGACCGAAATTTTCGATTTTCATTTCAATGGCTGATCGCGAGTCGGAATTTCGATGTCGGGGCGCATCTTTCGCGTGGCCTCGAGGGCGGCCTTCCGTCGCCAGGCCTCAATCGCGGCGTGATGACCGGAGAGGAGGATATCCGGGACTTTCCAGCCTCGATATTCGACGGGTCGGGTGTAGTGGGGATGGTCGAGAAGGCCGGTCGCAAACGAATCCTGGGCCGCCGACTCTTCATCGCCGAGCACGCCGGGGAGCAGTCGAACGACGGCATCAGTGATCACCAGAGCGGCGAGGGCGCCATTAGTCAGGACATAATCTCCAATGGAAATCTGGTCGTCGACGAGGTGGTCTGCGACGCGTTGATCGATCCCTTCGTAGTGGCCGCAGAGCAAGATGATATGGGGCTCGCGGGCGAGGTCGGTCGCGACGTTGTGGGAAAACCTTCTGCCCTGCGGAGACATGAGGATGACCTTGGTTTCCGGCGTCCGAAGTTCAGTCAGCGCGCGGTCGATGGGCTCGATCTTCATGACCATTCCCGGGCCGCCGCCGTAGGGGGCCTCGTCCGTGGTCTTGTGTCGGTCATTCGTCCAGTTTCGGAGATCCACGGCGTCGAGGTCTGCGAGGCCCTTCTCCTGAGCGCGTTTCAGGATACTGGCGTTCAAAATCTCCCGGCACATCTCTGGAAAAATCGTCAGGATCTGGATCTTCATTCCGCGAGACTGCCGGAGTCTGGCGGATTCCACAAGTTTGCGAGAAAAGTGAGGCATCCGGTTGCATTTTGTGGGCGTTGAATATATTGGCGGTCCGCCTTTTCCGACGATCCCCATGAGTGCCACTGTTTATCTTTTAGTTCCTGCCCTGTTTTGCCAAATCCCTGAGAACCCCGACGAGAGTATTCGAGAGTTGCCGGCTGTTGGGGAGGTCGAGTCGTTTCAATGGAATAATCGTGTGTTGCTGGTGCACGCGGATCGTGATGACGAGCGCCTTCTGGCGTTTGCGCGGTTGTGGGCGGACACGAACTGTCTGTTGGGTGCGGAGGAACGGCATTTGCTACTGCTATGGGTTCCGGCGGAACGTGAGGGTGGATTTCGGATTTCGTTGATTGGTAAGGACGGCGGTGTGAAGAACGAATGGCGTGAGCCCGCGACGCCGACAGAGGTGTTTTCTTTGATCGACGCGATGCCGATGAGGCGCGAGGAGATGCGGGAAGAATCTGTGCGGTGAGGGGCTGTGCGTGATCAAATCTCCGGTTTCTTGACCCGGTGGATTCAGGCCTCTACGTTCTCGAATGGATGAGAATTCTCTCAGGAACCGGTAGAGGACCAGCGAGTCGGCATTGTGGGGAAGAGACCTAAAAAGCCATCGGAGCGGGTCCGAGCGCAAAGACCGAAGGCCCAAGGACGAACTCGTCGCCTGCGTCGGGGGAGGCTTGTCTGGATTTTCCTGAAACTAGCGGTTGTCACGTTTCTCCTGTGGTCAGTCGTGGCGCTTGGCTACTACGCGTGGGCACTCCAGTTCGACCTCCGGCAGATTCACGAGATGGATGAGAGATCGGTCGTATACGATTACAAGGGCGAGTTCTATAGTCGCTTGGCCGGAGAGAATCGGGTCGTTGTGCCGTTCGATAAAGTTTCGAACCACTTCGTCAACGCGCTGATCAGTCGGGAGGACACGCGATTCTACCAGCATCATGGAATCGATCCGATCGGCATCGCTCGTGCCGTCGTCCGCAATCTTTTCCTTGGTGGGTTTCGCGAGGGCGCCAGCACAATCACTCAGCAACTGGCTCGAAATAGCTTTCCGCTGGGAGGAAAAAATCTCCATCGAAAATTGATCGAGGCCGCACTCGCCTTTCGCATAGAGACCGAGCTGACTAAGGAGGAGATCCTCGAGGCCTACATGAACCGGATCTACTTTGGCTCCGGAACCTACGGGATTGAGTCCGCGAGTCAGACCTACTTCGGCAAACCAGCGTCCCGTCTGACCCTCCCCGAGGCCGCTGCGCTGGCGGGTCTCATCCGGAGCCCGAATCGATTTTCTCCTTTAAGAGATCCGACCCGATCCCGCCGCGAACGGAACACCGTGCTCAATCGCATGCGAGACATCGGGCTGATCACCCAGCTCCAATGTGACGAAGCAACGGCCGAAGCCCTTGTCACCGTGCCCCGCGGCAGCGTGTCTCCGGAAGACAACTGGGCGATGGACGCGATCCTGCGGGAACTCGATCTTGTCCTCGAGCAGGGACGAATGGACGAAGGCGGACTCCAGATTTTCACGACGATCGACGGGAGCCTGCAAGACGTTGCGGAACGCTCGGTCCAGAATCGGCTTCGCGAGATCGAGTCACAGCCTGGGTATCCCCACAAGCCGATGAGCGCTTTTCCCCGGTCCGCTCTGGATGATGCAAAATCGATTCCGTATCTCGAGGCTGCTGCACTCGCCATCGACAATAAGTCCGGAGGGATTCGGGCCATCGTCGGCGGGCGCGATTACGAGCGGAGCAAATTTCACCGGGCCCTCTTCGGGCGAAGGCAGGCCGGTTCCGTGGTGAAGCCCTTTGTGTATGCGAAGGCATTTGAGCTTGGGCTGAAACCCGGCGAGAAGATCGACGACGGGCCGATTCAACCCGGGGAGATACCGAGAAAATTTGGCACGTATCAACCCGGGAACTCAGACGGAACTTTCCGTGGCATGAGGCCTGCCGCCGAGGGATTGGTGGACTCGCGGAATACGATGACCGTCCGCGTCGGTCTGCGGGCGGGACTCAATGAAATCGCCGATGAGTTGATCCGTGCCGGGGTGGCGAACGACTCGATTCCGCGCTTTCCGGCCCTGTGCCTCGGGGCGTTTGAGACGAGTCTCAAGGATATCACTGTCGGATACACCGTCTTTGCGACGGGAGGCGTGAAGCTTCAACCTTATTTGATCGACCGTGTCACCGATTCCGACGGACACCTGCTCTACAAGAGCACTCGCGGACGCCTCGCGGTGTTGGACCCGAATGCGGTCCGCATGACGTCCTCGCTTATGGAAGACGTCCTCGACCACGGCACGGGGGCGAGGTCGCGCGAGTTCGGCTTGCGTCGCCATGCGGCAGGAAAAACGGGAACAACCAATAACTATGTGGATGCCTGGTTCGTCGGATTCGACTCAGCAATTACTTGCGGAGTATGGGTGGGATTCGACCAGCCCAGACCGATCCGTCCGGCGGGCTACGGCGGCGCACTGGCGCTCCCGATCTGGGTGGACATTATTGAGCGGGCGGGGGACCGGTAGACCTCGGCACGAGAACGGTCTCGAGATTCCTCCAGTCGATGCCCAGAACAAAATCCCCGGGCTCCGCCGTGTAAGCTTTTGCTTCTTCCGGATGGCCCTCCTGGTAGTCCGAGAGCCGATCAAGGAACTGCTCGCGGGCGAGTTCGGACATAGTTGTTGTTGATCCGTGGGAAATCCATCGATGAGAACCAGGAAGCAAGGCCGGTGCGCCGCTTGGAATCTTCGGACGGAAAAGTTCCGCTCGGAGGAGTAGCGGGGCCGGCAAAACAAGAACAAAGCATACCGCCGCAAAAACGAGGAATCCCACGGGTCTCCGATTGCCGTTCGGCAAGTCGATCTCTGTCGCTGGCCCCGGGATGACTCTCTCCGCGGCCCGACGGAGAATCGCAAGGATCATGGCAAACCCTCCGGCTACCAGAAAAATCTGAATGGCCTCCGTGGCAGCGTAGGGCCGCTCGGCAGCGTCCCAAGGCGGTGCGAACGGAATCGAGGCAAAGATCGCCAACGCGGATAACACGATCCATCCCGCATCGGCTCGAAGGGGACGCCAGAGAAAGCTCCCGAGTGTGCCAAGGAAAAACAGGGCCATGCCCGAAGTAATGAAAAGATTGCCCTCCCCAAAACGGAAAAGAAATTTCCTTTTAAAGGTCTCACCATAAGCGCGTCCGACCCCCCGCACGAGGCTCATCGGAGATTCTTTGATCTGCCGAATGTTTGCCTCCATCACCAGCGAAGAGTTCCATCCGAATTCCTCCGCACTGGTGCTCCAAGTCGTATCATTCATCAGGCCGTGGAGCGTGAAGGCGAAGTTCCCGAACGTCTTCGTTTCGCCCCGCGAGAGCGCCTTTATCAGCATCTGGTTCGCGCTGAAGCATCCCAAGATGATCACAAGCCCGATGGCCATTGCCCCGAGTGCCCGCGGGATTCGCAGTCGACCGATCTTCGCCGACCAGACCCGAAAGCCCGCATAAAGAGCCAGAGCCGGGAGGACAAACATCGCGCCTGGTCGTGCCACGAGAGCCAAACCCAGAAACGCAATAGAAGCAAAAACCAGCCAGAGCGACTGTCGATCGACCGAGAGAAGAAGCAAACCGAACCCAACCAGCCCGAGCAACAGTCCAAGGTTCTCGGTCATCAGCAGACCGCATCCGTAAACCCGAAAGTAGAGCCAGAACAAAAAGCAGTAAACGGCCGTGCCAGCAATCCCAACACGCCTGGCCACTAGTGGACATGTCGCTCCGAGGCCGACGAGAACCATCGAGGAAACCAGGAAGTTTGCGAGCAGAACGTTCAAGCCGGAAATGCTGAGCAGGACCGCATAGAAGGCGGGATAAAGAAATCGTCCGTTGAACATCGTCGGCGTTGTTCCCTGGATCGCGATCTCGGCGGCCTGTAAAAAGTGGATTCGGGCATCGCTGGAGGGGATCACACCACCGACAAGAAACGAGCCGTTTGAGGCACCTTGGAGACCGTAGTAAAAAAGGCCCGCCAGTGCTGGCACGAGCGCGAGTGCCCACCATGCAACTCGCGAGACGGGATCGCGGCGGACGCTCAATGTTGCCATTAGCAAAGCCCAGACGGCGGGAATTCCGAGACCGAGAAAAAAGGCATCGGAGACAGGTGCAGGAAAGATAAGAACCCCGGCGCAAAGCCCCGCCACGAGTCCGACAGATATCCACCGGACTCCCGAGCCGTGCCGCAATGCGATCGTGTAGCCGGGGCACAGAGCCCTGAGCGTTATCGCGGAGGCCACGGCAGCGAGTATCCAGAGAGGGAGAAGGATAAACTCCGGCAACGACCAAAGTGGCGACCGAACGGAATAGACCCGGCCTCCGACGGGGGCTGCCTCGGACGTTGAGAAATCGATCCTCCCCGAGTTGAACTGATACCGCCCGCGCCCGGCATTCGCGATTTTTTCCGACGTCGAGTCCGGACGTGAAAGGGAAACTCCGTCCTCAAGAACCACGGGACGTTCCGGAAAGAGAATCTCCCGCCCGCGATGCCGGGGGATGCCTTCGGGAATCTTCGCCGAGTGGAGAAATCCGCCTCTTGTCTCGATGGCCGTCAGCGGCTTGGACATCGAAAGCCCGAGGGCACCGGGATACGAGAGCAGACCGGCTAGCCCTATTAGTCCGATGGAGAGCAGCAGCCAACGGGACGCGGACATCTTCCTCCCCATAGCGTTAGACGAATTTCAGTTTCCGAGCGGCAAACGCGACCATTCGGAAGAGGAGAATTCCGTGACGAAACCGGCTGATATTTGTCGATCCGTAGGTGCGTTCACGGTAGCGCACCGGGATGTCACGGATCTTCAGATTCAGTTTGTCGGCACCGAAGAGGAGGTCGAAGTCACCGAAGGGGTCGAAATCGCCAAAGTAGGAGCGGTTCCGCGCGATAGCCTCGTAATTTTTTCTGCTCAGGACCTTCGTGCCGCAAAGCGTATCTTTGAGGTTTTGCCCGAGCAGCCAGGAGAAAAGGATCCCAAACAGCTTGTTCGCACAGAGGTTCAAAAACTGCATGGCTTCGCGCTCCATCGGATAGATCAACCGACATCCATTGGCAAATTCGCAGTGACCGTCCGCGAGAGCACGGTAAAACTTCGGAAGGTCCTCGGGCGGCATCGTTAAGTCGGCGTCGAGGATCATAAGGACATCACCGGTAGCCATCGAGAAGCCGAGCCGGACGGCGTCGCCTTTTCCTCGTCCGGTCTGGCGTGCGATCTGGATCTTCTTGTCGGGATTTGCGGCCTTCACTTTCTCGATTTCGGCCCAGGTATCGTCGGTCGAATGGCCTTCGATGAAGATGAATTCGATATCCGGTGCGAACTCCGGGACCCTCGCGATCGCGGCAGGAATATTCCCCGCCTCGTTTCTTGCCGGGATGATGATCGAAACCGATGGCCCGGCAGCCAGAGACTTGGATTTTCGTGCGATCATTATGTTTGTCAGGCACAGAAACGGAACGAGCGGCGCGATCCAGCGATTGAGGAACTTCGACAAAATTGGCACGGACGCCGGGACGAGGATCCGGGCTTCGGATTTGATAATCTCCCATCCGGCCAGCTCCGCAATGTTCCTCACGTCGGCACCGGAGAGCCAGTTCAAATCCGGCTGTCGTGACCGCAGTCCGAGGGTCGTGAGCACAGAAAGCAGGGGACGCCAGAGTGTATTGTAGGTCGTGATGACAAGACGGGCGTTCGGTCGGGCAAACCGATGGGCCGCTTCGAGCAGCGCCTGAGCATCGGGGCAATGGTTCATCGTGTCGGATACCAAGACGATGTCGAAATTCGCCGGGAGATTCAGTTCGCACGCATCGCCGCCATGGAAAGCCGCACCGGGGCAGGATTCCTTGGCCTCAGACAATTGCCGGGGCGAGGCATCGATCCCGGTTTTTGAGCCGGCATGGAGCATCGCGAGCAGTGTACCATTTCCGCAGCCTAACTCGAGCAAGTCGGCCGTTCGGGGAATGATTAGATTGAGATAGTGCGCCAGCCAGCGGCGGTAGGAGATCGCTCCGGATTTGTGGTGATAGGATCCGCTTTCGAAGAATCCGATGCTAGATGGGGGATTCGTATTCAAAAATGCTTTCCGGATCTGTATCGAAATCGAGCTTCGTTTGGGGAGGAGTGGCCCACGTTTTCCGTTCGAACTTGCCGGTTTGAAAGTGGACAGCACCAGAGCTTCGAAGCTTAGTCAAATTTTTTCCAGATGGTCGCGGGTGGCGGATTCCCTTGACCGTTGCCCCGTGAAAAAGGGAAAAGGGTGGATTAGCCGCACGATGATTTCACTTACTGTTCCCGTCTACAACGAGCGAGAAGCTCTTGGTCCTCTGTTGGAAAGAACCCGCGAGGTGATGAACCGGCACGGATTGCCTTGGGAGATCATCTTCGTCAACGACGGTAGCACGGACGGAAGTGGCAAACTTCTTGATGACCTCGCCGCGAAGTTTCCGGAAGTCAAGGTTGTCCATTTTCGGCGGAACTTTGGCCAGACCGCTGCGATGATGGCTGGCTTTGATTTTGCGTCCGGGGAGACAGTGATTCCGATGGACGGCGACGGCCAGAACGACCCCGAGGACATTCCGCGCATGCTGGCCAAGCTCGACGAGGGATTCGACGTCTGCTCGGGCTGGCGGAAGGATCGGCAGGACAATGCACTTCAGCGCAATCTCCCGAGTATCATGGCGAACAAGCTCATCTCCGTTGTCTCCGGCGTCGACCTGCATGATTTCGGCTGTTCGCTGAAGGCGTATCGCGCGGAGGTGATCAAGGGCGTGCGCCTCTACGGGGAAATGCACAGGTTCCTCCCGATCTACGCCAAGTGGCACGGAGCCCGCATCGTGGAGTTGCCGGTCGGTCATTTCGCCCGAAGGTCCGGACAATCAAAATACGGGCTCGAGCGTGTGCTCAAAGTTCTCATGGATTTGGTGACCGTGAAGTTTCTCGACAAATACATGCTCAAGCCGATGTATCTTTTCGGCTTCTGGGGTCTCGTCTTTTTTGTCGCGTCGCTCCTATTCACAGCCTGGACGCTCTACATGAGGACTCAGGGGTGGTTTTTTACCTCGACTCCGCTTCCGATGATGGCGGTGTTTTCGTTCATGACCGGGATGATCTGTGTGCTGATGGGGCTTTTGGCTGAGATGATTACGCGGACATTCCACGAATCGCAGAACAAATCGATTTATCTCGTTCGGAGCACAAAGAATCTCCCCGAAAACTCCGGAGGCAGCTGATGTGCGGGATTGCCGGATTTGCCGGATTCGGCGGGCGTTCGGACATCGAATCCATGACCAGTGCCCTGGTCCACCGGGGGCCGGATGCCGGGGGCATCTACTCCGCCCCGGGGTTGTTCCTCGGGCATCGTCGGTTGTCGATTATTGATCTGGGCGGCGGTTCTCAGCCGATGGAAACGGCCGATGGGCGGCTCGTCATTGTTTTCAACGGCGAAATCTATAACCACCGCGAACTGCGCAAGGAACTCCAAGACCGGGGGCATCAGTTTGTCACGGACCACTCCGATACCGAGGTGATCCTGCACGGGTGGCGGGAATGGGGGGAGGGGATCGTCGGGCGGTTGAACGGCATGTGGGCGTTTGCGATTTACGATACGCACACCCGGCGGATTTTTCTGAGCCGTGATCGTTTCGGGAAAAAGCCGCTCTACTATTTTCATCGCTCGGGAACGTTTGCCTTTGCCTCAGAGTTGACGGCCCTGCTCGAACACCCGATGGCTCCGCGTGAGTTGTCCGAACTTTCGAGGGTCAAGTTTTTCGCTCACGGTCTTCTCCCGGCACCGAACACACCCTTTGAAGCAATCTGGAAACTTCCAGCCGGGCATAACCTGATCGTCGAACCTGATGCAACCGCCTGCCGGGTGTCTCGATATTGGCGCTTCCTTATCGAGCCGGAGGAAAGCGGCCTCTCGGACGACGAGCTGGCCGCGCAGCTGTTGGAGAAACTCTCCTTGGCGACCTCACGCCGACTGTTGGCCGACGTGCCACTGGGGATCTTTCTTAGCGGTGGAATCGACTCGTCCGCGGTTGCGGCTTTGGCGGCACAGAAAATTGCTGGCTCCGACCTCCAGACGTTTACCATTGGTTTTTCCGAGCCGACATTCGACGAATCGGCACCTGCCCGGCGGATGGCCGCGTTTCTCGGAACGAACCACCGCGAGGAACGACTCGACTTGGACTCGGCCATCGATTTTCTGCCGCAGATTTTTGATCGACTGGACGAGCCACAGGGAGATGCGTCGCTCCTCCCGACATGGTTGTTGTGTCGCTTCGCCAGACGCCATGTGACGGTCGCGCTGGGTGGGGACGGGGGTGACGAACTTTTTGCCGGTTACGATCCGTTCCGGGCGATCCGCGCGGCCGATGCTTACTCGCGCATCGTTCCCCGTCCACTCCATGCGGCACTCCGGATGCTTGCGGCGCAGCTTCCGGTTTCCCATGCGAACATCAGTCTCGACTTCAAGATCAAGCGCACTCTGCGTGGTCTCAGTCATCCGCCGAGGCTCTGGAATCCTGTCTGGCTGAGTGCACTCGAGCCGGGCGAGCTGGCGCGGTTCACCGGATCCCGGTTTGGTGTTGAGGACATCTACAGCGAGGCGATCGAGGCGTGGGACGCCTGTGCGAATGATGATCCTGTGGATCGAACGCTTCAGTATTTCACGGAGATTTACCTCCAAGACGGAATTTTGGCAAAAGCCGACCGCGCCAGCATGATGAATTCGCTGGAAGTCCGCAGTCCGTTCCTCGACATCGATGTGGCCGATTTTGCCCGCAAGCTCCCGAATCGATTCAAGCTGCGGGGAGGCCGGACTAAATACCTTCTCAAGCGCGCCCTGCGTGGACTCGTGCCGGACGACATCATTGATCGGAAGAAGAAAGGCTTCGGCTCACCCGTCGGGTCCTGGCTCAAAACCGGGCGAATCACTCCTGATCTCGAAAACGACTTTACGCGACAGATGTCGGCAGCCCATCTCGGCGGAACGTCGGACGAGAGGCTTTTTCTCTGGTGCGAATATGTTTGGCAGGAGTGGGCAAAGCGGGCCCGGATCTCATGAACCCTGCACGTGTCCTTCACGTCATCGACAGCCTCCACCTCGGTGGTGCGCAGGAGGTGATCTTGAACATTGTCAAGGGGGCGAATCGGTCCCGGTTTCAGCACGAGGTTGCGACAATGCATGGGCAGGGGGTTTATTGGGACCGCTTGGAAAAGGAAGGCATTCCGCTCCACTCCCTTTCGCCGCAAAAACTTATCCCTCTCTACGTTCCGCGCCTCGCGGCTCTTTTACATCGCGAACGTTTTGACATCCTGCATTGCCACTTGGTTGCAGCCAACATCCTCGGCAAGCCCATCGGCAAATGGTGCGGAGTTCCCGTGAGGATCAATCACGATCACACCAACGACCCATCGCGCGGCGAGCATTCTTGGTTGCTTGCCCTTGAAACATGGGCCAATCGGGCATCGTCACATGTCGTGGCTGTTTCAGAATCGTGTCGGGATTTCCTTATCTCCCGGGAACACATCCAACCATCCGATGTTTCTCTCATTCGCAACGCCATCGACCTCTCGCGATTCTCGCCGTCGTCAGTCGATCGGTATTCCGCGCGGGCAGATTTTGGAATTCCACTCGATGTCCCTCTCGTCGTGGGTGTCGGACGCTTGAATCCGCAGAAGAACTTTTTGTTGTTCCTGGAGATTGCCGCGCTTGTCAGGAAAGCCTGCCCGCGGGCCCGCTTCCTGATCGCGGGAACTGGTCCGGAGGAATACGAACTTCGGGCAAAGGCCGCGTCGATGGGCATCGCGGACAGCGTGGTGTTGGCGGGCTACGTCGCCGATGCACGACGAGTCTACGCTGCCGCCGACATTCTGCTCATGCCCTCCCAGTTCGAGGGATTGCCGATGACTCTTCTGGAATCTATGGCAATGAAAACGCCCGTCGTGGCGTCGCGGCTAGACGGGATGGCCGAGGTCATCGAGGACGGTCGAGATGGATTTCTCGTTGCTCCCGGCAACGCAGTCGGTTTTTCGGATCGCGTTCTTTCTCTGATTCATGATCCCGAGCAGGCGACATCCATCGGCAGTGAGGCTAGGAAAAAGGTCGAGCGGGAGTTTTCCTCATCACGAATGGTTGCCGAGATCGAGGCCGTCTACGAACGGTTGCTCCCATGAAGATTCTCGTTCTTTGCTACGAATATCCCCCGGTTGGAGGGGGTGGGGGCCGGGTGGCCGCGCGGGTCGCCGAAGGGCTGGCAGGGCGCGGACACGAGGTCCGAGTGGTTAGCGCGGGGATGAGGCACCTCGCCCGAGACGAATTCATCGATGGTGTGCAGGTCCATCGCCCCGAGTCGTTTCGTCGTCGGGAGGATACCTGCTCGGTTCCGGAGATGGCGCTTTATCTTCTGACCAGTTTTTTTCCGGCGCTTCAGATTTGTCGGGAATGGAAACCCGACGTGATTCACGCCCATTTTGTGGTCCCGACCGGTGCCCTGGCCTGGTCGCTGGGCCAGCTCACCGGCATTCCCTATGTGCTCACCGCCCACCTCGGAGACGTCCCCGGTGGCGTTCCAGAACAAACCGAGGGACTCTTCCGACTTCTCGGCCCATTGATCCGGCCGATCTGGCGTGGTGCGGCGGGAGTGACAGCCGTGAGCACGTTCGTGGGAGACCTCGCGAAGGCGGCGTCCGGCGTCCGGGCCCGCGTCATTCTCAACGGCCTCGACCCCGTTCGCTTCTCACCGGGAGCGGTGGCCAATTCCATTCCGCGCCTCATGATGCTCGGCCGACTCAGCGTTCAAAAGGATCCACTTCTCGCCATCCGCGCTCTGGCGATGCTTCGCGATCTGGATTGGAAATTTGAGGTGATCGGTGAGGGGCCGTTGGGGCAACAAATGCGTGACCTCGCGAAGGCCGAAGAACTTCTCGATCGGATAACATTCTCCGGCTGGCTCGGTGAGAACGATGTCGCGACCCGACTCCAGGCCAGCGACATTCTGTTGATGACTTCGTCGCAGGAGGGACTACCCGTCGCTGCGATTGAGGCCCTCCACCACGGTCTTGCCGTTGTGGGAAGTCAGATCGGCGGACTCGCCGACATTATTGACGATGGAAGGAACGGATTTCTCGTTGAGCGAACTCCGGAGGCATTTGCGGAAAAGCTCCGCCGGGTGTTGACGGACAGGGTTTGTCTCGAATCCTTCCGCGCGGCATCCCTCGAAAAATCGAAATCTTTCCGGATATCCGACCGAATCGCCGACTACGAGGAAACTCTCCTCAGCGCAGCTCAGCGCAAAATTCCGCCGTCCGCTCCATCGCGATCTTGATCTGATCCATCGCGGTTGCGAAACTGCATCTCACGTGGCCCTCGCCAGCCGGACCGAAGGCTGTGCCGGGAACAACGGCAACTTTTTTCTCATGGAGCAGGCGCAACGAGAATTCCCGACTCGTCAATCCCGTCGATGAGATTTTCGGGAAGACATAGAATGAACCTCGAGGCTTCGCACATTCGAGGCCCATCTCATTCAGCGACCGTGTGATAAAATTCCGGCGAAGCTCATACTCGCGGCGCATGGCGGCCACGCTATTCTCCCCGCGCTCGAGGGCCTCAATCGCTGCGTCCTGCCCCATGATCGACGCGCAGAGGATCGAGTATTGGTGGATCTTCATCATCGCCTCGATGAGTGGGGCGGGCGCGCAGGCGAACCCGATCCGCCAGCCGGTCATCGCGAACGCCTTCGAGAGTCCGTGAAGAAAAACCGTCCGCTCTTTCATTCCGGGCATGGTGGCGATGCTCGTATGCAGTCCACCTTCAAAGGTCAGCTCACTGTAGATCTCGTCGGTGAGAACAACGAGATCATGCTTCACACAAAGCGCGGCGATCTTCTCCCATTCGGACGGCTCCATCGTTGCTCCGGTGGGATTCGTCGGGAAGTTCAACATCAACACTCGCGACTTCGGGCCGATGGCCTTTTCCAGATCTTCGGCCCGGAGGGAAAATTCCTCCTCCGCCCGAGTCTGCACCGCCTTCGCCACACCCCTCGCGAGAACGATGCTCGGCGCATACGAAACGTAGCACGGCTCATGGTAAAGCACTTCGTCGCCGGGATTCAGCAGAGCTCGCAGGGCCAGATCGATGGCCTCGGACACACCGACCGAAACGAGGATTTCCTCGTGAGCATCGTAGCGGAGGTGGAAATGCCGTTGGACGTAATCCGAGATCGCCCGCCGCAACCGCGGGAGCCCGAGGTTGGATGTGTAACCGGTTCGGCCTTTCTCCAGGGCGAAGATCGCCGCCTCGCGAATGTGCCAGGGCGTTGCAAAATCCGGCTCGCCAATCCCGAGCGAGATGACATCGCTCATCGTTTGGACGACTTCAAAAAAATCACGAATCCCCGAACGCGGGATATCGCGCACATGGTCGGCAATCCGAACGCTCACGGCGAGACAGCCAGCCGTTCCTGCGCCGATTCCAGTTGGTGAAATGCTCCATTTTCCTTGTATGTCTTCAGCCGGAAATGAGTGGCTGTGGCCTGAACGGCATCGATGGTGCTGAGCTTCTCCGCGACAAAGGCCGCGGCACCGCGAAGGTTGGCCGCCTCAACGATGATGAGCAAATCATAGCCGCCACTAACGAGGTAGCAGCCCTGCACCTCTTCGAATTTCGCGATCCGCGATGCGACGCGATCAAAGCCGCCGTCGCGCTCGGGGGTGATCTTCACTTCGATGACCGCCGTGACTTTTTCGGACTCCCACTTCTCGCGATTGATGATGGCCTGATACCCGAGAATCACACCATCGCGCTCGAGCGCGGCAATCCTCGCCTCGACATCCTCAGTCGTCATATCGAGGAGCTTGGCCATGTCAGCCCGTGGCATCAGGGCATTCTGTTGTAGGAGATCAATGATTGCTTCCATCTCCCGGCATCATGGAAAGCGAGATGCCGCTTGGCAAGCGCGCTCCGCAGCCTTATCCTCCCGGCTTATGCCCGCAACGAAGAAAAAATCCCCAGCAAAAAAGCCCGCCACCACGCGACCCGCGGCAAAAAGAGCGACGCCCTCTCCCGAGCACCAGGCCGCTACAGCGGCACTCAAATTGGTGGATGAAGCCGCCGATTTGCTGCGCAGGGGAATTTCCTCGGGATCGAAGACGACCGAGGCTGCGCGTCTCGAAGCCAAAAAGAAGGCGCACTCGCTTCTGAACAAAGCCTCATCGTCTCTCGCTGATGTCCTTGGCAACAGCACGTCGGTCTTGCGCAAAGTCATCAACAAGATCTAACTCCCCGGGAAATCGCTCGCGCCGGGCGGGCAAGAAAAATTCCAATCCCGGGCTTGACGCTTGGAAGAAGACCGCTAATCTCCCCAGTCCGACTATGTCAAGAAAGTGCAGCATCACAGGAGCCAAGCCCGTCCGCGGATCTAAGATTCACCGTCGTGGTTTGGCCAAAAAGAAGGGCGGTATCGGCATGCATGTCACCGCCGTCACACCACGATTTTTTCAGCCAAATCTGAAGTCCAAGCGTGTTTGGGTTCCCGAACTCAACAAATTTGTCACCGTTAAGGCGACCGCGCGGGCGTTTAAGACTCTCTCGAAGAATGGGGCTTACAAGACCTTGCTCAAGGCAGGTCTCGTGAAGTAACTCTCTCCGGTCGAGTCCCAGCCGTAACCCCCAACCCCCCAGATCACCATGTCGTTTAGCGTTCAAAGCCAGAAGTCTGCCAAGACGTATTTCCTCCACCACAGGAAGCAACCCCTCAAGGGCGGCAAGGTGGTCACCCTTTACTATTTCGCCGGAGTGGCCGGCGAGGGAGCTCTAGATGCCCTTCCCGATGGGTATGTCGTTTCAGAAAACGCGAGAACCGGTCTGCCTCTTCTGAAAAAGAAGACGACCGTCTAGTCGACGGGCGAACGAGGCGCCCCCCAGCGAGCGCGGCGCTATAATCGCGGATGACATTGCGCGGCCGGGATACTATGGTTCCCGATCATGTCTCTCATTGATGTCCAGAATCTCTGCACATGGTTCCCAGTTTATGGTGGTGTTTTTCGCCACAAGACAGGTGAGATCCGGGCGGTGGACGGGGTTTCATTCACCGTCGAGGCCGGGCAAACGGTGGGATTAGTCGGCGAGAGTGGAAGCGGAAAAACCACGGTGGGTCGGACGCTTCTCAAACTCATCCCGGCAACTTCCGGTGAAGTTCGATACCGCGGCACGGATATTCTTCCGTTAAGCGAATCCCAGTTTCGACCTCTCCGCCGGGAGATCCAGATGATTTTTCAGGATCCGTTCGGCTCGCTGAACCCGCGCCTGACGATTGGAGAGATTGTTCGCGAGGCACTGGAGATCCATTTTCCCAAGATGTCTCGAAGCGAACGGGATGACCGGGTGGCGGAGCTGCTCCGTCTCGTCGGGCTTCAGCCAGAAATGGTCCGTCGCTACCCGCATGAGTTCAGTGGCGGACAGAGGCAACGAATTGGCATCGCGCGCGCTCTGGCTGTCGAGCCCCAGTTTATCGTCTGCGACGAGCCGGTGAGTGCTTTGGATGTCAGTGTCCAAGCCCAGATTGTGAATCTCCTCCAAGACCTTCAGGCGCAACTGGGCATCGCCTACCTTTTCATCGCTCACGACCTTGCCGTCGTGGAACACATCAGCGATCATGTCCTCGTCATGCATCGGGGAAAAATTGTTGAATCCGCATCGGCCGAGGCGATCTACAACGATCCCCGTCACGAATATACAAAATCCCTTCTCGCCGCTGTGCCTCAACTCGCGTGATCCATCCTCTGCTTCGAAATTTCCTCCGGATGAACTGGCTCCTGCTCGGGCTGATGTTCGCCCTGCTCGGCTACGGCGTTTATGCCATCTACAGCGCGACGTGGATGCGGGAGCAAGCGTTCTGGAGTTCGCAGCTCACGTGGATCCTGCTGTGCCTACCGATCTTTTTCGCGGTTTCGCTCGTGGACTATCGGTGGATCCGCTATGGCGCGATCCCGCTCTATGTCGTGGGCATGCTTGGTCTTGTTGCGACAATGCTCTTTGGAGAGAAACGATACGGTGCCCGGAGCTGGATCGACCTTGGCCCGATGAGCATCCAACCGTCTCAATTGGCTGTCATCGCGGCGATCATGACTCTGGCTGTTTTCCTTCAAAATTCGCGCCATATGCCTCCGCTTCTCCGCATTCTCAGTTGCGGCGCGATCATGCTTCCTCCTTGGATCCTCATCTTGATTCAACCCGACCTTGGCTCCTGCATCGTCTGGGTGCCCATCGCGCTGGCGATGATGTTCGTTGGCGGAATCCCGAAACGCTGGCTCATCGCAATCCTCATCATCGGACTTGCCCTGATTCCCATTGTCGTCCACTTCGGTCTGAAGCCTTATCAATACTCCCGAATCACGACGTTTCTGAATCCCGAGGCGGATCCGCAGGGAGACGGGTGGAATATTACCCAGTCGCTGATTGCGATTGGGTCGGGTGGGTTTTACGGGAAGGGATTTAAAGCCCCGAATACCCAGAACGAACTCGGGTTTCTCCCCGCAACGATTGTCCACAACGACTTCATTTTTTCCGTTCTCGGTGAGCAGCATGGTTTCATCGGAGGAATCGCCCTCATTGCCGCCTTGACGCTGGTTTTTCTGGTCCTTCTCCATATCGCCGTCGAGGCCGACGATGATCTGGGGAGATTACTCACGGTTGGCATTGTTATGCTGCTCTTCACGCACACGTTCATGAATATCGGTATGACGATTTCCGTGACTCCGATTACCGGGTTGCCGCTTCCGTTGATCAGTTACGGAGGAACGTTTGTCATGATCACGTTGGCCAGCTTTGGAATCGTTCAGAGCATCTGGATCCACCGACGATCCACACGCTGAGGGGAGGGGATTGGCCGGGAGGGCGTGAAACCCACCCCGGCGCAATTCCTTCCGTATTCACTGGCTGGCCTCAAACGATCTCGATCTTGCGCGGTTTGCTGCTTTCCGCCTTCGGGACTTGCACGGTGAGTAACCCCTGTTCGATCGATGCCGAGATTTTGCCGGGATCGATCGACGGATCGAGGTCGAAGACCCGTCGGTAGTGGTGACCGCCGGACTCGGAATAGATCGGGCGACCGATTTGGGCTGATCCGTTCCGGCGACCGACGAGGATGAGTCGACCGTCCTCGAAGGTAATCTCGACACCTTCTTTGTTGACCCCCGGCATTTCCACGGCGAGCGAATACCCGTCCGGGTCCTGTCGCACATCCACGCGGGGGGTGACGAATTGCTCGCGGCTTTCCGCCGGGGCAGTTTGTTCTGTTGTTGGTGATAATGTCATATCGACGTCCTTTCTTTACTTGAGTTGCACTTCAATTTTCCGCGGTTTGGCCTCCTCAGCCTTGGGCAGAGTCACGGTAAGGACCCCGTCCTGATATCCCGCGGTCACGCCATCGGGATTCACCGGAGCTGGCAGGCTGACCGAGCGCTGGAATGCCCCGAACACCCGTTCGGAGCGGAAGCACTCGCCGCGAGTTTCTTGTGTCTCGGTCGTGCGCTTTCCGGAAACCGTCAGCGTGTCGTCTTCGAGAGAGATCTCGAAGTCCTCTTTCTTCAAGCCCGCGAGTTCGACCGTCACGGTGACATTCTCAGTGTCTTCGTAAACGTCGAGCGGAGGTCGCCAGCCCGTGGGTCCTGCGGTGTCGTTGAGACCAAGTCGGCTCTCTAGGAGGTCCCGCCACGGGGCGAGACGGTAAAGAGGCGACCAGGCCGTTGCGTAGAGTTTTTGGTTTGTGTTCATAGTTTGTTTTGGTTGTGAGGATTAGTCCTCGACTGGTTATCTAGCTCGAAGTATGCCAGCCGTGGATGGGATCGTAAAAATACGATGTAAGAAGCACTCTATAAGGCGTATAGGATGTATAGGACCTATAGCAAGGACAGGGTAATCACATTGAAAGACGCGTCAAAACGACTCAATATTTTGATGCAAGCGACCTTGAGATAAGAGCCACTATGACTCACTCCAACTGAAGTGCGTTCCCCATCTCCGCCGAAACCTGCTGGGCGGTGGAGATAATCTGGATACCAACGCCAATGGAAACCACGAGATAAAGCAGGCGTGGCAGCCATACGACCAGGGCGTCAATCGTTGCAAAGAACTTCTCGCGATAGATTCCGGCCCAGCGGGTCATTTCTTCGTCCAAACGGCCCGACGCCTCGGAGACCCGGAAGGCCGTCTCCAGATCGGGGGGGAACACGGCGTTGCCCGAGAGGGATTCCGCGAATCCCGAGCCGGCGCGAATCCGTTTTACCGCATCCTCGGCGGCGGCACAGACGAGTGCACTGCGGCTCGCCCGTCCGGCGCGGGCGAGGCTTGCCAGAATGCCGCTGGCTGATCGAATTCCGAGGGAGAGCACGAGGCAGAATCGCGCCATCGAAGCATTCCGGAAAAGCGACCCGACCATGGGAATCGCGCGAATGATTCGTTCGGCCTCCGGACTCGAAACGACCAGACCCCGGAGGACCCAGGCCGCAGCAAAAATAAGGGCCCCGGCGATGTAAACCGGCAGGAGGATCCCCATGACGGCTGAAACAAATGCCCCGACGTTGCTTTCCAGAATGGCCTTGGGAATCGAGAGGAGGAACGCCGCGAGGTGGACCATGAACAGTGGGTAGAGTGATGCGGAGACAATTTTCCGCCGGGCGGACGCAAGGTTCGCATAATACTCGGCGAGACGTTCGCAGGCTTCTTCGAGGCGTCCGCTCTGCTCCCCGGCAGCCAGGACCTCGACATCGACCGTGGAGAATCCTGCGCGGTCGAAGGCCGCGGCGAAGCCTTCATCGAGATGGCGGGAGGCAATAGACGCCTGCTTGGCTGCACGATTGGCTCCCATGGCCAACTGCTCCAAAGCCTTCGATACCGGCAAGCCGCTTCGTAACATCTGAGACAGACCGTGGAAGAAATGCTCTTTGGCTGAAAAAGACAGTTGCACCGGTGCGAAAAGAATATTCGTCTCGATCGTGGAGCGCGAGCGGAATTCCCGAATGTGGCGACTTGCAAGATTTTGTTCGACGTTCCTGCGAGATCGGAGTGGTTTGATGGTATGCCGACTGGCGAGCATGACCGGGCCTCGCAACCCTTGGAGGGATTGTGGAGACGATGGGGGACCTATTTGCCCGAGCGGCAGTGGGGAACGGTCCGTGAAGATTACTCGGCGAATGGAGATGCTTGGCGGAGCTTCTCGCATGAAGACGCGCGGAGCCGGGCGTATCGGTGGGGTGAGGACGGATTACTGGGATGGACCGATCGCCAGTGCCGGCTCTGCTTTTCGTTCGCTCTCTGGAATCGGAGGGATCGGATCCTCAAGGAACGCCTGTTCGGTCTCACCGGGCATCAGGGAAATCACGGCGAGGATGTCAAGGAGAGCTATTTTTACCTGGACGCGACGCCGACGCATTCCTATGCCAAGGCACTCTACAAGTATCCGCAGGCAGAATTTCCCTACGAGCGACTCGTCGCGGAGAATGCGAACCGGGGGCGGACGGAGATGGGATTCGGACTCGCAGAGGCGGGAGTTTTTGATGAGAGCCGGTATTTTGATGTGGTCGTCGAGTATGCAAAGGCCGAGGAGAATGACACCCGGATTCGACTGACGATCAGTAACCGTGGCCCGGATAGAGCCAGCTTGGATCTGCTGCCGACGTTGTGGTTTCGAAATACGTGGTCCTGGGGATGTCGCTACGAGGATGGAACAGAGAAGCCGAAACTCTGGAAAGCGGACGGCGGGCTGGTCCGGTGCGAACATGAGACGCTCGGCGGTTTTGATTGGACGGTCTTTGGAGAGCCCGATGCCTGGCTTTTCACCGAGAACGAGACGAACCGCGAGAAGCTCTTCCGCGTGCCCAATGCCCAGCCCTTTGTCAAAGATGCATTCCATCGGTGGCTGGTGGATGGCGAGACGACGACGGTCAATCCGGCCATGTCGGGCACGAAGGCGGCAGCCGTATATCGTTATGATGTCGATGCTGGCGATTCAGTTGTTTGGGAAGGCCGCTTGAGCGCGACTGGGCTCGGAGCCGGGCCGGATAACGCGCAGGTCTTCGGGGATCGGCTGCGCGAGGCGGAAGAGTTTTACGGCGCTGCGATTCCCGAGGGTGCCACGCCCGATCAGAAGCTTATCTCCAGACAAGCTTACGCCGGTTTGATTTGGACCAAGCAGTTTTACCACTATGTCGTTCGCGACTGGTTGAGCGGGGATGCTTCGCAGCCGCCACCGCCGGAGTCCCGCAGGAAGGCGCGAAATTGGCAGTGGGGACATGTCCACGCCCGGGAGATCCTCTCGATGCCAGACAAATGGGAGTATCCGTGGTTCGCAGCATGGGATCTGGCGTTTCACATGATTCCCTTCGCGCGGATCGATCCGCAGTTTGCCAAGCAGCAATTGAGCGTCTTGCTGCGCGAGTGGTATATGCATCCGAACGGTCAACTCCCGGCCTATGAATGGGAATTCGGTGACGTGAACCCGCCGGTTCATGCCTGGGCCGTCTGGCGGGTCTATAAGATCAGCGGTTCGCGGGGAAATCGGGATCGCGCGTTTTTGGAGAGTGCGTTTCAGAAGCTGTTGTTGAACTTCACCTGGTGGGTGAATCGCAAGGACGAGGCGGGCAACAATCTTTTCTCCGGAGGCTTCCTCGGCCTCGATAACATTGGCGTCTTCGACCGCTCGCGGCCGCTTCCCAGTGGGGGATCGCTTCAACAGGCGGATGGAACGGCTTGGATGGGATTCTACTGCCTGACGATGCTCGGCATGGCCCTCGAGCTGGCCCGTGAGAGCGTTGCCTATGAAGACATGGCGTCGAAGTTTTTTGAGCACTTCATCCGGATCACCGAGGCGTTGAATCATTTCGATGGCATGGGGCTCTGGAACGAGGCGGATGGTTTTTACTACGATCACCTGCAACTCGATGGCAATCGGCACGTGCTCAAAACGAGATCAATGGTCGGGCTTATTCCTCTGCTCGCCGTTGAGATTTTGGAGGATTCGGACCTATCGAAACTCAGCGGATTTCGACACCGGATGCAGTGGTTCATCAAAAATCGCCCGGAGCTTTCGCGACTGATCACGTGGTGCGATCATTGCACCGTCCACAAACATTCCCTCCTAGCCCTTCCGACCAAGGATCGCCTCGTCCGCGTTCTCTCGCGTGTGCTCGACGAGGACGAGTTTCTCTCGCCACACGGGATCCGCTCGCTATCCGCCTCACATGCGAGGGACCCGTTCGAGTTCCGCCTCGGTGGAGAGAAGCAGTCGGTCACCTATGCGCCCGGAGAATCCCCGCTGGCGATGTTCGGAGGGAACTCGAACTGGCGGGGACCAGTCTGGTTTCCGATCAACTACCTGCTCATCGAAGCACTGGAAAAGTATGACCATTTTTACGGACGTGATCTCTTGATCGAGTGCCCGAAGGGCTCCGGAAAGATGCTGACTCTCGGCGAGGTCTCGCAGTTTCTCTCGGCTCGGCTCGTGTCACTTTTCGAAAAGAACGAAAACGGCGAGCGTCCTTGTGTGCCCAATGATCCGCGCTTCGCAAAGGATCCGTATTGGAACGACCTTGTGCTCTTCCATGAATTCTTTCACGGCGATAGCGGGCGCGGCCTCGGCGCAAGCCATCAAACCGGATGGACGGCTCTTGTGACGCGATGTATCGAGGATGTTGCGCCTGTTGCCTGAAGTGGAGATACCGGAAAAATCTTCGGATCGCTGGCGCTTGCGTGGCATGCGATCACGTGGAATGATCCGTCAGTATGGAAAACTTACTGGCTCCGGGTGACAAAGCGCCGTCATTTTCGGCTATTGCGGTTGGTGGGGAGTATGGTGATGGGAAGTTGGTCAGATTGGCCGATTTTGCCGGGAAGAAATTGGTGCTCTATTTTTATCCGAAGGATGACACGCCTGGATGCACGAAGCAGGCGTGCGCGCTTCGGGATCGGTATTCGCATTTGCTCGATCAGAAGGCTGTGGTCTTCGGGGTGAGTGTGGATTCGCCGGCGAGCCATGCAAAGTTCATCAAGAAATTCGAACTGCCGTTTCCGTTGCTCAGCGATGAATCGAAGGAAATGGTGAATGCTTACGGAGTTTGGGTCGAGAAGAGCATGTATGGGAAAAAATACATGGGCACCGAGCGCTCGACATTTGTGATTCGCCCGGACGGGACCATCAAGACGGTGTTTCGCAAGGTGAGTCCCGACGAGCATGCGACAACCCTAATCGAGGATCTCGCGCACTTTGAACCGTGACGCTCTCCTGACGGTCTACAACCGGCTCACCGGCTTGGTCGAAAGATTGCCCGGGGGCCTACAGAAACCGATCCTGCAAGAACTCACGCCGATCCGGCAGCTTTTCCTCGAGCAGCGTCCGGCACGGCTGATGCTCGGTGGGAGGGGGCAACACACGGCGGAGGAGATTCTGACCTCGATGGGCGCGCGGAATCTCGAAGCCGGGGAGTGTGACAATGGCTGGCGGACGCTGGCCGTGTCCGGGCTCGGGGCGATTCAGATTCTCGATGCGCGCGAGACGACATCCGACGAAGCTGTCGATACCGGCTTGAGGAGGTTTGAGCCGGATTTGGTTCTTTTCTTCGAGGATACCGAAATGGACGAGGCTGCATGGCGCTGGGCTGTGAGCCGCGTGGCCCGCACGTCGGCTCCGCTAATCGGTCTAGCAGCCAATGGTGAAGCGTTCTCCCTCCAAGCCCGTCTCGCCGGGGAAACCGGCCTGGCGCGACGCGTTCCAAAGGTCCTCGAGTTTTCCGATCCGGCCTGCGATGAGGCGATCTGCGCCGCCTTGCCCCTGGCCGCCCAATTGGAGTTTGCGCGGATCACCGGTGCGCGTCGAGCGCAGGCGCATATCGCGGGATCGCTGTTGAAATCCTTCAGCGCGGTTTGTGGCGTGATCGCCGTTCAGCCGATTCCTCTGGCCGATATGCCGATTCTTACCACCCTTCAGACGCTGATGGTCGGAATGATCATTCATACGACCGGACGGCCATTCAGCGCACGGCTTGTGGCCGAGTTTCTCGGAGCGCTTGGGTTTAACATCGGCGCGGGCCTTGTTCTTCGCGAGGGCGCTCGGGCACTGGTCCGGGTCGTTCCGATCTGGGGAAACGCGGTATCCGGATTTGTCGCGGGGGCGGGGACTTACGCGATTGGAAAAGCGGCGATTGCTTATTTCATCGAAGAGACGCCAATTCACGAGACGCGAAAAATCTTTCGAAGGATTCTGCCGCGTTTCGGGCGGAAGCCTCCGGAACTGCCGGATCGCTGATTACAGCCCGTTGGCGCGAGCCGCAGCGAATGCCCGGCCGAGTGCGTTGGAGACATCGGAGGCGCGCAGGGATTCCTGGGATGCGCCAGCCGCAATGGCAATTTCTGCGGCCCGTCCGCATGTCCAAGCTCCGATGACCGCGGCATGGTAAGCGGATTGTCCCTGCGCGATCAGGGCAGCGCAGACGCCGGTCAGCACATCGCCCATTCCGCCGCTGGCCATGCCCGGGTGGCCGGTTGTATTGAAGACTGGGGGCTGGTCGGCCTCGCCGATGATCGTTCGGGATCCCTTCAGGAGCAGGGTCACCGGGTATCGCGAGACGAAGTCTTCCAGCCAGACGCGGCGGGTTCGTCCCGCTTGGGGGCAGAGACGCTCCATTTCTCCGGGATGAGGTGTGAGAAGTCGAGGGCCCGCGGGTGTCTTCAAGATGTCCATGTGTCCATCAGAGATTGCATTGAGGGCGTCGGCATCGATGACGACGGGAACGGGACACGCATCGATGAGCCTTAGGATTTGCTCACGGCGATCCGCCCCGAGTCCGGGTCCGATGGCGAGGACATCAAAACGATGAGCCGCCACCTCGGCTAAGGAATCAAGCGGTTGGACCATCACTTCCGGCGCGGCCGATGCCGCGAGAATCGGATAGATTTCCCGGGGCACATAGAGGGTGACCAGACCGGCACCACCTTGAACGGCCGCCTGCGAGCAAAGTCGTGCGGCACCGGTCAGGCCGGTGGAGCCTGCGACGACGGCGACACGGCCGCACGTTCCCTTGTGAATTTCGAACGGGCGTGGCGGGACGAGAGGCGCCAACACCGCAGGGCCGGCGAGACACGCTGGATCCGCTGCGGTTGGAGCTACGACATCCGGGAGCGAAGCAACGGCGAGACGCCCGACAAATTCGGTGGCCCGATCGTCCACGAGACCGGCCTTGGCAAATCCCATGGTCAGCGTGGCATCGGCTCGAACACAGGGCCCGAGGGGGGATCCGGTATCAGCATCGAGGCCACTCGGAACATCCGCCGAAAGAACCCAGGCACCGTGATGAGAACGGAGAAAGTTAATCCTTTCGATGGCCTCCGAGACCGGGCACCGCGCGGCACCGGTCGCGCCGATGCCCAGCAGGCCGTCGAGAACAACGTGTGGACCGGATTCGCCGCGCGACGAATCGGGCAGCCGGGAGAGTTGGAGAGAGGTCAACGGTGCGAGTTCGGAGTTGGGGAAGATAGTTTCCACCTCGATCCGCCAGCCGCTCGCCGCGAGGTGTCGTGCGGCGACAAGGGCATCACCCCCGTTGTGACCCTTTCCTGCAAGAACGCGGCATGTCCCCGGGTGCGGATGGGACTGCCGGACCATGTCCGCCATTCGTCCTCCGGCCACCTCCATCAAATCCTCAGCCCGAACTCCCCTGGCGAATGCAGAAGACTCCGCATCGATCATCTGGGAGCGGGTCAGGATCATGACGAAAACAGATCTTTTAGACGATCGTAGAAGCTCTTGTGAATCGGGCTATTTTCCTCGCCGCAAAGCTCGGCGAATTGCGTGAGGACCTCGCGTTGCTCCGAGTTGAGTCGGGTCGGGACCTCAACCTGCACCCGGGTGAGGATATCGCCGCGAGCGACGCTCTGCAGGGCAGGCATCCCCTGGCCGCGGATGCGGAAGATCGTTCCTCCCTGAGTGCCCGGCGGAATCTTGAGATCGACCGAACCTTCGAGGGTCGGCACACGAATTTCGCCTCCCAGCGCAGCGGTCGTGAAGGGGAGGGGAACCTCCGAAAGGAGATCCATCCCGTCTCGGGTGAAGACATCGTGTTCCTTGACGTGGATAACGACGTAAAGATCGCCCGCAGGCCCGCCCCGCAGGCCCGCCTCGCCGCCACCCGTGCTGCGCAGGCGTGAGCCTTCGTCGATGCCCGGAGGGACTTTGATTTTTACCCGAGAGGTTCTTTCTTCCCGGCCGTCGCCGTGACAGGTCTTGCACGGTTTCTCGACAATCTGGCCGCTTCCATGGCATTGGGGACACGTTTGGGCGACTTGGAAAAATCCCCGCGACGCCACGACCTGTCCACGTCCCCGGCACGTCGGGCAGGTGACGACCCGCGAACCCTTCTGTGCCCCGCTGCCCTCGCAGGTCTGGCAGGTATCGTGCTTGCGAATCTCGATTTCTTTCTCGCTCCCGAGGGCCGCCTCTTCGAGCGTGATTTGCATATCGTATCGGAGGTCGGACCCACGCTGGCGCCCGGAGGCATCGGATCCGCCGCCGAAGAAATGGTCGAAGATCCCCCCAGACCCACCGCCCGCTCCGAAGACCTCCCGGAAGAGATCGAAAGGATCGTGGAATCCACCGCCCGCGCCCATGCCGCCTTGCTGGAAGGCCGCGTGGCCATAGCGGTCGTAGGCCGCCCGCTTCTGGGGATCCATGAGAACGTCATAGGCCTCGCCCAGTTCTTTGAACAGCTCCTCGGCCTCGCTGTCGCCGGGATTTTTGTCCGGGTGAAATTTTACGGCAAGCTTGCGGTATGACCGCTTCAATCCCGCCTCGTCGACCTCGCGAGTGACCTCCAGAATTTCGTAATAATCGCGCTTCGTCGCCATCAGGCTGGTCCCTTGGAAACAGTGACAGTGGATGCCCGGAGGAGGCGATCCTTGAGTTTGTAGCCCTTCCGGAGTTGACGGAGCACGTGGCCATCCGGCACCTCGTTGCTGTGTTCTTGCGCGACGGCTTCGTGCTGCATGGGATCAAAAGCGACGTCCTCGGTCGGAATCAATTCGACGCCGGCATTCCGGAAAAAGTCCTGCAGTTGCTTCTGAACCATCGCCATGCCCTGAACGATCGAAGCCGGGTCGGTCGCCGTGCGAGCGGCATCGAGGCCGAGTTCGAAATTATCGAGGATCGGCAGAAGCTTCTCGAGCAGCGACGCGTTGGCATAGCGGATCGCCTCTTCCTTATCGCGGATCGAGCGCTTGCGAAAATTGTCGAGGTCGGCGGAGGCCCGGAGGGCGAGGTCTTTGAACTTCGCAACCTCCGCCTCGGGGTCAAGCGGGGTCTCGGGGGCGGGGATGACCTCCGCCATTTCATCAGGATCGTTGGGATTTTTCATATTCTCGCGATGGCAATAAGTGTGATGTCGTCGTGTTGTGGATGGTTGCCGACAAAGGTCCGGACGTCCTCGGCGACATGTCTCACAACGCTGGCCGCCCCGGAGGGAGCGCTGGCTTGGAGGCCTTGAACGAGAAGTGGCATCCCATATTCCATGCCTTCCTGATCCAGTGCCTCCGTGGCGCCATCGGTGTAGAGCAAGATGCAATCGCCTTTTTCCAGTCCGAAACTGAAGTCGGCGCAGACTCTATTGAAGACCTCGCCGCTGTCAATGCCGAGAGCCATTCCTTTCGGGCTCAGCTTTTCGACCTCTTTCGTCTTGGCGCGGTAGAGCAGGGGGGCGTCGTGTCCGGCCCGCGCGAGTGTCACCTGGGCATGGGCGGAGTCGAGGATCAGATAGGCCATGCTAATGAACATGTCCTCTTTGATGTCGGGATAGAGCTGCGAATTGACGCGGCGGAGGACATCCGCCGCCGAGGTCTTTCCGCCCGCCTCGCTGCGGAGAACGCTCCGGCACATGGCCATGATTAGAGACGCGGGAACGCCCTTCCCGGAAACATCGGCTATCGCCACTCCTGTGCGCGAATCGTCGATCCGGATGTAATCAAAGTAATCTCCGCTCACCTGACGGGCCGGGATATTGATCCCGCTGATCTCATATCCCGAAATCGATGGGGCGGAGGAGGGGAGAAGGATCCCCTGAATCTCACGGGCAATCTCCAGGTCGTGGTCCATCCGCTTTTTCTCCGCCGCCTCGATGTAAACGACCTCGTTGTAAAGCGCAAACGCACCTTGTTCCGTAATCGTCTTGAAAACTTTGAGATCTCCGGTGCTGAACGGAGTGCTCATCGGGCCGTTGGCGAGACCGAGGACACCGAGGATCTTCCTGCGGTAAATCAACGGACCGACCAAGGCCGAGGTCGGGCCGTTTCCCGAGCCAGCCGCGACGAAGTCGGCTGAGGTCAGGACCCGGGGTTGGCCGGTCTCCCAACACTGCCCGACAATTCCCTCGCCCCGACGGATCGGATGCAGGCGAAGGTAGCTCTCGAGACTGATCGGTGTCGTTGTTGCCTGTTCGAGAATATGCGGGGGAACATCGATCAGGGGCGGGCACCCTTTCGAGAGAAATGTCGGAACGAGCGACGCGTCGTTCTTGTCGACGAGATAAAGCGTTCCCCCGTGCGCTTCGAGAATTCGGACGGCACTTTCAACAATCAGACGGTGAAGTTCGGAACTCCGGACTCCCTCAGAGAATGCTTCTCCGAGTCCGTGAAGAAAATCGAACACACGATCTTCCTCGACCTCGATCTCGGCGCGCCGCCGCTCGAGTTCGCTGATCCGCTTGGTAAAAGCGTTGAGGACCACCAGCAGGGCGATAAAGGTCCCGAAGAACAGCGCGAAATAAATGTAAGTCCACATTATTGCTCGTGAGACCCAGTATCCGCAACGCGGGGTCGAGGATCAAGAGGGATCGGAATCAACCTTCCTCGTGGGTGTCCTCGCCCAATTCCTGCCGAAGGTAGTCGATGACGTCCTTGAACTTGACGGCATTGTGGGAATCAGCCTCGACGAGAGCCTCGTGAGCGGACAGGACCGCCTCTTTCTGAACATCGCTGCCCGGCGGGCGATCGGCTTCCCGGAGCGAGGTCGGAGTGGCGACTTCGGAGTCGTTTTCCACGCTGAACAAATGATCCAGGCCCAGGTTTTCCAGCAACGAGGAATTACGCGGGTTGACGTTGATCGTTCGAAGCGAGCCCTGGCCGATCTCGCGCAGACGAAGAGCAACGCCAGCGAGCGTTCCCATGAACGTGGAATCCATCAGTTCACACTCGCCGAGATCGACAACGAAGTCCCGGTTGCCACGTTGAATCATCTTACGGACAAAATCTTTGACCCCCGGGCTGTTTTGAAACGTGCCACGGCCCCGGACTTTGACCCAGACGGTCTGTCCCTGGCTTCCCACCAAAACCGAAGAAGTTGTGTTCACTTTGTCCGAGTCACCAGTAGTCCCTAATGTCGTCGTGTGTCAAATCTGCCCTAGCGCCAGATGTAGGATTGGCGGAGGGCCACGATCCTCCCGTCGACGATCAAAAGCACCCTCCATCCCGTTACGCGGCCATTCTCGAGAAATTCGTCGCCGGTGACTTGGAACGAAGACTTTCGCGATCCTCGCACGCCCGGATAATATCGTTCCTGAGCCATCACGTAGTTGCCAAGGCCCGCCTGACGATATTCCAGGCGAACGGTGACGTCTGCCGTCTGGCGGGATCGCCAGAAAAAGTGAAAATAGTTGCCGTTTCGCTTGGCGATCTCGGTGCTGTCGATGGCACCCCACGTGGCCCGAGCGCGTTCGAAAACCGCCGCCTCGCTGACCGTTCGCACAGGAGGCACGGAGCTATCGACAAACTCGAGCTGGGTTTTTCTGAACTGAAAATCGCGGTCAAGAGCCAAGGGCAGGACGTTGGCTTTCTCCAAGTGGTTCGCAGGACCCTCCGGAGCAGCGCAGCCCGCGAGGAAAAGCGCCGAGCAAAGAACGGCCGAAATACGTGTCATCCGCCGAATGAAAGCGGGTTTGCGGCTGTGTGTCAATTGAGTGACGGGGGAGC
>JBMOHW010000017.1:0-29963 GCA_049317665.1 Terrimicrobiaceae bacterium | reverse complement strand
CTAATCACGCGGAGAATCCCCGGAAGCCGACGACTCAGCGGGAGCATCGTCTTGATATGCATCACAATGCTTTCGGAATGTCCAAAAACCAGATTGCCGCATTCGCCCTGAGAGGGCAGGCTTTCCGGGCATGCAACCCTGCTGATTCTTAATGGCTACGTTTCTGAATTCCATTGGATGCGGGGGGCAGTCCGTGACACCCGGCGAGCGTCGTTTTGGCGAACGGCTTCGGACCCTGCTGGAAAACGATTATCTTTGTTGGCACGATGTTCCGGTCGGGCCGGTCCGGCAGCATCCGGATTTTGTCGTTCTCCATCCCGGTCGCGGGTTATGGGTGTTTGAAGTCAAAGACTGGCGGATCGAGACCCTGCGAATGATCGGCAATGTCCATGTTGATCTCATCACTCCGGAGGGGGCGGTGAAAACGGTGGCGAACCCTATTGAACAGGCTCGCGCCTATTGCATGACGATCGTCAATAAGCTTTCGACGGATCCGCAGCTTCAAGATCCCTCCGATCGATATCGGGGAAAAATCTGTTTCCCCTACGCGTATGCAGCCGTCCTGACGAATATTACCCGACGGCAGCTCGATGAAGTGCTCACCCCAGACGAGCAGGAACAGGTTCTTCCGTCGCGATTGGTGATCTGCAAAGATGAAATGACCGAGAGCATTCCGGCGGACACGTTTCAAGAGCGTCTCTGGGGAATGTTTCACTACAGTTTTGGCAAGCCGCTCGCATTGCCACAGATCGAGCGGGTTCGCTGGCACATGTTCCCAGAAATCCGGATTTCGTCTGTGCAGCAGGACTTCTTTAGCAATCCACCGAAACCCGACGAGGATGAACCGGTGCCGGATATTGTGCGCGTGATGGATCTCGCGCAAGAGCAACTGGCGCGTAGCCTCGGCAGCGGACACCGGGTTATTCACGGAGTCGCGGGGTCCGGCAAAACATTGATCTTGGGTTACCGCTGTCTTCATCTCGCGCAGCTTCTGCACAAGCCCATCCTCGTGCTTTGTTTCAACATCACGCTGGCGGCGAGATTACGCTCCTTCATCTTCGAAAAAGGTATCGCCGACAACGTGCAGGTCTATCACTTCCACGAATGGTGCAAAGTCCAGCTCACAACCTATCATGTCGACCTGATCGGTTCCGACGCGCCAATTTACGAAAGGCAGGTGGAGTCCGTGATTGAGGGCGTCGAAAATGGCCGAATTCCCCGCGCCCAATATGGTGCCGTGATGATCGACGAGGGCCATGATTTTGAACCCAATTGGTTGCGACTCATCACTCAGATGACGGATCCGGAAAACGATTCGCTCCTCCTCCTTTACGATAACGCCCAGTCGATCTATCAGAAAAAATCTCGTCTCAAGTTCACCCTCTCCAGTGTCGGAATCAAAGCGCAGGGCCGCACAACAATCCTTCGACTAAACTACCGAAACACCCGCGAAATCTTCGCCTTCGCCTATGACTTTGCGTCGGCTTTTCTTCAGCCATCGGAGGCCGATGAGGATCACATTCCACTCATCCGTCCCGAGGCCGCAGGCACGTCCGGACCGCGCCCGGCTTTTCGATATCATCAAAGCCTGGAGGACGAGGTTCGTTACGCGGTCCAATGCATTCAGAAGTGGAACGCAAGCGGCACCCCTCTCAGTGAGATCGCTATTCTTTACTTCAGGAAAGAACACGGAGGCATGATGTGCGATGCCTTGCGCGATGCGGGAATCCCCGGCCTCTGGATGAGCAGCCACAACGATAAGGCTACCTACAATCCTAGGAAGCCCGAGGTGGCCATCCTTCCCGTTCCGAGTAGCAAGGGGCTCGAATTCCACTCCGTCATCATCCTCGGAGTCGCACACGCTGGGCACCAAAACCAAACGGAAACCGATGCAGCGCGCTTGCTCTACGTCGGCATGACTCGCGCCAAGGAAAAACTTCTGCTCACTTCATCAGCGTCCAACCCGTTTACCGAACGCCTCACAGCACTGGCCGCATGACTACCTCAGCACCTCGACCATCGTCCCAAGAATCGGGTGGGCGATCTCGTGTTTGAAAACCGTGATTGGGGCATAGCAAGGGTTGTCGGATTGGAATACCCAGCAATCAGCAGATTGGGTGATACGCTTAACAGCTTCCGCGCCGGTCTCGCCGGCACCGAAATCCGGAAAATTGGCGATAACGATTTCGCGGTCGTGCCGAGGTGACCGGTGATATTCAAAGACAACAAGGGTCCCGACGGGAAGACTGGGCTCCATTGAGCCACCCGCGACTCGTATGACAAACCGATTTTTCTTCGCAAGCCGACTCGGAACTTCGACCCAGTCGAGTTCTGCACTTTCATCGAGCGACCCCACTTCGAGCCCGTGGAATGGTCGTCCAGCCGCAAGCGAGCCAACAAAAGGCAGGTGGGTTTTGAACGCGCCGCGACCCACTTGAACAAACGGGATGATTTTGGCCGCGTGAAACCCTGACTCCCCTTCCCGCACAATCAAACCTTCATCGCCTGGCACATAACGCACAGGGGATGGTTCAGGGCGTGAAATTGCCTGCGCAGCAATCGAAGGATTCCCAACCTCCCATCGTCCGGCTCCTCGCTGGTTTGCTGTCACCTCAAATGCTTCGACAAAGCGGGCAAACAGTCGACTTTCCCAGTTTTCTTGAGTGAAGCGATCTCGTCCGAGGAGAGTTTGGGCTTCCCGGGCGAATCGTTCGCCAAGCGCGGAGTTCAGGCCCTGCCAATACGGAATGATCGTATCGCGTCGCCTGTTCAGAAGACTGTAGGTTGGCAACTTGTCGCTCTTGTCGGCATTGACACCCGGTGCGGTCGGGAAAAGATTCCAGAGGTCGTTGTTGCGCCAGAGGGAAAACGGAATCGCATGGTCCACGGCAAAATTTCTTTCGAGAAGGGATCTGTCTGACCACACACAAACTCGATCTGGCAGGGACTCGAAGAAGCGACGCGCATCGTTGACGTTGCGTTTTGGATCGGGCACGGCTAGGAGACAGTCAATGACACGGCTGGCCTTAACGGCACCTTTCGTGAGCTGTTCGGTGAGTTCTGCCCATCGAAGAACGGTAGCATCTTGAATCCAGCTTCCCGTGAGGCAGAGTTCACGCCAGAGGTTCGCATCCATACAGACGCTTTTGTCGAGGCGGTCGTATTGAAAAACATCGAAATGCCCACCTCCCGCATACCGAACGGGCATATTCCAAATCGTATTCTGAAATTTCGCCCGCGCCGATTTCCAGAGCCGTTGCGCATCTCTTGAAAGGCTTCCGCTTTTCCAGTCCGTGTAAAACCCGGTCAGACCGCCGCATGCGCGGAAATGATTAATGAGGGCTTCGAGCGGACGACGAATGGCGACACCATTGCCAGCACTGCGCTCCTCACCGGTTCGCTGACCGATGAATCCCTCACTTTCGAAGATTGGCCAATAGTAGAGCATCCACTTGTCTGCAATTGCCTCTACGGGAATCTTCACTTTTCCCTCAGGTGTGTAAGCGGCAAGGTGGTGTTGAGTCTGTGCAATTTCGGCCAAGGCTCGGAACAGCGCCAGTTTGTAAGTCGCATCCTTTTTGTCCCGGTTGAGGATGCTTTCGACAAGATGAAGCGGGCGCCCGGAAGATTCGTCGAGCCGAACGAATTCCGTAACGGACCATTCGATTCCTTCACGCCCGAGTGAGTCAGGAGAGGTCTTCGAGCCTTGGACGGCGAATCCCACTCGTTCAAAGAGGAGGCGCAACTTCGCAGCGGGGATGTCGCTGAAGAGCCTCCCGTGCGAATCCCGTCGGGTGATGGAATCCACATCGGGCCGAAGGGCCGGGACGGAAACGAGAAGTGTCCCTCCAGGCTTGAGGACTCTTCGCAGGGAATAAACCGCATCAAAGATTTCCTCGTCCGGCAAATGCATCAAGACGGCTGAGCAGAGGACGCCATCAAACTCGCCGTCTGCAAAAACGCTTAGGTCTGGCAACACCGCCTCGAACAGCCTTCCTTTGCTCGAGAGTCCCTCCGCAGCTAGCGTGGCATCGGCGACCAATAGCATCTGCTTCGAAGCCTCCGTCCCATAGCCGTCCATACCCTTTCGAAGCAAAAAGGCGAGGTCGCGCCCGGTGCCACATCCAACATCGAGAATCTTCCCGGTATTTCGAAAGGTTCGCAACAGACTTTCCTGCCAGTCTATCGACTCAAAGGAATAGAAATCAGACATCTTGCGTGCGTTGATTTCGTAGAAGTTTAGCGTCTCACGATCCACTTCCTAAAGAATCTAAGTGTGTGGGACCTCTGCCGACGAGCCTCGATTTCGCAGCGAGTTGCGAACCAGAAATCTAAAGACTCAGATGTTATTTCCGAGAAATGTGTGGATGCCGCATTCGCTTTTGTCGAAGCCGGTCCAGCGGCCGGCGCGTTCGTCGTCGCCTTCGCCGACGGGGCGGGTGCAGGGGATGCAGCCGATGGATCGGTAGCCGCGGGCGGCGAGGGCGTTGGTCGGGAGGCCGTGTTCGGCGATGTAGGCCTGGACTTGGTCCCGGGTCCAGTTGGCCATCGGGTTGAGCTTAATGATGTAGCGGTCGCGGAGCACGTCGAAGTGGTAGAGCTCGACGATTCGGGTTGAGTCGCGCGCCTCACTTTGCTGGCGTCGGACCCCGGTGATCCAGACGTCGAGATCGGCGAGTTTCTTTTGCAGCGGGATGACTTTCCGCAGCGAGCAGCAGAGGTCGGGCTTGGACTTCCAGAGTTCCGGGCCAAGCTCGGCGGCCTGTTGCTCGACGGTTTGTTCCGGGACGAGCGATTCGATCTGGATACCGAGCAATTCCTCGATCTTCGACTTCAGCTCGAGCGTCTCGGGGAAAAGAAGACCGGTATCGAGTGTAAAAACTGGGAACCGGAGTCCCCTGCTGTAAGCCGTGTGCATGGCGACGAGGCCCGCTCCTTGGAAGCTTGTCCCGATGGCCGCGCGTTCGCCGAATTCCTCCCAAGCCCACCCAAGTATCTCCGCCAGAGGTGCCGACTCAAATTCCTCGGCCCTCCGACGGATGACGTCGGGATCAAACTTATTGGGAGACATCGGCAACGACGGCTAGAGCGATTTCGCAACCTCCACGAGATGGCCTGCGGAAATACCGAGTTGCTCCATGACAATGTTGCCAGGGGCACTGAGTCCGAACCGGTCGATGCCGACGACCCGTCCGTCGAGTCCCACATACCGGAACCAGGGATCCGAGATTCCAGCTTCAATCGAAACACGTTTCCGGCAAGCGGCAGGCAGAACGGATTCCTGGTAGGCGGCTGGCTGACGTTCGAATCGCTCGAAGCACGGCATGGAAACAACGCGTGTGCCGGCGCCGAGTTCGGCGGCTGCCTTGACCGCATGCTGGAGTTCACTGCCAGAGGCGAGAAGGATGAGATCGAGAGCGGCAGATTCTTTTTTGGCAATGTAGCCACCGAGAAATGCCCCCTCGCGGCGGACATCGACCGGGATCTCGTTCAACGTGGCGATATTCTGACGCGATAAAACCAACATCGTCGGGCCATCGGTTTTTTCAAATGCGGCGGCAAACGCTCCGGCGGTTTCTTCCGGATCACCCGGACGAATGACATCGAGTCCCGGAATCGCGCGGAGGGCTGCGACGGTTTCGACCGGTTCGTGCGTCGGACCATCCTCCCCTACCCCGACCGAGTCGTGGGTGAAAATGTAAACCACGGGAAGATGCGAGAGCGCGGCGATCCGGATCGATGGGCGGCCATAATCGCTAAACACGAGGAATGTCGCGCCGCTCGGACGGAAGATTCCATCGTAGGCGATGCCATTCATGATTCCGCACATCGCGTGTTCCCGGATTCCGTAGTGGAGGTTCCGGCCAGATCGATTCTCGCGATTAAAGTCTCCGCCGTCCTTGATGTAGTTGAGCGTCGAGCCGTGGAGATCAGCGCTACCGCTGACGAGAAGAGGCATTGCGGCGGCAATCGGCTGGAGCACATCACTGCCCGCCTTGCGGGTGGCGATGTTGGCAACGGGATCAAACGGTGGGATCGCGGCAAGGAGATTAGGCACCTTTCCTTCGATGGCCGCGTCGAGCTCGGCTGCGAGATCTGTATTTCCCGCGCGCCAGGCGTTGTAGGATTCAGTCCACTTCGCGTGGGCGGCTTTCAAACCCGCCTTGTGCTTCTCGAAATACGAACGTGTGGAGGGAGCAACGAAGAAAGTTTCCTCGGGGAGCCCGAGGGCCTTGCGAGCCTCGGAAACAAATTTCACACCGGCCTCGCCGTGGGCTTTGTTGGTGCCCGAAACTTCTGGGATGCCTTTTCCGATGAGCGTCTTCGCGATGATGAGTTGGGGTTTGCCCGACTTGGCGTCCTTTGCCTTTTCGATTGCTCCCGCGATTTCGTCGAGATTGTGTCCATCGATCTGCTGCACGTCCCACCCGTAGGCGATGTAGCGACCCGCGGTGTCCTCGCTCTGCGAGACCGGTGCCATGGCGTCGAGGGTGACGTTGTTGGAATCATAAATGAGGATGAGATTATCGAGCCCCAGATGCGCAGCGAGTGCGCTGGCCTCCTGCGCGACGCCCTCTTGCAGGCAACCGTCGCCCGCAAGGGCAAAGACGTGGTGATCGAAAATCTTGTGCTCGGGTGTATTAAACCGGGCTTCGCTCATTTTCGCGGAAATCGCATAGCCGACGGCGTTGGAGACGCCTTGTCCGAGCGGGCCCGTCGTGGCCTCGACGCCGGGGGTCTCGTGGAACTCGGGGTGTCCGGGCGTAATGCTGTGGAGTTGGCGGAAATTTTTCACCTCGTCGAGCGAGAGCGCGTAGCCAGAAAGATGGAGCCAGCTGTAAAGGAACATGCTGCCGTGACCGGCTGAAAGAATGAAGCGGTCGCGGTTGAGCCACCGCGGTTTGTCGGGATCGTAGCTGAGCGATTCACCGTAGAGGACAGCACCGATTTCGGCACTGCCTAGTGGGAGGCCGAGGTGACCGGATTTGCATTTTGCGACAGCATCCATCGCGAGTCCGCGAGCATCGCGGGCGGCGGTTTCGAGGGCGGTAATATCGAGTTTCATGGGTCTGGTGAGAAAAGCGTTTGCGGCCCGCGATGGCAAGCTGCAAGGAAGAGAGCCGCCTACTCGCGAAGGAGGCTTCGAATCACGAGGTCGTAGTTGTCGCGGGCGTTGATCGAACGGAGGATGCCACGCTGATCGATCACGAAGACGGTCGGAAGGGAGTTGATCCCTCGACCGCGAGCCATCGGGCTCTGCCAGCCCTGCCCATCGAAGAATGTCGGCCACTCGCCCAGCCGGAGATCATTCATTCGTTTGGCGACCTCGGCCCGGTTCGAATCCACCGCCACGGTCGCGATCCGCACCCTGCCTCCGGGATTTTGGCGGATGCCACGAACGAATTCCGGAAGCCAGATCAGACAATGCGGAGACTCGGCCGACCAGAAAATGAGCACAAGGACCGAGCCCCGCGCCTCAGCCGAATCGAACATCTTCCCTTGAATACTCGGAAACTTGATACTGAACGGTTGGCCGAGCAAGCCGAGGCGAGTGAGATCATCGGCAATCCTTTGGTTAAGCCCCTCCTCGCGCGAAAGGTCTCGGGCTTGCTCGAGGATTTCACGCTTCAACTTCGGATCTCCGTCACAAATCGTCGCAGCCTCGACGAGAAGCCGCGGACCGCGTCGATCACCGGGATAGTTTGCCGCAAAATTCCGGGCCGAATCTACAATCGACCCCCGCATCTCCGTTTCCCTGCCCCTCATGCTCTGGAAATAAAGAGATACCCGCTGGAAAGCCGCATCAGCCCGCTTGGCCACCGGAATGCCAGATAATTTCTCCAACTCGATTAACATCCGCATCGCATCGTCGACGGGCCGTTGAACTCCATCCATTTTCCCGATCGTCGCCAAGATCGCCGCGAGACGGAGGCGCGCATCGAACGCCCGCGCATCATCCGGGTATTTCGCGAGGAAATCCGAGAGCAATGCCCGTTGGGCCGAGAGGTGCTGGCGGGCGATCAGCTTAACATCAGCCTCGGTCGCCGGCTTCCGTGTGGGCCCCGAATCCATTGCGACAATCGTCGCCCATTCCGAATCGGCCGATGCCAAGGCGAACGAGGGGACCAGCAGGAGGATCAATAAAGAGCGTATCATTTTTTAGGAATCTTCAGCGTCGCATAAATCGCGCGGTGGTCACTGGCTTGGGCCCAGACTTTCGAATCATTAACCCCACTCCTTGACATGTCGATTTCGGGCCATAGGCCATTGCTCACGAGGAGAAAGTCGATGCGAGAATATTCATCCGCAGCCGGCCAGAAATGCGTCCACCGGAGCCCCGACCGGTCCGCCAGCGCGAGGTCTCGCATATACGTCGGGGACTTCGCTATGCCGACCAACTCGCGGATCGGGTATTCGTTTTTCGTATCGTTCAGGTCACCGAACAGCATCAAATTTGCATCGGGCGAGGCCTCGAGAATGGCATCGAGGTGCTGGCGAACATGCCACGCTTCCTTCGCCCGCATCGCCGACTCGTCAAACTCCGGAACCTGACGTCGAGACTTGAGATGGACCCCGACCAGACGCAGGTCGTAGTCGGGCGCGAGACGCACGGTCACGTCAAGAATTCCACGGCTGATTCGGGTTTTGACGCCATTCAGATCGAAGGGCACATCGTCCCGGGATTGTCTCGCGACGACCGGATACCGGCTTAGAAGTGCGATGTGCCGCGCGGAATCCGCGCCCTTAACCCATTCGCTGTGTGGAAAGTCGAGACCCGCCCCTTTAAGGCGGCCCTGAAGATCAGCCAACATCGAGGCATCCCCCATCTCGACGAGGCCAAGGATGTCGGGCTGGATCTCCCGAATGATCTCGATCACCGCGGCAATCTCAGACTCCGGCTTGGGAGTCACCAGAGGATCCGCACTGGGAATACCAGCTTCGATCGCAATGTAGTTGTGAACATTGAACGACGCGACGACAACCTCGCGGGCACTCGCCGAGACCGCCCAAACGGCGAGCAGCAAACCGATGAGAGCCTGCTTTTTCAGAGCAAGGACCGCCAGGAAATCAGGCGGGTTTGTGAGGCTGTTTGTCGGGGGCTTCTTTGACTTCCAGTTCGGCCGCCGACTTGTGAACCTCGCGCTCGAACTCATCACGCGCCTTCTTAAACTCCCCGAGACTCTGCCCAATTCCCCGCGCCAGTTCCGGAAGCTTCTTCGCTCCAAACAGGAGTAGAACGATGATGAGAATAAAAATGATTTCGGGCCATCCGGGCATCGCAAGCGCAAGTAATGAGTTCATCTTGTCGATAACATTATGCCCGACCCGCGCGGATATCCAGTTATTCTCACAGGTCAATCGTCTCGCCGATTCCCGGGAGCAGGAGCCGGACCCCGGTCCCGGCAAACTCGGCTTGCGCAGCTTCCTTGGAAATTTCGATGTAGGGAAACGTATCGTAATGGACGCCGACCACCACCGGCGAACCCACGAAACCGGCGGCTTTCGCAGCATCTTTCGCGCCCATCGTGAAGTTATCCCCGATCGGAAGAACGGCGAACTTCGGACGAAACTCCTCCGCGATTAACTTCATGTCCCACGTCAGCGCCGTGTCGCCCGAATAGTAAAAATCCCCCTCGCCCGTTGAAATAACGAAGCCGGCAGGATTTCCTCCCGGCATTCCTCCGGGCAGCGTGCTCGAATGAATCGCGTTCACCATTTTCACCCGCCCGAAGTCCAACGTCTTGCTTCCGCCGTGATTCATCGGATGCAGATTTTCCAAGCCTTGCTTGGCGAGCCATTCGTAGACCTCCCAGTTGGAGACGACGAGCGCCCCGGTCTGCCTCGCCAGATCCACGACATCCGCCACATGGTCCTCGTGACCGTGGGAGATAAAAATCACATCCGCGGGAATCGAAGCAAAATCGATGGCGGCCGCACGGGGGTTCGGACGAATGAAGGGATCGAAAACCAAATGGATCCCGCCAAATTCCACCGAGAAACAGGCATGTCCGAAATAGGTGAGCTTCATGCCCGGCAATGAATCATGTGGCTTGCAGGAATTCCAGAAAATCTCGGAGGCGGCATCGGTGGAAATCCTTGAATCCCGATCCCGAAGCTGAGCATCCTCCGGACGTTCCTCATGAAATACGCCACATTTACCGCCCGCTTCCTCCTCGGCCTGATCTTCGTTGTTTTCGGAATCAACTACTGGTTCCGCTTCATTCCGATTCCGAAGGCGGAAGGCCACGCTGCGGAATTCATGGGCGCGATGGACGTGACCGGCTACCTTGCGATCATCAAAGGTTTGGAAATTCTGGGCGGTGTTCTCGTTTGGTCGGGACGGTTCACGGCCCTCGGACTCATCGTGCTCGTGCCGATCATCGTCAACATCCTCCTCTTCGACTACTACCTCACGAAGGGGTTCAACCCGGTTTCCTCTTTTGCCGCCCTACTGGCCCTGATGCTTCTCTGGTCCGAGAGATCGAAGTTCGCGGGCCTCTTCCGCTGATTACGCTTTCCCGAGTCGCCGGTCGGCGTCGGCCGATAGCCACGCCCAGAGACTCGCGAGTTTTCCCGCGACCGCGTCTTTGATAGATGCGATCTCGGCGACCTCAAACGTCTTGCCCTCTGTAGGCTTTTGCACGGCGAACATGTAGTATTTGATCTTCGGCTCGGTCCCCGATGGCCGCACCGCGATCCTCCGACCATCTGCGAGAGTGATCATCAACATCGCCTCGGAGGGAATGCGGTCGCCTTCGACATCGTGAATGACGTCAGTCGCAAAGTTGACAACAGATGTGACTTTCGTGCCATCGATCTCGGTCGGAGGTGTCTTGGAGTAGGACTCAACCAATGCCTTGATGCTGGCCGCCCCCGCCGCTCCGTCCATCGTCAGCGACTCTCCGCGTTCGAGATAAACTCCGAACTCCGCAAAAATTTCGTCAAGGAGTGCGGGCAACGTCAAACCCCGGGACTTCGCATAAGCCGCGACCTCGGCGATCATCACCGCCGCACTGTTTCCATCCTTGTCGCGAACGAAGTCGGATCCACTGTAGCCGTAGCTCTCCTCGCCCCCGAAAACATAAAACGACGAATACTTGAGTCGGAGCTCACGAGTCTGAAGTTCGGAGAGATTCCGATAGTCCGCGCGAAGGGCTTCGGGAATGGCGGCTTCGTATTTTCCCAATTTTTCACCGATGTATTTAAATCCCGTCAGCGTCTCCACGCATCGGATCCCGGATTTCGCCGCAATCGCACTCTGGAGGTCGGTCGTTACGAATGTCTTGATGAGCACGGCACGCGACCAGTTCGAGTCGTTGATCACACCCATCTCGATGAAACGCGTGACCCGATACCAGGCTATGATCGAGCCGATCTGATTGCCCGTCAGCAAAACCATGTTCCCCACAGCGTCGCGGGCCGCGATTCCCATCCGATCGTCGTCGGGATCGGTCGCGATCACAAGGTCCGCGCCGGTCGCGTTGGCTTGAGCAATCGCCATGGTGAGTGCTTCCGCATTTTCCGGATTCGGAGACTTGACGGTCGGGAACCTGCCGTCCGGAATTTCCTGCTCCTCGACGCCATCGCATTGGAAACCGAGCCGCTTCAGCATCGGCTTGATGATGACCGCCCCAACCCCATGCAATGGCGTGTAGACGATCTTGAGCGAGTTCTCGCGCTGGATCAAATCCGGGTCGATCGGCAGCGTCGCGAGGCGGGCCATGTAGGCCTCGTCGATCTCGACACCCATCGGAAAAACCTCGCCGCGCTCCGATTCGGGAACCGGAGTGAAATCCTCACCCGGCACGGCCTGCACACGGTCGATGATCGCTGAGGCGTGGGGCTCGACGACCTGACATCCGTCTTCGAAATACACTTTGTAGCCGTTGTATTCCGGCGGATTGTGGCTGGCCGTAAGATTGATCCCGGCTTGGGCCCCGACGTAGCGCACTGCAAACGAAAGCTGCGGCGTCGAACGTGGGCCCTCGAAAAGATACGCGTTGCAACCCATATCGGTAATGACCTTCGCCGCTAGCTCAGCGAACTCGCGGGAGAAAAATCGCGTATCGTGACAGATGCACACCGCCGGCTTCCCTGTCCGTCCAGCCGCCGCAAAGTGTTCCTTCACGTAGGTTACCAGCCCCTGAGTCGCCCGGCTGATGTTGTAGGTGTTCATCGCGTTGGTGCCGACGCACGGAAACTGTGGACATCCGAGCGGCTGCGGCTCGCCGGTTTCCACCGATGTCACATGCGCTCCAATCGTCTTTCCGCGGAGTCCGCCGGTTCCAAATGCCAACGTCCGGAAGAATCGATTATCGAGTTCCTTCCAGTTACCGGTCGTGACGAGCTCTTGCACCGCGTCGAGATAAATCGGCGACGTGCTGCCGCTCAAAAGCGCGTGAATATTCTTCGCGGAGGACTCGAGGATTTTCCTGTCTCTGGCCGCTTCGTCGATGGTGGAGGAAAGTTCGTTCATGCCCGCTGAGGCTACTGATTCCCACCCGCAGCGCGCAAGGCGGCAATTTCCGCGCTGGCGTCCACGGCCTTGAAGACCGACGTGCCGGCGACAAGAACGTTCGCACCCGCGTGAATCGACGTTGCCGCCGTTCCGACTTGAATCCCGCCGTCGACTTCGATGTGAAAATCCAGCCTGCGCTCAGCCCGCCATTCCGCAGCCTGACGGACCTTCTCCATCATCTCGGGAAGGAATGGCTGGCCGCCAAACCCCGGATTCACCGTCATGACCAGGAGGAGGTCAAACTGACCGAGAAACGGCACCACCCGATCGATCCCGGTCGGCGGACTGATGGCCAGACCGGCGAGACAACCCGCAGCCCGGACCTGCGCGAGGGTTTTGCTCACGTCGTGATCGGCCTCGACGTGCGACGTGATCGATCCGGCGATTCTGCAAAATCGGGGAACGTAATGATCCGGATTCGTGATCATCAGATGCACATCCAGCGGTCGATCCGTATGTCGCGACGCCGCCTCTACGAATGCCGGACCAAACGAAATATTATCCACCATGTGCCCATCCATCACATCGCAATGGATCCAGTCGGCCCCGGCGGCGGTCGCGCGCTCCACCTCCGCGCCGAGACGGGAAAAATCACACGCGAGAATCGACGGAGCCACGATAGTTTTGCGCTGCTGCATCCTTTTCGTATAGCGTGACGCGATGGAACTGGCGAGCGATCAATCCTACATGCGCGAGGCCCTTCGGCTGGCTCGTAAGGCCTTCGCTGCCGACGAAGTGCCGGTTGGCGCAATCATCGTGCGAAACGAAACCGTGATTGCCCGGGCGTGGAATCAAGTCGAGTTGCTCAAGGATGCCACCGCCCATGCGGAAATGCTCGCGATCACGCAGGCGGAAGCCGATGTCGGCGACTGGCGGCTCACGGATTGCGATCTCTACGTGACGAAAGAACCCTGCCCGATGTGTGCCGGGGCCATTGTTCATGCGAGGTTGCGGAGGGTGATCTTCGGATGCAGCGATCCTCGCGGAGGCGCTGCTGGCGGGCTGATCAACATTCTCCAAATGCCTCAGCTCAATCACCAGTGCGAGATCACTCAGGGCGTTCTTCCCGACGAATGCGGGGGACTTCTGAAGGAATTTTTTTCCATACGCCGAAAATCTTGTTAGGTTCTGGAATGCGCATCCTGCTCCTCCTCGCCGTTCTCCTCCCATCCCTCGCATCCGCCACGACCGTCAGCCTGAGTGACCCGCAGGCACTCGAGATCGGCAAGCGCATTTGGAAAAACGAATGCGCTGGCACCGTCTCGGGCCTCACGTCATGGAACAAGGGCGAGGAATTTCCATCACTCGGAATCGCCCATTTCATCTGGTATCCAGAGGGCAAGCGCGGGCCTTTCGAGGAAAGTTTTCCGGGCCTCGTCCGATTCCTCGCGGCCAATGGCTCGAAGGTTCCGGATTGGGCAATGGGTCCATGTCCCTGGAGCACCCGCTCGGCCTTCATCGCGGAGATCGACGGTCCGCGTCTCACCGAACTCCGCAAACTCCTCAGCAGCACCGTCGCCGCACAGGCCCGCTACGCAGCGATTCGACTCGAAAACGCCCTCCCAAAAATGCTCGCCGCAGCACCTTCCTCGGAGCGGGCAACCATCGAGAGCAATTTCCGCCGGGTCGCTGCCGAGCCGCTCGGGCTCTACGCGCTCATGGATTACGTAAACTTCAAGGGCGAGGGCGTAAACCCCTCCGAGCGCTATGGCGGAGCGGGGTGGGGATTGCTGCAGGTTTTACAGACCATGTCTCCCTCGGGCCCGGCACTCCCGGCCTTCGCAGCCGCTGCCGACAAGGTTCTCACTCGCCGCGTCAAAAATTCCCCGCCGGATCGGAACGAAGCCAAATGGCTCCCAGGCTGGCGGAACCGGCTCCAGACTTACGTAGACTGACCGCCACCAGATCGAATCCGGACCCACGCCTCAATCGGCGTCAGCGATCCGAAGTCCGAATAGAGTTGGAGCAACCCCTGCTGGTGCAGCGCGGTTTTGAAAAGCCTGGCATCGGTCCCTCCAATAAGCCACTCGCAAGCACGAAGGACCTTTCCACTGGCTGTCGGGCCCGTTCGACGCGCGAGTTCCTCCCGCGCAAGCTCCAGAGGGAGTGAGGGAATCCAGGCGTTGATCACCAAATCCCGCACACGGTCGGCACCGACAAGGGCCAGATCCCGATCCAGACGAGCCGCCGAGAGATTCCAGTGGCGACTCCAATATTCGTCAGTCAACCCGTCGAAGAACTTTTCAAAGCCGCGGATCCCATCCCTTTTTGCCGCCCGACGCAGGTCACCAAATCCCCTCGCAACCGCTGCCAGAGCGCCAATGCGGCGATGCGGATGATTGGAGGGGCGGAGCCCGGAAAGCTTCCAAACACTGCCGGGGAGAACCAGCCGGGCCAGCCCGTCACGCACTGCCCACCAATCCTCCCAAAGCGGCTTCAAATAATCCCTCGTGACTCCATCGGCTGCGTCGAAGGTTCGTGGCTCAAGAAATCCCGCGAGCCCGAAAAGCCGGGCAGCCCCCGAGGCCGATCCCGCCACTCGAATCCCGGTCCGCTGTGCCAAGAGAAGGAACGGGACAGAGTTGTTTTTGTATCCGAGCCCGGCGGCGATGGCATGGAAAAGGGCCGTATCGGCTCCATGCAAGGTGACGGCCGTGGAATACGCCGTTTGTTTCTGACGAAGACGAAAATCCGCAGCTTCCTCGATCATCGCCACCGCAGCCTCGCGCTCGACGGTTCCGGGAATCCGACTCAGAGGACGCGCCCGGGGCTCGTTGATGTCCAGTCGGGCTTGGACGACCTCGCGGTTCTCCAAAGTCCGAGCAAACGCCTGAGGGCCGGACGCGTGAACAAACAACTGAAGAAGCACACCCGCAAACGCCGGGTTGCTCGCATGCCCGTGGTTCTCCCAGTCACGCGGGTCGACATCGACCTCGATATCGCCGTCCCGTTCCGAACCATCGGAAAAGCGCAACCGCGCCCCTCGAAAATCCGGTCCGGCCTCCCGATTCCACTCGCCGAAGTGAACCACCTCGACCCCGGCTCCACGAGTCGTTATCCAATGTGTGCCGAACTCCCCATTGAAAAGTCGCGCCTGAATCTCAATCTCCGGCATTCGCGGGGGAACCGACTCCTCCACGCCGAACAAGCCTAGCGCCACATCGTAGGATAGTGTCGTTTCAGCGCTCATGGCTGAAGATCGGGAATCGGAGGCGGCGGGAGCGGAGTGCCTTTCGGCTTCGGGGTAGCTGAAGGCGTTGCCGTCGGTGTCGCTGTCGGCAGCGGCGTTATCTCTGGAAGCGGCGAGGACAACGCAATCGGCGTCGGCGTCGGTGTGGCCGCCACCGGACCTTCGAACGGGATCAGAAGATCGCGCTGCGGCCCCGGCGCCATCTTGCTGGCTGTCGTGTTGGCGAGCACCGTCGCCTCATTTCCACGTCCAAGGGCGCGAAGTGCGCCAATAATCTCCAGATTGATCCGAAGTTGAACCGGCGGGTCTTTCGCCAGCTTCGCGGCGGCCTGAAAGCTCGTCAGAGCATCGGACCTCGCACCAGCGTCAAACTGTGCGGCTCCCAAGGATTCTAAAAACAGACTCTTGCCGGATTCTACCGCGGCGTCCCTCAGTCTGTCGGCAACCGCGAGCGGACCACCTGCCGTTGATTTCACAATCAGACGGTAAAGCTGCCACGGATTGGACTTGTCGGGTGTCGGCGAGAACCACGCGGCATACGGACGATAAAGCGGGTCCCCAACAACCGTTCCCATCCAAGACAGAGCACGCTGGGAAATATAGGCGCTCTCGGCCAACGTAAGCCCGGACATGAGGCGGTCTTGGAAAACATCGAAATTTGCCGTGAGCGACAGGTAGGGTTCGTAAACATTCCCCAGCGTGGCCGCCGCCCCGTGCGCCAGCAACGGCCCACACCATTGCGCCGTCGCACTCCGCAGGGTTGCCGCACTGAAGGAGTGCAGATGCACCGCCACCGCGCCGCGCCGAAACTGAAAGGCCGGGTCGGCGAATGGACCGTTTACGGATTCCGCATACCATCCGAAATACACCGCTGCGTCAGTCACCGGATACCCCGTGGGAAGCGTGTCGGGATTGTTGTCGAAGATGACCGGGATGCCCTCGGTTCGCATCGTGTTGGCCAGATTGTTCATCCAGAGATCGCCCTCGGCATAGCCCCCGGACGTGATGCCTCGCGCATCGACATAGCCCCATCCCCAGAGACCGGAAGTCTCTGCGGAAATCGAATCGTCAATCATCGCCCGGACGATGATCGCCGATGGCCCGTCCAGACGCGCGGGCAGAAGGAATCCAGGGTCGATCGGATTGTCGAGAATCGAAGTGAACCGGCGGAAATACGGATTCGGAAAAATCCCGCTGACACTCGGGACCGGCATTCCAAGTGTCGCCAGTTCGCTATCAACTGCCGCGTCGTTGCGCGAGGCGATGAGATCGGGAAGTCCGGGCAAAAATGTCGCCGGAGGAATCGTCGGGTCCGGACTGATCTTCAACGGCACCCCTCGCATGATGGCCAGGAAGCGAATTTTCGTCGCCGTGACTTTTCTCTCCCCCCGAGCATCGCGACCCATCGTCCACCACCCCTTCTTCACAAACATCGACCGGAGCGGACCGGCGATCGACACGTCATAGTCGGCCCGTGTGATCTCTTCCGACGCCGGACAGTCGAGCCCGACGACTTGCGCGGAGGGAATGTTCCTCCGACCGGCGTAATATTGGGCCAAGCTTTTCGAGTCGGGATCGTTTCGATTGAAGACGACAACGGTCGCGTTTGCCTCGCGACCGGAAGCCCCCATCGAGTCCGCCCCTATCGCAAGGAGCGCGAGGGCGGCCACGAGGCTACACTTGGATGCGAAGCCCGTCATACGACAATCGAATTTCCGGCGGCAGCATGCCCTCGGTCATGCTGTGTCCTAGGTCATGACACATGTGAATAAAGTAGGTCCTCTCCGGCTGAATGCGATCTACGACCTCGAGGGCTTCCTCAATCGAGAGATGCGTCGAGTGCGGGGCATGGCGCAAGGCATCGATCACCAGCACATCGACTCCCCTCGCCGCTTCTTCGGCCTCGGGCGGAACGGCCTGGCAATCGGTCATGTAAGCCAGTCGCTTCCGACCGCCCCGATGGAAAACCAGTCCGGTGGTTTCGATCCGACCGTGCGGGAGAGAAATCGGAACCAGCTCGGTCTCTCCCAGTCGGAATGGGCCATTGATCGTGTGGGCCTCGGGCCGAACATACGTCCGGAATTTTGGACTGTCATCGAAGGCGTATTGGAAAACCCGCGCGAGATCGGCCAGCGTCCTTGTCGATCCATAAATCGGAATGTGCCGGTCCTCGACCTCACAAAATCGGCGAAGATCGTCGAACCCCAAAATGTGATCACTGTGCGAATGGGTGTAGACGACCGCATCGAGCGATTGGATACCCTCGCGCAGGCACTGCGTTCGAAAGTCCGGCGGAGTATCGACACAGAACGCACACTCGGGCGTCCGCACAAAAATCGCCGTGCGCAGGCGCTTGTCCCGCGGATCCGTCGATTTGCAAACCCGGCACTCGCACCCGATCACCGGAATTCCGTGCGATGTGCCTGTGCCTAAAAATGTGATTTCGATCTCTCGCATCGCTTTTCTTTCGTTTGGCAGAGTGGCATAGTTGCCAAATGTCCGCAACGCTCGCATCCCTGCGAATTCGAAACCTCGCGCTGGTCGAGGGCCTGCTCTGGGAGCCGGGTCCGGGTTGTGTGGCCGTCACGGGAGAGACGGGGGCCGGGAAATCCATCATTCTCGGCGCGATCAAACTTCTCCTCGGCGAGCGTGCCGACAAATCCCTCGTCCGCACCGGGGCCGATACCTGCACCGTCGAGGGCGCATTCTCCCTACCGGACGAGTCACCGGTTCATTCATTGCTGGAGGAATCCGGAATCGAACCCTGCGAGAAGGGATTGTTCATCATCCGTCGCACGATCACGACATCCGGAACCGGGAAGCAATTTGCCAACGGATCTCCGTGCACCCTTGCGACCCTGCGCGATGTGGGAGATCTTTTGGTGGACCTCCACGGACCGCACGATCACCAGAGCCTCTTCTCCCGCGATCAGCAGATGATTCTCCTCGATTCCTTCGCATCCGCGGGGGAATTGCGGGCCGCCTACGTCGCCGCGCGGCACGACTGGATGCAGTTGGTCGCTGAAAAAAATCGCCTCTCCGACGATTCGTCCGCACTCACCCGCGAGGCCGATCTCCTCGACCATCAAGTCCGAGAGATCGATGAGGCAAGCCTCCAGCCCGGGGAAGAGGAACCCCTGATCGCCCGCCAGACCGCGGCATCCCACGGCCGACGTCTCGCGGAAATCTGCGCGAAGATCCTCGCGGTGGCGGGAGAATCCGAGGATTCGCTCGCCTCCCGCCTCACCGAGGTGGCAAGACTGACCCGCGAGATGCACCGCCTCGATCCCGCCGCCGGAACCCTTGCAGACTCGGCCACGTCGCTCTCGGAGTCCGTTCAAGATTTTTCCCGATCGGTCGAACGATACGCCGAGAAGATCGAGTCCGACCCCACCCAGTTGGCCGCAATCGAGGCCCGGCTCGATCTCATCCAATCCCTCAAAAGAAAATACGGCCCATCCCTCGAGGCCGTGATGGAATTCGGGGCGAATGCCCGGGAGCGTCTCACATCACTCCGCAGCCGCGAAGAACGCGGGGCCGGACTCGATGGCGAGATCGCCCGGGCATCCGAGGCCGTCTCGCAAGCCGCCAAGAAGCTCACCCGCGCACGCACGACCTCCGCACCCAAGCTGGCCGCACTCGTCAAGAACCACCTCGCGGATCTCGGCTTCGCCAAGGCGGGATTCTCACTCGCCCTCGAGCCGCTGGCGGATCCCGGCCCGCACGGCGCGGAGCAGGTCGAGTTCCTGTTTTCCCCAAATCCCGGCGAACCGGAACGCCCGCTTCGTGCGATTGCCTCCAGCGGCGAGATCTCCCGCGTCATGCTCGCACTGAAAACCTCGCTCGCCACGCAGGATAGTATTCCGATCCTGATATTTGATGAAATCGACGCCAACGTTGGCGGCGAAATCGGAGCTAAGATCGGAGCGAAAATGCGTGACCTTGGCACCTCCCACCAAGTCTTCTGCATCACCCACCTCCCCCAGGTCGCCTCGGCTGCCGGCACACAATTTGTCGTAAAAAAAGATACCTCCGGAGATCGCACATCAACCTCGCTCGAACCGGTTGTCGGCGCGGCCCGCGAAAACGAAATCGCCCGGATGCTCGGCGGCACGGCGGCCTCCGCGCTCGCCCACGCCCGCGCCCTGCTCGCAGGGAATTGAACGGTCAGATTTCATTCGACGAATCCGCAACCACATTCGAATCTCGGCGACATGGAAGATCCCAAACCCGTCACCGTCCGCGAGGTGCCTATCGAGCTTTGCCAGTTCATCAAGTTTGCCGGACTCACGGATACCGGAGGCGAGGCAAAATACCTGATCAGCGAGGGCCAAGTCACCGTCAACTCGGAGATCGAGACGCGAAAACGCCGGAAACTTCAATCGGGCGATCTGGTCACCCTCAACGGCCACACGATCATCGTCAGCGTTCGCGAAGGGGAAGCGTAGAACGACCGGAATCGCGCCTCGGGACTTTACAACGTCCCGCCCGTGAGGTATGTCCCTTCACTCTTATGTCGATCATTATGCCCGCCCTCATCACATTGCACGTCATCCTGTGCCTGCTGATGGTTTTTGTTGTCCTGATGCAGCGTCCCCGGAGCGAGGGCTTGGGAGCGGCGTTCGGTGGAGGTGTCACAGACAACATTTTCGGTGCGCAAACGACTCACGTTCTGGCCAAGTTTACGACATGGCTCGCGATCGGATTTTTCGCGATCACCCTCCTCCTCTCCATCCTCACCGCGAAATCCGCCGGTGGAAAAACGGCTGTTCAGGAACGCCTCCTCAGCGCACCAGTCCCTCAGGCCGTTTCGACGCCCCCGCCCGTCGCACCGCCGGCTGAAGCCGCTCCGATCGCTCCTGCGGGGACCGAAACACCGGTTGTCCCAGCAGCTCCGGCGAACTGATTTCCGTGCCGCGGAAGTTCTATCGTCGGCGGACGCGAGGATGATGAGGACGTTTCGCACTCCTCCCACCTTCCGCCGCTGGCGCAACGCTCGCTCGGGGAATGTTGTTCTCGTCCCAACCATGGGTGCCCTGCACTCAGGCCACGCAGCGCTTGTTCGGCGGGCTCGTCGACTGGCCGGGAAGGATGGAGCGGTAGTGGTTTCGATTTTTGTCAACCCAACCCAGTTCGGACCGGATGAAGACTTTTCCTCTTACCCACGCCCGCTGAAAAGCGATCTCTCGATCTGTCAGAAATCGGGAGCAGATGCGGTCTTCCTCCCCTCCCCGGCCACCCTGTATTTCGATGATCGTTCGCTCATCGTGGACGAAACGACGCTATCGCAAACGCTCTGCGGACGGTCGCGACCGGGACACTTTCGTGGAGTCTGCACGGTCGTTGCCAAGTTGTTCCTCATTACCCAGCCGACGATTTCCGTCTTCGGCGAGAAGGACTGGCAACAGTTGGCGATCCTGAGACGAATGGTTCGTGATTTGGATTTCCCAATTCATGTCGTCGGCCATCCGACCGTGCGAGAACGCGATGGACTCGCAACGAGTTCACGCAATACCTATCTGACAAACGAGGAACGCGCGGTGGCCCCCGGAATTTTCCGGGCACTCACCAAGGCGGCCAACGCCACTCGTCTGTCGGATGTCTTGAAAATCGCAAAGTCCGGCATTGCGAAAATTCCGGGCGCTCGAATTGACTACGTCGAGGCCGTGGATGCGAAGACTCTCGCACCGCTCCGAAACCGCTCCGTCCCAGGACGCCTCGCTGCTGCCGTTTACCTCGGCCGCGCCCGCTTGATCGACAACATCGCCCTGCCGCCCACCCGATGAGAGAGTTTGATTCCATCGTAATCGGAAGCGGCATTGCCGGCCTTTCGTTTGCTCTTCGCGCGGCGGAAAAGGGCACTGTCGCGCTCGTCACGAAACGCGGTCGTTCCGATTCAAATACCGCATGGGCTCAAGGCGGCGTCGCGTGCGTCGTGAGTGAGGAGGATTCGTTTGATCTTCATATCCGGGACACGCTCGCGGCAGGTGCCGGGCTTTGCCATGAGGATGCCGTTCGGGCCGTCATCACGGAGGGCCCGGAGCGGATCTCCGACCTCATCGAAATGGGAATGCACTTTGATCGCCGGGAGACGATGAATGGTGAACACGAGCTCGACCTCGGCAAAGAGGGCGGTCACTCGAAGCGTCGCGTCCTGCACTTCCAGGATTCCACCGGGATGGAAATCGAGCGCACACTTCTCGACCGGATCGCCGCGCATCCTTCGATTGAGGTCATGGAAAATCACATGGCGGTCGACTTTTTGACGACCGGCAAACTCGGCTACGCGATGGAGAATAGCTGCGTCGGAGTTTATGTGCTGAATGAGGCCACCGGACACGTCGAAACCCTCCGAAGTGATGTGAACGTATTGGCCACCGGCGGATGCGGAAAAGTCTATCTCTACACGACGAACCCGGATGTCGCGACGGGAGACGGCGTCGCCATGGCTTGGCGGGCCGGGGCGACGATCGCCAACATGGAATTCATCCAATTCCATCCCACCTGCCTCTACCACCCCGATATCAAGTCGTTCCTCATTTCCGAGGTCGTTCGCGGCGAGGGTGGCCGCCTGATTGATGCGCGGGGACGCCGGTTCATGGAGAATCACAATCCCCAAAAAGAACTCGCCCCGCGTGACATCGTCGCACGCGCCATCGATGCCGAAATGAAACGCAGTGGCAGTAAATGCGTTTATCTGGACATCACGCACCAACCGGCGGACTTCATCAAATCGCGCTTCCCGAATATTTACGAGACCTGCCTCCGATACGGTATCGACATGACCATCGAGCCGATCCCGGTCGTGCCGGCGGCGCACTACCAGTGCGGCGGAGTCAAAACCGACCTCAATGGCGAGACGTCCCTGCGCGGGCTCTATGCGATTGGAGAGGTCGCCTGCACGGGCCTCCACGGTGCCAACCGCCTTGCCAGCAACTCGCTCCTCGAGGGCTTGGTGATCGCTCACCGGGCCTACGAGAAATCCACTCGCAACCGGCCTCCGCGTGTGGATTTCGACCTTCCCGAGTGGCGGGCCGGACATGTCAGCGACGTGGATGAACTCGTGGTCATCGCACACAACTGGGAAGAAATCCGCCGTCTGATGTGGGATTACGTCGGCATCGTTCGCACCGACAAGCGCCTCCAGCGGGCAGCCACCCGCCTGAGGAATCTGCACGCAGAGGTTCAGGAATTTTACTGGAATTTCAAAATCTCCACAGATCTACTCGAGCTCCGCAATCTGGTCACCGTCGCGTCCCTCGTCGTTGATTGTGCTTTAAGCCGGAAAGAGAGCCGCGGGCTCCACTTCACACTCGACTATCCAGAGCGCGACGACGCGAAGTATCTCCGCGATACGACGATGCGGCGGACGTAAGCGAACCTAGCGCGAGGCGATCACGTTTTCGTTAATCACAGTGCCTGTTGCCTCCGCCTCCTTGGCCGGCTCGGGTATTGGCTTCGCGGCCGGAATGCTCGGACTCACCTTCCAAAATTTCGGCAAGAGATTCGCCCAGTCGTCGAGAACCAACTTCGCCCGCTCACTCCCGCTATAGGCCAGATGCTGCTGGATTAATCCTTGCAGCTTCTGGATGTCGCTCTCCGCGTTGATACGAGTGGCGGTGACGAGTTGCGGATTCAAGAGAGGCGGGAACTCGTCCGTGAGATCGAGAATGTAGGCAACGCCCCCGGTCATACCGGCACCAAAGTTTTTCCCGGTCCCACCGAGGATGACAACCGTGCCATTCGTCATGTATTCGCAACCGTGGTCACCCACCCCCTCGACAACCGCCGTTCCTCCGGAATTCCGGACACAGAACCGCTCACCGGCCCGGCCGTTCGCAAAAAGAAACCCGCCGGTCGCACCATACATCACGGTATTTCCGAGGATCATGCATTCGTGGGGAACAAACTTTTTCCCAGCCCGGGGCTTGAGAATAATCTCCCCTCCACTCATCGACTTCCCGACGTAGTCATTCGCCTCGCCGACCAAGAGGATCCGAACGCCCGGCGCGAGGAACGCCCCGAGACTTTGACCCGCACTGCCGGTGAGCCGAAGTCCGATCGTGCCGGCGGGGATCCCCTCCTCGCCCCACTGATAACCAATCTCTCCGGAGACCTGTGTGCCCACCGAGCGGTTTGCGTTCGTGATTTTATACGAGAGAACGATCGGCTTGCCATCGTTGATCGCATCCTTCCCGTCCTGGAGAACAATCTCATCGAGTGTGCGATCCTCGGGGCCGTCGTTCCTCGCCCTCGTGGCATGCCGGACGGCAGAGGTGTCGTCCTTTACAACGTTGGTCAGGAGCCGTGAAAGATCGAGCGTGTTCGCCTTCGGATGATCTGGAATGGTCCGCTGGCGCAGGTTTTCGACTTTTCCAACCATCTCTTCGATGGTTCGGAAGCCAAGCTTCGCCATCAACTCCCGCAGTTCGCCTGCGACGCCATTGAAAAACGCAACGACGTTTTCAGGTCGACCTTTGAACTTCGCGCGGAGCCGGTCGTCGAGAGACGCGACACCGACGGGGCAGGTATTCAAATGACACTGTCTCACATAAACACATCCCATCGCGATCAGGGCCGCCGTTCCGAAGTTAAATTCCTCGGCTCCGAGAAACGCGGCATAGGCAATGTCCTCTGCGGACTTCATTCCGCCATCGGTCCGGAGAGTCACGCGGTTGCGGAGCCCGTTAAGCATCAAAACCTGATGGGTCTCGGCCACACCGAGTTCCCATGGTCCCCCGGCGTTCTTGATCGAACTCAAAGGCGAAGCCCCCGTTCCGCCTTCATGCCCGCTCACGAGAATAATGTCCGCATGAGCCTTGGCCACACCGGCGGCAATCGTTCCGACCCCGGCCTCGGCCACGAGCTTCACACAGACCCTGGCCCGAGGATTGACCTGCTTGAGATCGTAGATCAACTGCGCCAAATCTTCGATGGAGTAGATGTCGTGATGGGGCGGCGGGGAAATGAGCGTCACGCCCTCGACCGCATGGCGAAGCTTGGCGATGTATCCACTTACCTTGTGACCCGGAAGCTGACCGCCCTCGCCGGGCTTGGCACCTTGGGCCATTTTGATTTCGATTTCTTTCGCCGATGCGAGATACGCTGCGGAAACACCGAACCGTCCCGATGCAATCTGCTTGATCGCACTGTTCGCCCAGTCTCCGTTGTCGCGACGCTTGAACCGCGCAGGATCTTCCCCACCCTCGCCGCTGTTGGATTTTCCGCCGATCCGGTTCATCGCGATCGCTAGGCACTCGTGCGCCTCGGGACTCAACGCCCCGAGCGACATTCCGGCCGTCGTAAACCGCCGCCGAATATCCTCAATCGACTCGACCTCCTCGAGCGGAACCGGAGCAACCCTCGTCGGCACAAATTCCAAAAGGTTCCGAAGCGCCACCGGACGGTTCGCAAGCACGGAATCCACATACTTTTTGTAATCTTCCGCTTTCCCTGCCTTGTCGGCTCCCTTGATGCCTACAAAGGCATGGAAGCTCTGGATGACCGGTGGGGTGACGGCATGCATCTCCCCGCCCCGACGAAATCGATAGTAACCCGGATCGTCGAGCTTGGGCTCTTCGACCGGCACGGCGTTCGCATACGCAAGGGCGTGGCGGGCAAGCGACTCCCCGGCAATTTCGCGGAAGCCAATGCCTTCGATTTGTGTGGACGTTCCCGAAAAACACTCGTCGACCAGTTTCGTGGAAATTCCGATGGCCTCGAAGACCTGAGCCCCCCGGTAGCTGTTCACGACCGAGATCCCCATCTTCGACATGATTTTCAGAAGCCCGGCTTCGAGGGCCTTCCTTAAATTCACACAGGCGGCTCCGAAGCCGGATGTGTCTCCCTGCTTTTCCAAAATTTCACGGACGGTTTCAAAAGCCAAATAGGGATTGATCGCGGCCGCGCCGTAGCCGACCAGGCAGGCGACTTGATGGACATCACGGGCCTCGCCGGTCTCGCAAATCAACGATGCTTTCATCCGCTTGCCGACTCTCCGGAGATGGTGGTGGACCGCTCCGGTGGCCAGCAACATTGGAACCGAGACGTTCGCGTGGTCCACCCCGCGGTCGGACAGCACGACGATCCGCGCTCCCGAATCCACAGCGGCTTCGGCATCCCGACAAATCCTCCGCACCGCGGCCTCAAGCCCGTCCGGGCCGTCTGCGGCATTCCACAAAACAGAAACGTTCGTCGCGACGTGCTCGCCGCCAATCGCACGAATCCGTTCCAGGTCGCCGTCGAGAAGGACCGGGGACTCGATCATGACGAGCCGGGCATGATCCGGAGTTTCCGCCAGCAGGTTGCGACGCCATCCGAGCACCGTGTAGAGCGACATGACGAGTTTCTCCCGAATCGGATCAATCGGCGGGTTCGTGACCTGGGCGAAGAGTTGCTTGAAGTAGGTGTAAAGAAGACGGGGTCTGAGCGACAACACGGCCAGCGGCGTATCGTCGCCCATCGAACCAACCGCCTCGGCGCCGTCTTTGATCATCGGCTTGATGATCATTTCGACTTCCTCACTGGAATAACCGAACGCGATCTGGCGCTGTGTCAACGTGAGGATATCGGTCTCCCCGGCCGGAACCGCCACCTCGGCGGACGACACGGGCGCAACCTCGATCAAGTTCCCTTCAATCCAGCTCCCATACGGCTTGCGAGCCGCCAGCGCATCTTTGATCTCGCGATCCCGGAGAAGCCTCCCTCCGGATGTATCCACGGCGATCATCTCGCCCGGTGCCAGTCGCCCCTTTTCGACCACGGTTGCCGGATCCAGCCCGGAAACGCCGACCTCGGACCCGATGACAAAAATCCCATCCTCCGTGAGCTTATACCGCGCCGGCCGCAGACCGTTGCGATCGAGACAGGCCCCGACGGTAAGCCCGTCCGTAAAGCACAACGCCGCCGGACCGTCCCAAGGTTCACAGAGTAGGCGGTGGAACTTGTAAAAGGCGTGGAGTTCGGGTGACAACTTCGGATCTGACCGATAAGCCGGCGGAACCAGCATCGTCATCGAGTGAAGTAGACTCCGTCCACTCATCGTGAGCACCTCGAGCGCATTGTCCAGACTCGCGGAATCCGAGCCGCCGGGCTGTATGATTGGCTTGAGCAAATGGATATCGTCGCCCCAGAAATCCGCACGGAGCTCGGCCTCACGGGCCTGCATCCAATTGCGATTCCCGCGGATTGTATTGATCTCGCCATTGTGCGCCATCATTCGGAACGGATGGGCCAGCGGCCACGTCGGGAACGTATTCGTGCTGTAACGCTGATGGTAGATAGCCAGCGCGGTCTCGTAGTGCGGATCGGACAAGTCGCGGTAAAATTTCTCCAGCGAGGCCGAGACCAGCAAACCCTTGTAAACAATCGTCCGATGCGAAAATGACGGGATGTAAAAATTCCGGATCTTGTCAGCCGCCGCCGCATCCTCGATCTCATTCCGCGCCAGAAAAAGCCGCCGCTCGTAGTCGTCGTCGGCCATTCCCCACGGGCGCCCGATCAAAACATGCTCAATCCTCGGCATCGTCATCTGGGCCTTCTCGCCGAGGACGTTCAAATTGATCGGCACCTCGCGCCATCCAAAAAGGAACAGACCGCGCTTTTCTAAAACTTCCTGCGTAATCGCCTTAGCCCGCGCCTGAGCATACGCATTATCGTGCGGGAGAAACATCACACCTACCGCTAGGTCGGATTCCTGGAAAAGTTTGTGCCCCAGTTTGTTCACCTCAGGCACAAACAAACGGTAAGGAATCTGCGTAATGATCCCCGCCCCGTCCCCGGTCTTCGCATCCGCATCCAGAGCCCCCCGGTGCATCAAACTACAAAGCGAACGCAGCCCGATCCGCAGGATCCGGTTCGACCGCCGACCGCTCACCTGCGCGACAAATCCCACCCCGCACGAATCGTGCTCGTTCTCGGAGCGGTAAAGTCCGGTTTCGGCGTGCGATGGGAAGGCGTCGTTCATGAGTTCAGTAGTTTCTATATCGTTTGCGGAGAGCCTTCAAACACTCTCCCTCACCGGAAGCGAGCAAATTCCATTCCACGCCCGGATTTGCTCCCCGGAAAATCCCTTTGCGCCCGACTCGGATTCGCGATGATATTTCGTTTCCGTTTGCCTTGGAGGTTGAAAAACACGTAGCCTTTCCTCCATTCGCGCGATTAGCTCAGTGGTAGAGCGCTTGCTTCACACGCAAGAAGTCGCAGGTTCGAACCCTGCATCGCGCACCATTTTCAAAGAGGTTCGTTTCCGAGGATCCGCGTTTCGAGTTTGGCGAGGCGATGGATGAGCCAGATGGCGATGTCGAAATTATCGAGGAGGGCGGCGAGGGAGAGGCTGGCGTGGGTCGGAAATGTCAGGGCCGATTTTTTGAAGTTTGCACGGGCGACTTCGACGGCTGGGGCGTGGTGTTTCGTGGCGTTGTGAAATTCCGTGATCGCGCCTGATTCGAGGCTATCGGTCGCCCGGACGGCTAGGCTCAGATAGTGGTGAAGGGTGGCGGTCAGATCCCCCGCAACCGGGCGGATCTCGGGAGACAGCGCGGCAACCGCGTCGGAGAACTCGGCGACGGCTTCGCCGATCTGTCGAATGGTATGAAGACCAGCACGCAGGCGTTGAAGCGTCGTGGATTCGGACCTCGATAACGAACAATCCGACGCGAGACGGACACAGAATTTTTCAACAGCACTCGCCTGCTGACGAAATGCCTCGGACGTCCGGCTCTCCGGATCCGTCGATTCACTCGGCCTCGCGTCGGCTCGGATTCCGGCGATGAGGCGGGCCAGTTCGCGAGGAATCAAATCCAGGGCCGTAGAAGCATCACTGAGGGCCTGTGAGGTGAGAAGCGAGGCGGTCGGCTGCTCGCCAGGCCAGATGCGTTTGAGCCAGCCGGCGACGACTTCGAGACCCGGAGTCAGAATCAGCGCAGGGATCAGATTTGACAGAAGAAAAACCACGGCGAGCTGAGTGTCGGGAGCGCCAAAGGCACGAGCCCACGAGGCAACAAGGGGGATCCCCGCTGCCTCGAGAAAGAAGAGCGTCATCATCAAGACCCCGCTGAGCACACAGAAAAAATCCTCCATCCGGACCAGCCGAAGTGGCGCGCCCTTCATTCCGGACGCGAGAAAGAACCTCAGCAGGATCGCTCCGAGATTTGTTCCGTAGATCACCGGGACGGCGCGTTCGACGGGAATCGCGCCTACTCCGGCCAGCGTGATGACCAGCATGGCCGCACCGGTATTGGATTGCAGGATGGCGGCTGCCGCGATGCCGCAGAGAAATGACGAAGCGGGAGATGCAAGCGCGAAGTCGATCCCGGCACGGAACCATGCGGCGTCCTTCAGCGGTGCCGCCCCCTCGCCCATCTGGCCGAGGGCAAACAGAATCATTCCCACCCCGAGAATTGCTCCCGCAACGGCATTCCACGGCTTGACGCGCACGGAGCCCATGAGAATCCCAGCGAAGCCGACGATATAGGCGACGAGCGGGTGGATATTAATGGCGGCGAGAAATGCCAGTGCCGTCAGGCCGACATTGCACCACACGACAACAATCCGGGCAGATGGCGTCTGAATTAGCCCGCTCCCCACCATGCTCACCATGACAAAAGTCACGGCTGTCGCGCTCTGCATAACCGCCCCCGCGACGACTCCGAGGAGCGCGGCGCGAACCGGAGTGTGCGTGGCGGACTTGACCAAGTGACGGAACCCGCCACTGCTCAGCTGCCGAAGGTTTTGCCCGACCAATTGAAGACCAAGAAAGAACAGTCCGAGCCCGAGAACGAGACTATTGAGCGGGGACATTCCGTTGACTCGGTTGCGAGAGAGGCCGGAGGGACATTTGGAAATTGACGATAAACATTTTGCCGTCTCAAAGGACCGCTATCGGTTCTGAACGATGTGACATTGTGCCGAAAAATCTTCGGATTGGCGATGAGAAAGGCTCGATTTTCCCCGCGCCGGGTGGAAGACATGTCCGCGTGAACAAGGTGCTACTCTTTGGATGGGTGATCGTTTTTGGCCTCACAGGTTGCGTCACCCCTCCCCCAGCCCCTCGTGTCGAGGCCCCCAAGGGAGCCAAGAAGCTGGATACTGGTCCGTTCTGGTGGGGCATCGCCAGCAGCTCGTTCCAAAACGAAAACAGAACCGAAAAACCGGGGGACCCGAATTTCTTCAAGACGGACTGGGATCTTTTTGCAGAAGCCAAGCGCGTGCCGCCGAAGGGCGATGAGGCCGTGTCGAGCTGGACGCATTTCG
>JBMOHW010000016.1:0-31216 GCA_049317665.1 Terrimicrobiaceae bacterium | reverse complement strand
GAGGATCATTTCGCTATTGGAGATTTATCTTTCGACGTGCATGGAATCAGGCGGGGCGTGATTTCTTCGCGAGGATCTCGGAGAGCAGGAGTCGCACGTAGTTGCTCACTGAGCGGTGCTCTCTCTTCGCCTGGTTTTCGATTTCTTTTCGGAGCGACTCTGGAAGGCTCACCGTCAATGTCGTTTGTTCGTCTTGCATGCTCACGACAATTAACGGGCCGTCTTACGGCAGTCAATAGTTTTTTTGAAAAAAAATAACTTCTTGTATTTTCTCTTACGGTCGCTTAGATTTTGAGTATGAAAAAGCGGAACCACAACCGGGCGGAAGGGATGACTACCCTGACGATTTCCCTGTCGGGTGAAATGAAACAAGAGATCGAGGCATTGGCGGCGGCTGAGAATCGTTCGTTGTCTAATTTCGCGCAGACATACCTTGCTGCGATTGTCTCACAAAAAACATCTGCGATAGCGGATGCTCCATCTGAGTATAAAACTTTGGGAAAACAGAAGGACAGCAGGGGAAGTGCGGGGCCTGTTCTGTTGTCCTCAGTTTACTCAGGCCGGGGAAAAACTAAAAAATCTACACCATGAAAAAAGTTTGCTTCGTCATTATGTTATTGAGTCCGCTTGCATTTGGATTCGATGCGAGCCCGATGATGTCTTATTCCTACAATGGCACGAGATTGGTAGATGCACGGGTGACCGGAACGAGCGCGGATGGCGTGGCATTGAGGGACAAGAGCGGGAAGTCTTTGGTGGTGCCTTGGGCAGATGTGGAAAAAGATTTTCAATTAAAGAGCCGGGTGAAAGCGGAGCTGGCGGCGAATAAATCGGCGGGCGAGAAGAAGACTGTGGCCAAGGATGCGAGATGGTTTAAGGTGATCGGCAGTCATCCCGAGGGATTGCGCGTTTCAGTTTGTGAAAAGGATTACCATCAATCGAGAAGTGCATCTGGATTACCGATGCCAGGCATGGAGGAGACGATCAGGGCGACATCGATCGAGGGGCTTTTGAAGGGATACAAAAGGAAACCGGCTTCTGGTGAGTTTATTCAGGTCGTGGCCGTGGAAGAGGGGACGAAGGACTTGGGCCCGCAATACGGCGGTCAGATCGTTCAGGTCTTCACCGCGAAAGAATAGCCTTTATCCGCCGACGGGGCAGTCGTCGTCGTCCGGTTCTTCGGGGACGGGGTCGCGGGAAATGACGTGGCAGCAGCCGGTCTTGAATCCGCTGGAGGAGATGGCATTTTTGAGAGCTCCGGCGGCTTCGTCGTCACTGAGGAGATGGCACTCGGCATCGTAGCTGATTTCGAGCATGGCGGTGATGCGGGTGCGGGCCGGATCTTTCATCGGAAGACGCTTTTGAAAAACTCGGGGATGTCGCGCTCTGGCGGCGGTTGGCTGGCGTGTCGCCATGTCTCGTCGAAGAGCTGGCGGAGTCCGCGAGCGGTGAGTCGGATGGGGGCGTCCGGCTTGGCGAACTCTGGGTGGCGGGCGCAGTAGGCTTGCCAGACTTCTTCGCGGGTCATTTCGTTATCCGATTAAGTTCGGAAAGCATTTGGCTGCATACTGCCAGTGTCGCAGGCTTTCAGATCCAGCCACCAGCCGCCGACCGGCCGGGCGGCGCGGCCTTGCATGGCATGCCATCCGTCGATTTCGTTTTTGTATGTTCCGCTGCGGAGGAAAAGCTGAGTCCGGCGCTGGATCTTATGGTCTTGGCCAAGAGCGGTGATGATGTTCTCGTCGCAGTTTCGACGATGGATGTGGCCGGAGACGTAGATGTCGGCGTGGTATTGGCCCCGGGTGCGGTTGTTATCGATCATTCCGCGGGTGACTTCGCCTCCGCCCCCGTAGCCGTGATGGTAGTGCAGGACGGTAGAATATCTGTTTGTTTTTGAATACTCCACGACGATGCGGACGAATCCCCAATACTCTCCAACGACCAGTGGGGAGTCTGCCATGCGCATTCGCTCGGCCAGCCGCTCGGTGAGATCGGTCTGGTGGCGGAGGAGGATGGAACTTTCGTGGTTGCCCCCAGAGATGAGGGCGATGTTCTTCGCGAATGGCGAATAAAAGGAAGCGGCGGTGTTGACCAGTTTGTCGAGGTAGCTTCCGCCACGGTGCTCGGGGCGGAGTTGGTTCTCATCGGCTCGCTTGTCCCATTTGCCTTGCATGGCGCAAAAGACATCGCCAAATTTGAGGATGGGACATCCGAGCGCGACGGCTTCTTTGTGGTCGGCTCGGAGCTTGGCCAAGTCGGTGTGGGCGTTGTCGAAATGCTCGTCGGTCTGGAGGAGGATCCGGGGCCGCTCGGTGCGGGACCTGATCTTAAAGCGGAGGGTGTAACTGTGAGGGCCTTCGCGGGTGATGGTCCAGGCGGGTGGTTGCGTTTTCATGGAATCAACACGTTGCGGAAATTTTCGAGTAGGCGAGGACGTTGTCGCGGTATTGGCGGGCCTTCGGGCCGGAGCCATTGTAAGCGCGGATGGCTTCGGGGATGGTGCCGTGCCGGGCGTAGGTGCGGCGGAGCTCGCCCATGCAGCGGTCGAGACATTTGCGGATGTCATACCACATGCGGTTCTCAAAGAAGGCGCGGTCGGTGAGGACGAATTGAAGGTCGTATTGGAAGATCCCGTATCCGTTGTAAAGCTGCGACCACGGTTTGAACCCCCTCACGATACGGGTCTTGTTGCCTTCCTCGATGAGCTGGTCGGTGAAGACTGAGCCGAATTTCGCGCGGAAGGCGGCGGTATTTTTGGGGAAGGCATTGCGCTGGCCGGCGGTTTGCGGCGTATTGCCGGTGGCGTCGAGCACGCACCGGGCGAGAACCGAGGACGGGGTCATCTTGTCGATGAAGGGGAGCCAGAAGTAGGCTGTCTCCTGGCAGGCGATCGCGCAGATGTGATCGATCGAGAACGGGGCGGCGACGGCGGCACGGATCTCATCGCCGAAGCAGGCCTTGAGCCATGTGACGGCTCGGACGGCTTGCGGGCGAGTGATCGGGAGGCTCATTCTCCTTTGGCCTTGTCCTTCGCGGCGACTGAGTTCCAGACTCGCAGGAGCGCGGCGGCGATCATCGAGACGAGAAAGACTTTTTCTTTGTATTCGCTCGGGATCACTGTGGCGAGGTCGCCGATTTGATAGGGGAGCGCGGCCAGGACGGTGAGGATGGAGAATGCGGCGGCGCCGATGCCGCTGATGGTGGTTTGCCAGTTTTTCATTTTTTTAGGTTGGGGGTGTTTAGGATGGAGGGCGGGTAATAGCCGACGAGGACTTCCCCGTAGCGTGCATCTTGGCCGATGGGGACTCGGACGGCGCAGCCGGAGACAAGCATCATGGCGAGGCAGAGGGCGGCGAAGAGCACCATGATCCAGAACAGTGGAGGAGCGGGTTCGTGCTGGCGGGGATCGTGGTCGGGGTGGTTGTTCATGGCTTGTATCGGGCGGCGGATTCGCGCTCCTCGAGGCGGAGACGTGTCTCGATGTCGGTTGATTTCGCCACCATCATCGTGACTGTGGCGTTGAGGTTGCTGGCCCACCAGACGGTGGCGCAAAGTTGGAGAAGGCCGACTATGATTAACGACATGAACCACTTTGTTAAACTATCCGCCTGTTGGTTTCTGAGCGTGCCTTCGACGCGGATCGCATGGAGGTCGGTCTTCATCGTTTGGCAGGAGGCGGTCAAAGTGTTGAGGACTTGTTCTTGGCGGCTGGTGCGGTCGTCGAGCTTGTCCACTCGCGCTTCGAGATCGAGGCAGGATCCGGGCTTTGGACAGGCGGCAAGTGACATTTCACAAGGTTAAAAAAAGCCAAAGCTGGAGGATAGGTTCACTCTTGAGGCTCGGGCGTGGGCGTTGGCTCTGGATTGATAGTGACCGTGCCGTTGCCGTGGACTGTGAGCGGCTTGGCCTTTGCAGCGATGGCTTGGAGTCGGGCCAGGCTTGCGGTGTCGCTTTGGGCGGTGAGGACTTGCGCGAGAAGAGCGGCGAAGTCGGCGTTGAATTGTAGGAGTGGGCCTGCTTTTGGCCCAAGCTGATCGAGGACGGCTTGCGGATCGGTGGAGAGCCAGAGCTTGTCGTTGGCGTCGCCGATCTGGTTGAGGATGACATCGCGGGTCTGCGCGGGTGCGGCGAGGAGTTCGCGGGCGGCTCGCTGGGCGGGCGTCTCTGGAGCGGTCGTTAGAAGCGATTGAGCGGTTGCGGTGACGGTGAGCGCGGCCACGCAGGCAGCGAGGATGAGGTGGGTTTTTTTCATTGATTTGCTAGTTTCCGATTCTGCGAAAAACGCCGATTGTGCGGGCTCGAAGAATTGCGGGATTGGCCCCGTCTGTTGCGTTGCGCTGGGAAATGAAGAATCGGATCGTGCTTGGCGCGGATAGACTAAAATAGGCGATGCTTTCCCCCATTGCGGTCTTTTGTGGCGCGTCACAAGCCGATCCGAGGCCAGTTACGCTTGTAGCAACCCGCACGCTAGAAAAGGCGGAAAAAGTCGTTGCGCTCTGCGTTCCTGAATCAAAAAAACTCCTGCGGCCAGATACCCATGATGGAGCGACGGTGTTTGTATAGCCCGAATTGGCGCCTCCGGAAGTTGATGCGGTGTCGACATAGAAGTAACTCGTGACCGTGTAGGCGCCCGCTGGCAGAGTGACGGATTCGTTTGATGTGACTTGCGAAGTCGAGTTTGAGCTAAGGTCGGCGGCCAGATTGATGACGTATATCTCGCCATACCGCGCATCCCCGACATCGCCATTGAGCGCGACTTTGTTGTCAGCCGCTGCCGTGTAGGTCGAAGAGGTCAGGTTTGGGAATCGCGGGTCGTCGTCGGTGGCAGAGAACTCATCTGCTGCCGCGTCGCCGAATGTGGCGGTGCCGTTGTTGGAGAGGTTTCCGCTGAGAGCAAGGCTGGAAGGGATGTCGGCATTTGTGAGGGCGCGGAATGTCGGGGTCGTCGCGTTCCCAGACGATGGGCCTGCAAAAACTGTGTTAGCTGTTTGGTTGGCGAGAGTGGCGTTGCCGACTCCGGATGAAAATGTCACGGGCGTGTTGTGGAGTGTTCCCGAGAGGTTGAGGGTGAGATTTGGGAGCCGTGCTGCGGCGAGTGTGCCGGTGGTGAGTTCAGTGGCATTTCCATAGGTGCCGTTTTGAGAAGCGAGGGAGCCGAGATTTCCTTCGGAGGCAAAGATGACGCGGCCCTTGTCGTCCGTCTGGATCTGAACAAACCGTCCTGCCCCGCCCCAAGCTCCGGCACCGAGCCCGGCATCCGGGAGTCGAGCGGAGTTAATCGTTCCGCTGGTGATTTGCGTCCCGTTAAGGCTGGTCAGCGCTGAGCCGTTGGCGGTGAGTGTGCCGTTGACGGTGAGGTTGGTCGCGGTGCCGTTGGTTGATGCTACACCGCCGAGACCAGCGAGTGTTTGGTCGCCGGTGTTGTTGCCGGAACTGGTGCCGGAAAATGTTCCGTTTTGCGTGGCCAGAGTGCCGAGTCCTAATGCGCCGCGCGCTTGGGTGGCATTGCCGAATGTGGTGGTGCCGTTGACGGTGAGGTTGCCAGCCGTCACGTTGCCGGAGAATGTGTTGTTTCCGGTGAACGTATTGTTGCCGCTCGTGGTCGGGATGGCGTTGGCGGCCAAGACTCCCGACGGGTCGGTGATTACTTTAGTGGCGTTGTCGACTCGGATGGATTGCTGCGCGGCGGCGGATAGGACCGAGAGGAACAATAGGATGGATGGGAGAAGGCGGTTCATTTGATTAGAATTTGAGCTTCCAGACTTTTGCGTTTGTCGAGGCGTTGTAGTCGTCCGGGCGGACGATGCCGTTGGCGACGTTTTCGGCATCGGTGCCGGAGGTGAGTTGCCAGCCTTGGATGGCTCCGCTCGTGCCGGTGCATACCAGGTAGAGGAGCGGGAAGGTGGAGAGGTTGATCGATGTCGTGGGGATGCCGTCGAGGTCGGTCGCGGTGCCGCCGGTTTCGTTGGTGATGTCGAGCCGGAGGAGCGGGATCTGGCTCGGCGAGGGATACGCGGGGACGGCCGTGGTGGGGATGCCTTCGCCGCCTTTGATGACATCGTTGTTGACGGTGACGGAGAGGGTGGGCGTGCTGAAGACTCCGGCGTCGGACCACTCGATCTCGCCAATGAGGGAGACGCTGGTTTTTTGAGGGGCGCGGGCCCAGCCGGTGGAGGATCCGCTCGAGGCGGGAATGGTGCATTGCCAGTATGTGCCGTCGCTGGTCTGGCGGTAGATGGAATTGAGGACAGGTGTGCTGAGAGCGTAGCGGGCGGCGGCATTGGCGACCGAGCCTGTGATGGTGCCGTCGACGAGGAAGTCGTTGAGCTCGGTGACGTTGAGGTCGGGGGCGAACGTGTAGATCGTGGTGGTGCCGGTGCCGGTCTTTGTCCAGGCTCCATCGGAGACGAGCGGATCCTCGCCGCCGAACTGGGTGGACTTCTTGAACATGAGCGACCCGGCGGCACTGGCCCCGAGCTCGACAACTACTCCGTCGCGGCAGGGGATGAACTCGACCGTCGACGTATTCCCACGCTTCAGCGTGATCGCCGTGACGGCACTGCGATTATTCGGGGACTGGACAAAAGCCTCTAGGGACAGGTCGTAGTAGAGCCGCATATCTGGGCGGCTTTGTCAAAATGGGGGGAGGGGTTACACCCGCTCGCCGGTGTCCTCGTCGTAGATTCCTCCGTATGTCCAGTATTTCACTGGGCGCAAACTTTGAGTTGGCGGAATAAAATCAGCCGTCAATCCTGCAATAGGACTGCTCCCGTCTGCGCCATTGTCCTCGCTGTAAACGCTATTCGAATACACGTTACCACTGACAATGGTGCCGTCTTGCATGACAATCTGGACAGGAACACGCTTGATCGTCGAGCCAGTAAAAGCCGCGGATTGAACTCTAATTGCCGAAACATGAATGAGATATTTTGATGTTCTTTGATCAATAGCGACTAGATTTGGCCAAGGCGTCTCGGGCTCATTTCGACTTTCGTTTCGAGCCGCAAATATTGAAAACGAAAATCCCACATCCCAAAAAAGCCAATACTTGTTTGCGGCGAAAAGAAAAGTCGGCGCGGATTTGAATGGAGTAGGAAGCAACGGAAAAGAAGGCGGTGCTCCAGGCTGAAGCGATTCCATAAGAGTAATTTGAGAAGACGCCGTTACTCTTCCGGTGGTTAGAGGGTCGTTTGCGTTTAATTCAGGCGGGGACCAGCCAGAGACCGCAGGATAAGTCCATGCCCTTGGCGAGCAAACTAGGCTTTGCTCTTTGTTGTCCAGCCAATCAGGAGAGGAAAAATATTTTCCTCGAGTAAAGACAACTGGATCAGGAAACGTAGAAACGTCTCGTCCTAGCGTGACAGAAGCCCCTGTTTCAGTAGTCGATGTATAATTTGGAGACCCTAAAGTAAAATCTGGGGAAAACGTTTCGACGCTCACCTCTTCGACGGTCAACGCTGGCATGAACCCTCCGGCAACCCTAATTGCAAACGATTTCCACCTCCAATAAAATTCGGAGGCTTGTTCCAGGGTTAGCCCCAGTGGAAAAAGCGATCCATCTCCATAAACGGGAATATATTCGCTGGCTGATTTTGATGGTTTCTTAGAATACCTTGGAAAAGGAAACACACTCGACTGAGTATATGTGGTCGAACCGTCCCACTCTTCGTATGGGTCGCCATATTTATCGACAGCGGATGGGCAAAACGGAAAAAAGCCATCACCGTATGTCAGTCCTCTCACAACGGATATCCTCCCTCGTGATCAAAGGGATACCGAGCGGGCCTGCCATCCACACAGGTATTACGCAGAAGCTGATCGTGGAACATGACTTGATGCAGAACGGGGGAAGGATCTCCAGCCACGATGTAGGCAATGAGTTTCCGGCTGGTTTGGTGGGTGGGCTCTGTCTCCCCATCGTCTTCGCAGTATCCATCGTTGCCGCTCCATGCGGGCTGTGTCAGGTCAAAGGTCTCGGTGTCGGAGTTATCAATGGCGGCCGTGGTGATGGCCCCGGTGGAGTCGAACGTGATGCCGAGCCAGATGTATCCGCCGGAGGTGAGGCTGAACCATCCGGTGGTTTGATCTTCGGAGAGAAGGCCGGTGATGGCTTGCTTGTCGTTTGGCTGGAGAGACTTGAAAAGTGAGGAGGTGTAGATGACGCCATATTCTAAGTCACCGTCGACGGTGCGGGATATGACTTGGAATGGATGAGCACTGGAAGCATCTCCTCCCGGGCGGCCTCGTGACCAGAGAGTCGTGCCGCCTGCTGTGCGGGCGAAGGTGCCTCCGGCGAAGGCGGTGATCATGGCGCTCTGGACGGCGTCGACGAGGGCATTCCACCGGGCGGGTAGGATGAGGCCGGCGGTGCGGATTTTTAGGTCATCGAGCTTCATCCCGGGTAGATCGTGGTATTCCAGGGGACCGTGCTGTAGATGCGATTGATGGTGCGGGTCCAGTAGGGGAACCGACGGGCGATGCTGCCGCTGACGGTGAGCCAGTGGCCGGAGCAAGTGCCGACAAGCGTCGAGACGCTGGAGGGTTTTTGCCAATAGTAGGTGGTCTTGCTCTCGGTGACGCTTCCGACCTTGAATGTCATGTAACCGGAGAAGGGGCTGTCTTTTGTCCAGCCTTTGAAATCCACATCAGCCGTTCCGTAGTTCGTAAACATCGCCCCGTTTGCCTCGGTGGCGAAGGTGGCGAAATTCGGATGCGCTTCGATGGGCATCTCGATTTCGTTGGCGCTCTCGCTGTATTCTTCGGGCGGGAGCTGCTGGTTATCGGTGGCAGGGTTTTCCTCTGGGGCGGGTTGCTCGTAGGTGAGCGTCACGTCACAGAGCCAGCCGGGGGTGATCTGTTCGGCGGTCTTGTTCACCAGCTTTGCCTGTGGGTAGACGGGATGGGCGGAGCCTCGGGTGGGGGCGGTCGTGATCCAGTTCGCCCATAGCGTGCGATAGGTGCTCTCGATCGTGACGGATCCGGAGCTGGCCTCGGTGTATTTGTCCTTGGCTTGGTTGACTCCTGATCCGAACGGGCGGCCTAGAATGGTAGCTTGCATGGATTTATTCGGCCTCGGGGATTTCGACGGTCCAGTTTTTCTGATCGATGGAGCGGAGGTAGTTCTTCATCTCCTCTTGGAGGGCGAGGCCTTTCTCGGCCTCGGCATTGACGGCCGAATAGTTGACTCCCGCGAACTGCTGGCCGGTGCCGCTGAAGCCGGAGTTGCCGGAGGCGAAGCCGAGATCGGCTTGGCGGGCATCGAAGAGCTTCATCATCATCTCGTTTTCGATCTTGGATTTTTCTTCGGCCATGCGCTTGGCATCGGAGAGGGACTTCGCGGCGGCTTTTGCTTGGTCGGCTTCTTGAGCCTTGAGTTCGTTTTCTTTTTCGTCGGCGAGTCTTTGGTCGAACGCTTCGCCATCCTTGCGGCTTTGGGCTTCGAGGCTGAGACGTTCTTTGGTATTAGCCAAGAGCTGTTCTTCGAGTTCCTTCTTGGCATCGGGATCGTTCTCTGCGGCGATGGCGCGCTCGAGATCGAGGCGCTGCATACCGATGGCGGCGATCTGCTCGTAGAGCGGGAGGGACTTGCGGACGGCTTCGGCTTCGAGGTCGGCGATCTTTTCGGCTGTGGTCTTGCCGCTGGAAGCAGCGGGGTCTTGTGCTTCCGCCGCGGCGGCGGAGGATTTGGCGGCGATGACCGGATCCTCCGGGGGAGTCCAGATATCTTTTATGTTTTCAACTCCGGCTTTGATTTGTTCGCCAACGTTTTCACCGAAATTCTTGGCGGCAGCTTCAGCACCTTTGAAATCTCCGGAGAAAAATTTCTCTAATACTCCGCCTAGCTGTTCAACATAGACAGTCGCTGTTGAAAAAGCACTGCCCCAGAATGACCCCCATGTCTGCGCAAGTTTTGAAATGAGGCCCAGAATATCGGCAAAGAAGACTTTAATGTTGTTTCCAAAAGCGGTGAGCTTGTCATCGGCATCAGCTAGAGATTGAACTGTGGCATTGCTCGAGACGGCTGTGGCGTCCATGCTTGCCTTCAGTTTGTCGTATCCCTGGGCGAGCATCGGTAAGAGTTCGCGGCCGCCCCGGGTGCCGAGCACTTCCAGCGCGGTATTAATGCGCTGCTGTGGTTCTTCGATTTTGTCAAGTTGCTCGGAGATCATCAAGAGTTGCTGATCCATTCCGGCATCCGCGAATGCCTTGGCATCGATGCCTAGTTTTTCGAGCCCCTTTCCACCATCGCCGCGCAGCTTGGCCATGGCTTTTGCAATGGTATCGACACTGGTGCCAGCCAGCTCGCCTGCACCTCGCACGCGCTGGATCGCTTCGGCGGTGGTGCCGAAGCCATCGGCCAGATCCTGCACATGAGCGAAGTCGGCGATGAGCTGCTGGATGCCGATGCCTGCGAAGAGGCCGGTGACCATGCCGGTGACTTCGCCTTTGAATTTTGAGACGCTGCTCTTTGCGGCGGCTAGCCCGCTATTGAAGGCGGAGTTGCTGGTGCCGAGTGTGAATTCGATGGCCTCTTTCATAGGACGTGACCGGCTTCTTTGAGAGCGGCTTCTTCGGCGGCGGAGAGGATCGGGATTTCATTGCCGCCAGCTTCGGCGAGGGCGAGGACGAGGTGGCGGGCGTAGCCGTATTCTGTGGCCCATGCTTCGTGCTCGGTGCGGCGGCCGTGGCGCATGAGAACGGCGACGGAGTAAAGGGCGATGTGGGAGCGGATCGGGCGGCCGCCGCCATTCTCCCAGCACCGGGGGAGGGAGACGTGGTCGGCGAGATAGGCTCGGAAGGCGGCGGCGGTTTCTTTGAATCCCTTGTCGAAGATCTGGCGGATGAGGCGGGCGGAGGGATGGAGATTGATCTTCTGGCACCGAGCGGGACTGCTGGCTGGCTGAGAGCAAATCTCGATGGCCAGTGCTAAGTCGGCGGCAGCACCCGGGCGAGTGGTATCAATAAAGGGACTCTCGCAAAAATCCAGAAGCCAGGCATGCCAGAGGGTGAAGGGCTGAAGCCGCTTTCCGCAGATGGTATGCCGGGCGTGGAAGATGCATTCGGCCAGTGCGTCGGACATAGGGAGAATCCTCCCTTACGTCACGACGGTTGGTGTGAAGCCTGTGTGCTGTGCGAGCTGGACGGTTTGCTTGAGCGGCTTGCCGCCGAAGTCCGAAGTGTCGACCGAGATCACCACAAATGTGCGGGTGCCAGGGCTCGACTCTGCCAGTGTGCCGCCGACCGCAAGGCGGGAGTTCGAGCCCTTGATGACGAGGTCGCAACTGCAATCGGCTCCGGGCTGCCAGAAGGCGTAGTTGTAGACGTTCCCGTCACCGTCATCGGTGCGCTGCATTTGGGTGGAGTCTTTTTCTTTCCATGTCCCTTCGACTACGACGTAGTTGGAGAACTTTGGAGCGGTGGAAATGAGAAGGGCGGATCCGAGTTGTGGCATATTAAAAGTGGGTTACGAAAAGCGGCGGGTGTCAAATTCGGGAGCCTACGCTTCGAGATGAGCCCAAGCGGTGTAGGTGAGGATCACGCCATGGAGGGCGCGCTCGGGGTCGCGGCCTTCTTTGTGGCCGGTGTATTCCAAGCCGGAGAGACCGAGGCCGGTGACGGGGCGGAGATCTGGGCCGGATGCTGGCGCGTTCAGGATAACTTTGAGCGCGGCGAGGTTGTCCAAGCAGAAGGCGGAGCGGATGGAATCCGAGATCCGGGCGAGAGTCGAGACGGGATCTGGTTCGTCGGTCGTCTGTCCAGCGACCGTGAGAATCTGGATCTCCACGGCCAGCTCATCGACGCCGGAATCCATAAGCGGGCCGCCGCCGCTGGTGATCGTGCAGACCAAGCGGGGCATGCTTTCCATGACTTCGTTGCTGTGGCCGGGATAGACGGGGAAGCCGGGGAGGATCGTGCGGAGGTGACCGCAGAGAGCGGCTTCGAGGCGGGTGGCGAGGAATGACATATTTTTATCGGTTGATTTTTAGGAGATTTGGATAGGCGCGGTGGATCTGATCGAGGGAGGCAAAGACGCCTTTTTCTAAATTCATGCGGAAGTATTTCACCCGGCCTTCCATGGTGCGGGCCAGCACGGCTCGGCCATCGGCGCGCTGGGTCGAGGTCGAATAGTTTGTGCCGTGGACTTCGAACTCGGAGGATGTCTCGCGCAAAACCGAAGTGACGACTTCGCGGAGCTCTCGTCTTTTCACCGTTGCGCCGATGACGTCTTGCGTGGCCTTCAGACTGTAGCCGAGAGTATCAGCCAGAAAATACCAGCTCTGCTTCGGGAGCCCGCGGCGGCGGAGCGCGGATTCTGTGATCGATGGCATGTCCGCTTTTCGATCCGCTTCCTCGGCCTGGTATCGTTCCCAGCGTTCATCGCTCCAGCGTCGCTCCCCACCGGCGACAATATAAAATTTCGGGCCAGGCTCGACCCACCATGTGCGGCCTACATTCGGCGCGATGCTGATCTTCGGAGTGACGCCACGAGAGGCGCGCCCAAAATCTCCGCCGCCGTATTGGTTGAACTTCCGCCTCACGCGAAACTTGAGCACCTGCTTAGTCAAAATCTTGGTGCGGTCCAGCGTGGTCTGGAGAATCGCTTTGCTTTCCGCCAGGGTGACTTCGCGCATGGGACGCTTCGTGCTGGATGCGAGCTTCCGCAAAACCTCATCGAAACCACGGGTATCGATCTGGGCCGTGATCATGCGATCTGGACCAGGCCGAGGATCCACTCCGACGATAATGGCGCATCGCGCACATCTTTGATGCGGTAGTTTTTCCCGGCGACGGAGACCGGGGTTTCCGGTTTGAATGAAATGGAGAGCGCGGACTTTGCGACCCGGAGCGTGCGGTCATACTCCATGGAGAATCCGCCATCGCGCAGGGTGCGGGCATCCCGCTCTGGCGAGGCCGTGCCGGTGAACTCGTGGTTCTGGTAGGAGCACTCGGCGCCATTGAGGGATTCCCGGGCGGCGATGCCACGGGCGGCGAAGGCAGCGACGGCGGTTGAGGTCATACTCCTCGGAGGCTGTCAAAGAAAAGGCCCGCCAGCGAACGAGCGCCAGCGGGCCTCCCTTGTCCCCTCATGAACAAACTTAGGCGGATGTCAAAGGTGCGGGGTTTCTCCGGTCAAAGATTTCTTTTCCTCTGGCGTAGGCGACGGGATTCTGCTGTCGCATGTAGGAATCATCGCTCGGCGCTCCGGTGAAGAGCGGGTGGTTGTGAAAGAAGCGGATGTCGCGGCCATCGACCACCTGCCCTGCGGAGTAGCATCGGAGGCTGTATTCGGTATCCGAAAAATATCCATCGTATTCGGGACACAGAAGGACATTCCCATGGGCATGGAGCCACGCCCGGGTGACGCACATGATGACCATGATCTGATCTTCCCGGTGGCCGTCGTGGATATGCAGCACGCGTGGCTGCTTCATGTGCGGCTGCAGGCGGGATCGGACCATCATATCCCAGCCTTCGCAGGGATGGATGTCATCTTGCGCGACGATAACGATCTTGCCTGTGGATGCGGCGGCGGCGGCGTTGTGGTTGACTACAGCGGTCGAGTATCCTTCTGGCACCTTGCCAGCCAGGGCGAGCGGATATCCACGCAGAGCCTCGACGACATCGGGATCGGACTCACTGGCTCCGAAGATATACTCGATCGCTTCCGGATGCTCGGCTTTGCTCAGCCATTCCTCGCGGCGGCGGATCGCCTGATCCGGGCGGCATGTCGGATGGATGACGGTGATCTGGCGACCGTGCTCGCGGAAGAGCGCTTGGCGTTGCGAGCTGACATCTTGGCCCAGCCGGGCGAGGGCGAGCCACTCCAGATCGCGGGCCTGCCAGCGGTGAAGTGCGGGGTTATCGTTTTCGTTGAATGCGACACCGGACATGGCGCGGAAAAAATGCAGCGCACGATCCGGATTCTCCTCCAGATTGAGCTTGCCGAGCAGCGCGAACGCATCGCGGCGGGAAGGGTCCAGGCGGATGCATTCCATGACGGATCGTTCTGCGGCTTCTTTGTCGCGCATCCATGAGCCGATCCGCATGTAGATGCTGTATTTTTCCGCGGGCTTTACATCCGAGCGGCCAGTCGCTTCGATGCCGGCCGCCAGGGCGAGCGCGGTGCGGGACATCGCGGCGGATTCCTCGTGGATGTAGAACCACTCGCGACCGGTGCGCTCGGCTTCGGGGATGCTCTCGAGGATGCGGAGGTTGCGGGCGTGAGAGCCGGTCTTGTTGATGGCGGGCGTATGCTGGATCTGGATCTCCGCGGCGAAGAGGGATTTCTCCATGAGGCAGTCGATGTGCTCATGCACACGGTTTTTCCAATGGTGGCCGGGCCGAACGATGCGCTCGCGCTTCACATGCCGACCATCCGCTCCGAGAACGTAGGGCGACCAGATGGCTTGAGTGGACGGCTCGGCGCGGGAGCAGATGTCGCGCAGCACAGCACACGCCGGAGCTGGCAGAACATCGTCGGCATCGGCCCAGATGATCCAGTCGGGGGAGAACTCGACGATGGCATTGTTCAGCGAGAGATTGCGGGCGGCCGCAAAGTCATCGATGTGCGGCCAGTCGGCATGGGCTGGCGCATTGGTGTAGTGCTCGGAAGTGAGTGAGAGATTGAGCTCCTGGCATGTGGCGATGATGAGCTCCTGCGTGGCGCTGCAGTCTTGGTTTCCCGAGCCGAAGGCGATGGATACACCATCGATGGCGGGGGCGAAGGATCGGATGCACCGGGCGAGGGTTTCCCCTTCCGGGCCCGAAATCATTGAGAGGACGATTTTCATGAGGCGGAAAAAAGACAAAGCCCGCCGGGGGTGAATCCCGACGGGCTTTGCTTGTGTTACGGTTGGAGCACGGCGGGCACCTTAGTAGGCAACCAACTTGAGCGCGCTGGTGTCAGCGACTGCTGCGCCGAAGCACAGGTCGAAGCTGGCGCGGATGGCGCGGCTCGTGGTGGAGCCCCAGAGGTTGAACTGGACGCTGATCCCGAGGCCGGGGACTTCGATGTCCGAGCTGCTGTAGAGGAGAGCCTTGACGGGATCCTCGAGGCGTGGCATCGCGGCGGCCACAGCGATCGCTTCAGGCGAGACGCCGAAGCCCTTGATGTTGGCACCCGCACCGGTGAACCGGTTGTTGAGGTAGATGCCACCGTCGAAGCCGAAGGCGCCTTTGTCGCTCGGGACGAACGAAGTGAGCGCGGTCGGAAGCAGCAGGCTGTAGAGCGCACCGTCGAGGACGAGCGCCCGGCTGGTGCCGTTCTTCAGCGCGCTGAAGATGGCTTTGAGCCCGGTGTCGGAGAAAGACGCCGAGGTCGAGACCACAGCGGCTCCGAAGTTCGTGGTCGTCACCGGAGCCATGGCGGCATCGATGAGAGCGTTCGCCAGTTCGCCGAGCTTGATCTTCATCAGGCGCTCCAAGCGGTGGCCTTGGTTGATCTCCGAGGAGGTCAGACCGAAGCCGGCGGAATAGTGAACCATCGTGACGGTGGCCTTAGTGAGCACGACGTCGCCGGTGTCGAAAGAAACCGGATTCGTGGTGATGCCGCTGGCGCTGGAAGCGACGGCGACCTGCACCTTCTGGAGAGGATCGACGACGTCGGACGAGAAGTCCGTGGTGAAAGCTGCGAGCGGCGCGAGGCGCGCTTGCAGAACTGTGATTGCTTGCTCGGCGGCGGTATCTACCACCAAGGCGGAGTCGAATGTGTTAGCCATAGTATTTTAGTTTTTGATTGGTTGGATGTGGTGGTTTATTTCCCGCTGCCGCTTTGCCGGGCACGGAGCTCGGCTTTGTTTTCACGGAAAAATTTTGCACGCTCGACGGGGTCGGTGATAGCGAGGTAGCGATCCACGATGTCTTCCTGCGGGCCGCCATCTGTCGCGATGACAGGAACGATCTTCGCGGCGGAGAGACCGAGGGAGCGGCGGAGATTGTTGTGATGGGTCTGCTCAGCAGTTAGCGCGACGTCTTTTGCTTTGAGATCGAGGAGAGCGATCGCAAGGGCTGCTTCGGCTTTTTCTGCGCGGATCTTAAACTCGTCGCGTTCTGTTGCCTTGGCCATGATGGCGGCGACTTTTGCGGCTTCTTTTTCAACGGCTTCGGATGCGGCTTTTTCAGCGGCTTCCTTTTCAGCGGTTTCAGCGGCGGCTTTCTCAGCGGCTTCTTTTTCAGCGGCTTCAGCGGCGGCTTTATCAGCTGCTTCTTTTTCAGCCGCTTCGGCGGCGGCCTTTTCAGTGGCTTCTTTTTCGGCGAGTTCTTCTGGAGTCAGTTCCATATGCTGTGCGGCGGATGTCAAATTCGCGGGGGCATTGCGGAATTTCGCGATGCGGGAAAACTTGTTGGCCGAAGCGGCGATCGGCAGGGCGTCGGTGATTTCGTCCACGAAACCGACGGCCAGTGCCTGCTCGGCGGTGAACCAGGTCTCGGCATCCATCCACTCCTCGATCATCACTTCGTCTTTTTTGCTTTTGGCGGCGTAGGCGCTCACCATGTTCTGCTTGATCTTTTCCAGCAGACTCGCCTGGTCGCGCATCTCGGCGGCGTCACCGACGGCCATGCCCCAAGGATTGTGGATCATGAAAAAACCGTTTGCCGCCATCCGCACCGGCGCACCGGCCAGGGCGATGATGCTGGCCATGCTGGCACAGAGCCCTTCGATCTGGACTACGACCCCACCGGCGTGACGCTTGAGGGCGTTGAAGATGACGTTGCCGTCGAACACTTCGCCGCCCGGGGAGTGGATCTTGAGCAGGATGCTGTTTCCAGCGGGGACGTTTTTGAGGTCGTCGACGAACTGCTTGGCTGAGACCCCATAATAACCGATCTCATCGAAAATGGAGATTTCGGTTTGGTTACTTTCAGCGCGGGGAGAAATGGCATACCAGCTTTTCATTCTTCCAAGCCGAGCGTGTCAAACGACAGCGCTCTTCTGGCTTGGAAACACCTGCGAAGCGTCGAGCCCGAGGTCCGCGCATTTTTTCTGGCGGCGGATGTAGGCTTTGATGATGTCATCCTCCTCGGCCTCGGCGTCCAGGCCGTGGATATTCGAGTAGCGCTCCCAGCTCATGTGGCCCTTGTCGAGGAGGTCGGCGTAGAGCCGACCGTCGCGTCCATTGTCCACAGTGATCTTCTTCGGTGTCACCCAATCATGGCGCCACCAATCGTCGCCGGGATAGCTGATCCGGCCGGCGGTGATCTCATGCCAGACCCAATACTTCCAGAAGCGGCGGCAGAACTGATCGATCAGCATTTGCTGCAATCGCTCGAGGAAATTCTGCGCGACCTCCAGGAGCCCGCGGAACTCTGTGCCCGCGGTGCCGACAAAGATCATCAGAGCTTCCGGAGGGAGGCCGATCCCACGGGCCACCTCGCCGACGATGTGCCGGACGAAGGGCTCGAAGCTGGTTCCCGGGTGCTCGTTCTTGAGCATCTCGATTTTTTCCCCGGGGCGGAGATTCGGGATCATGGTCCCGTTGTAGAGCGTCTCGCGGTTGACCCCATCGGTGACCGCGGACTGTGCTCCGCTCAATCCTGTGCCGAGCTTGAACTGCTCAGTGCTGGTGATCGCAAACGCCAGCTGCGCCGCCGACTTGAAGCTGCCTTTTGTGTAGGCAAGAATCTCGCTGAGATCCTGCAGGTTGATCGCGGCATTGTGCAGCCAAGACAGCCCGCGAGCATATCCGGCCCGGCGGATGTGCCGGAAGTGCAGCATGTCGAGAGCAGGCACGTCGATGCTGGCCATGGTCGTGCGATCGGTGATCACCCGGTATTCGATCGGCGCGCCGAAGCCATCGAGGCGGACGCCGTCGAAAAACTTTTCGGATTTCTCCTTTGTGTTCCCGACGCTCTCCGCACCGATGAATCGAACTCGAGCAGCGCCTTCTGCGGTGGTCAAAAACTGCGCGAAGAAATCACCATCGCAGGCGACCTGTCTGAGGATCAGCGACTGGGCCCCGTAAAAGTTCACGGCTCCGGCCGCATCGAAGGCCCAGGCTTCACCGCAGGCGCGATCTTCAAACGCACGCTCGACCTCGCGGTTCCACTTCGCATCGGAGGAGCGGGCCTGCGGCACGATGCCGGTGCCGACCGCACGTTGCGCAAGGTGCTCGATGATGTAGGCGGCCACGCCGACGTTGTTGTAGAGCCAGCGCGCTTTCTTCAGGATCGCCGTGCGGCTGGCTTCCGTGAGCTCTTTCCGTGGCTCGACGGTATTCAAAAGAATGATGCCCCGATTGATCGACTGCTCGGCGGCCTCGAAGGCGGCGGCTTTGGGTTTGCGACCGGCACCTTCTCGGCGGCCTCCGCGATTTGATTTTTTGATTTGCTCTTTGATTTCTGAGGCCATGCCTCAAGAGCGATGTCAAAGCGGGGATGAATACTGGCCGCGATCAATCACCGTGCACAACTTCCGAGGAGAAGATCCTTCGGCTAGGCATTCCTCGATCGCTTGGAGAAGAAGCCATTTCGGAAAAGAGATTGTGCCGCTTGTCCCAGCGCCTTCGGAGTTGATCGAGGTGATCACGACCTCTTCAGAGGCTGCGGAAAATGCGGTGATCGCAAGGGCCTCCAGCTCGGCGGTGGACTTTGTGCGCTTGAGGAAGGATTTTACACCGGCGATTTTTTGAGCTTCGTCCATTTGTCAGGCGCGGGTGTCAATTATTTCAGCACCCACCAGGCGACGGCGTGCAGCTTCGAGCAGTCTCCATAGTGATCGGAGACCACCTTCTTCCAGTAGTGCGGGGCCAGTCGGGAGTTTTTATTCTGGAGCAACTGCTGCCCGGTGTGGCCGTCGATGAACTCTTTGCTGGAATCCGATGGAAAGTGAAGCAGCGGCGGCAGCTTCTTGTTGATGCGCTCGAGGTAGAGTTCCGTCTTCGCGGTGTAGTCGACATAAGTCACCAGCCGGAGCGACGGGTAGGCATTCACCGTCGATTGCGTCCAAGTGCCGAAGCTGGCGGTCGAGCCTTTGCTCGGCATGAACAATCCGCCCGAGCGGGCACAGAGCGCATAGACTCGCTCGGTGTTGTATCCGGAATCGATCAGGCCGAAGCGGGGGCTGTGGGTTGTTTCTCCGAAGGAGTATTTTCTGGCAGCGAGAAATTCATCTGATAGGAGATCTTCGATCGCCAAGACTGTGCCGTAGTCTATGACATAAGATTCCCCGGTGCTCAGCCGGGCCTCGGCGGTCCAGTGCGTTTCGGTTTGTCCCGGATCGGCGCATAGCGTAATTATTACGGGATCGATCGGCAGCTGGCCGACGGTGTAGGACGGATCGCGCAGCTGGAGCACCGCATCCTCTTTCACCTGTGCGGCTCTGTTCTCCCATGGCAGCCCGAGGAAGTTGTTGTAAAAATCATGCATGCCCCCGGGGCTCGATTTCTTCTGGAGGAAAAGGCGCGCCAGATCCCCCCACGAAAGCTGTGGCGAATAGAGCGAGGAGATGTGCGCGCTGATGTGATCGCTCACGGCCCGGGGATTTGTGGCGATCCATTCTCCCTTCCTGCACAGTTCCGCCTGGCGGGATTGCGGCCAGTGGCTTTTGCAGGAGATGCACTGGTAGGTGGCCTCGCGGGCGACTCCGTCGAGATCCCATCCCTCCGCCAGATCCCGATGGTGCTCCGGCCATTTCACCTGCTCAAAAACCAGCGGCTGAAGATGTCCACAGTCTGGGCACGGGAGATGATAGTAGTGCTGGGAGCCGAGAAGAAACTGCTGCCAGATCGCACCGGCCTCCACGGTCGGGGTCGAGGCCAGGCAGACTTTGCTGATTTTTCTGTAGAAGTTCGTGCGCGCCATCGCCAGCTCCAGCGCCGGGGCCTCGGTTGTCGATTGATCCGGCCACTTGTCCACCTCATCGGCGAAGAGGTATCGGATCGGGCGGGATGCCAGATTCCCCTCGGAGTTCGATCCGGTCAGCCGGAGAGTGCATGTGCTGAAATGCATTTCCGATTTCCGGAAGTCGTCATCGTTGTCGGGGAGCAGCGGCTTGATGGCGTCGCAGCTTTTCAGCCGGGGGATCAGTTCGCGCTCGCTCCAGCTCTTGGCGTTGTCTCCGGTCGAAGTGACATAGAGGATCGGGCCCGGATCTTCCACGATCGCCCACATGATGCAATTCGCCAGCCATGTGGTTCCGGCGATCTGGGCTCCTTTCGCCAGACTGATCTGCCGGATGCGAGGATCTCCGAACCACTCATGCAGCTGGCGCATGTAGGGCGTGTAGGTGCAATCGTATCGACCGGGACGCGGGGAAAAGCGTTTATCGAGATAGACATTTTCTTCTGCCCACTCCAATGGCGACGGGCGGCGCTTCGGATCCCAGATCCGGGCGAGCTGCTCGCCGATTTCGTCAAACGCCGGGTGCCGCATTGAGTTGGATTTCCCGGGCGGCTTTCAGCACCTCGTTGACCTCATCGCGGATCTTCTCGGAGATAGCGGATTCGATAGCCGGAAGAAGCGTGAGGATCCGATCCGGAAGATTCGCCAGAGCGGCCGCCACCGTGGCGCTGTATTGAATGATCGCCTGCTGAGCCAGTCGCTTGGGAATGACGTCCCCGCTGTCCCGCTGGATCGATGGCGCATCCTTCTCCAGTCGGCGGGCCGCTTCCATGTGTTGCATGTGCATCCGGCGAAGCGCCATCTCGGAATCGATATCCCCGGCTCTCTGTGCCAGGTCCGCCCGGCGGGAAAGGTCGGCCACCTTCTCCCTCATCTTGCGGATCTGCCAATCGAGCGTCAGTTCCTCTTCGGTATAGGTGGGAAGTTCCGCATGAGTTTGAGCGGGAACTTCCTCGGCGCTCAGTGAGCCAGCCGCTGCGCGTTCCGCAAGGAATCCTATCCAGCGGTTGTCGTTTGAATCCCTCCACTTCCGAGCGGCACGAGGAGTCACGCCGTGCTTGGCGGCGACGGCCTTGATCAGATCAGCTTGTTCCCTTCCTCTTCGCATGGTGATTACGGAAGTCCGTAGATGTCAAAGGAACAGAAACGGAACCGATACCGTGCAAGTCGTTCCCTTTGTGCCGGGCCACGCTCTCAGAAAAGGAGTGCGCTGCCCTCTAAACTGTATGAGCGGAACGCTCAAAAAGATTCCTTACTCGACCCAAGACCCCACGAGCTCGCGTGACGACTTGGGGTAGTTAAAGATTCTACCTGCTACGGTGTAATACTCTAAAACTCTTGAACTGGAATCATTTTTCATCATAAACATCACTCAACGAAGTAACTGACTATGCGCCATATGATTGCGCGGTGACGTTTGGTCGTGTCGTTTCGTCACTCAGTGACGTTAGAAAGCGCACTATCGACTTAAAATTCGACGTGCCTCGCCTTGATGCCGATCGGTGATGTTGCCGGAGTGCTGTTATAGTGACGTTCTGAATGACGTCACAAAGTTCAAGATCAAGCCTGCTTACTGCAGGGGATCAGACCGTCTCCAATGGCGATCGGACATCAAGAGCATCTGCGTGGATATAACCCATCGTCGTATCCAGATAGGCATGCCCAAGCGCTTCTTGAACTGCTCGGACGTTCGCCCCCATTTCGAGCGCATGGGTGGCATACGAGTGTCGCAGATGATGAGGCGTCACACCTTCTATGCCGACCAGCTTGGCAGCGGCCTTGACGGCCCGCTGGAGGTTGCACTCGTGGGCATGGTATCGAACTGCCCTTCCGTCTCGAGGATCAATGCAGGGAACATGCTGGGGGAACACCCAATACCAGGCCAGGGCATGCTCATAGCCGGGATATTTTCTCCCGAGCAGTCCCGGCAGTTTGCATGGCAGGCCGTTCGATCGATCCTTCTCCCACATGGCTTTTGCAATGCCGAGCTGAGCCCTGAATCCCTCAATGAGAGAGCACGGGATTGAGACAACTCGGTCTTTGTTTCCCTTGCCTTGCCGTATTATCAGCCTGGAACCTGCCAGATCTACATCGCGCACTCTCAGGTTGAACGGCTCGCGGACACGCAGGCCGCAGCCATAAAGCAGGCGAGTTAGAAACGCAGTCGGGTATCCGTTCACGTCCTTCACGTTCTTCAGGATTCCACGGATGTCCTCGCGGGAAGGTGCAAATCGTAGTTGCTCCGGTCGCTTAGCGCGAAGGGCCTTGACTTCCCCGAGTGGCTCCTTGGCTACCTCGGCAAAATAAAACCGAATGGCATTGAATGCCTGATTCTGAGTCGATGCCGAACATCCCCGCTTCGCTTCACTGGTAAGGAAGGATTCCAGCTTTTTCTCGCGGGACAAATCGCGCGGAAGTTTCAAAGCGTGATCCCAAAACTTTCCGAACCAAAGGCAATATGTCCTCTCTGTTGCCAGAGAATAATGCTTTCTTCGGATCACATCCGTCAAAAGCTGTAAATGCTTGGTTTTGTTGTCCATAGGTTTTTTGATAACGGACGGCAGTAAGTTAATCATTGTTCGGCACAATAATATCGCTCTCGACTTCGTTGCCCCATGAGTGCCATCCGGGGCGTTTGCGGCGGGCGAACATTTCGAGGTATGGGCCGGGGCTTACCGACTCAACTACCGTCTGGAAGGCTTCCGGTTTTTGGGAATGCTTCCCGCGAGGCCATCCCCACCAGTTCCGATTACACCTCGACTTGATCGGCAGTTTCCCGCGACGGCAGAAGAGGATTGGTTCCACGCATGGAACGAACGCTCCGCCGAGTCCCATTCCCTTCGGAGTCTTGAGCCAGAATAGCATCGTGGACGGGCTGAATCCCCATTCGCGGGCGATGTCATAGGTTTCGCGGATGTATTTGTTGATCGTCCAGATATACAGGTGGGCATCATCGGCGGCGGGGATTTTGAGGGCTGCGATTTCCGCCACGCTCATCGTCGGGTAGTCAAGTTTTTCGCTCGCCATTTGCACCCCCTCCGGTCTGCCCTGCGGTGCCCCCTTCATTACATCCCACGGAGGATCGACCACCACGCAACGATATGCCGAACAAGGCGAGTCACCTAATGCCGCCCCGTCCAGACTCGGAGCGGGGGCGACGGCAGGCATCTCCATTTGCAGCGTAGTGGCGTTTCCGGGCGTCATAGGTGCTCTTGATCGTTCGCGTAATTCATTTCGCGTTGCCCTTGTATTCGAGGAAGGCGATGGTCGGGCGATCCTTTCGGAGTGCTGCGTATTCCAATTCCAGCTTCACGGAAGCAATGATCTTGCCTGCCGTGTTCGCCAGTTCCCCCACTTGGATTACCCGCTTCGGGTCCGCTTTGAGCATTTCGTATGCTCCGATTAGGTCGTCTCTCAGTTGGCTGATGTTCGTGATTTTTTGCATAGTCGTTTTAGTTTTAGGTGTTCCCGCTTTAGTTCGACCAGCGGTTGCGGGATTTCCGATGGTCGTAAGATTGAGTATCTGGCAAGTTGCTCTTTCACGTAGGTATCACTCAGCCGTTCACGTTCAGCCCTTTGGCGTTGCAGGAGTCTGCCATGATGCTTTTGAGTGAATGCCCTTTCGCGAGTGATGGCGGCAGTTGGATTGGCTTTCCTCCATTCGGCCATCCATATCCGCTTGCACTCCCGAGAGCGGAGGTTGATTGCAGCCCTATTCTCCTCCCTGTATTTTGCTTGGCTCGCTTTGCGCTTCTCAGTGTTTCTGATTTCGTAACTCTTCTGGTTGATGCGTTTTTGGCATTTGAAGCATCGAGGATTTACGTTCTTTTGCTTGCGCTTCATGTGTTCCACTCCGCAAACAGGACAAACGCGAACCAAGCGATGCACGTAATGCCCACCAGCGGGAACGCCGGATTGCAATACTGCGTCTGTCGCGCTGGTGGTCATACGTGATCTTGGATGTTAAAAAAGCGAGGTGCGCTCATGACAGAAACTCCAGCGGGTAGTTCGCTCCGGTGTTCTTGCGCTTGTGGGAGAATCGGAAAAGCCGGTCCTTGTTATCCTTGAGCTTCTGGCCTCGCCAGCGGCGCATGCGGCGACCGAATCGCTTGTTCATCGTGTCATCGAACTCACCCTCCACGCCGAGCAGATCCTCGAGGAGCCCATGCTGGCGGGCGGCCTGCATCAGCTCGCAGCGCGTCACATCGCCGTCACCTTCCTTTTCGGTAGCCACAAGCAGCAGCAGTTCCTTGATCTCATCCTCATCCTGGGCGCCACCAACCACGCCTTCCGGAGGCAGAAGCGGGTCGTAGAACTCGCACGCCATGACGATCCCGCCGACGATCTGTGTCCACTCCTCAAAAGTTTCGAGCGGGGCATTGTGCAGCGGACGGCCGACACGGTCCCAGTGCTTCACGAATCCACACAAAGCGGACAAGAACTCCTTCCGGATTTCCTCGGAGGCAAGCATCGTCGGCGTGACACGGCGTTTGAACACCCGCCCCTTGACCTCTGTATCCAAGAACAGCTCAGCAATTAGAGCCCGGCGGGAGATATCCTCCGACGTCTTCAAATCATTCGCCGTCACAAAAACCTGCGTGACGTTCGGAAGTTCGAACATCTCAGAATTGGAATGGAATTTCCGGTCCTGATGGTAGCTCTCAGAAGTCCAGCGGTTCAGCGAGTTCGAGCGCAGGCCGCCGCCGATGTCGTCGAAAATCAGATATGGCTTGAGAGCCTGGGCGGCCGTTGCCAGCTTCACGTCCATCTTTTCGTCGTCCTTGGGCGTTCCCGTCGCCGCGGCAAAACCATAGATCGGGCACCAGACGGTTTCGCAGATTCGCGTTTTTCCCGTGCCGGGTTTGTTTGCAAAATACGCGATGATCGGCATGAGAGTCCCCGGCGAGAAGAATCCCCGGCAATACGCCCCGACCATCGCAGCGAGATGCACAGAGAAGGACCGGTTGTTCTCCAGCCCCCCCTTTTCATCGTCCCTTTTGTTCCATGGAAATGTGCCAAAAAAATCTAAGAAAAAGCCCTGCGACTGGCCGAGCCTCCACTCCATATCATACTCGATCAGACCGAGCGTGAGCGTCTCCGTCTCGGCGTCATATCCCGGTGGGAGAAAAACCACCTCGCCGCCCTCACGGAGCACGGGGAGCGACATCTTGTTCACAGCCTTGAGCGGCCGCAGGCACGTCCTGAAGTTATCCATCTCCAGAAGCTGCGCCGCATCATTCACATTGAGAGAATCCCGCTCCCGCCTCGTTCCCGGGGCATGGAACGTGCAGAACTCCTCACACCAGCCGGGGAAACGCCGAGGAGTCATCGTCCGGATCTTTCCGTCCGCCCCGTCGACAGTCACCACGCGATCGCCAAAGAGATAAATGTGATGCGCCGAAACAAGCCTGCCGAGCTCCAGCGCGAGATCACGGATCGGGATTGTGACATTGATTGTCGGCGCGAATCTCGACATGCCAGGCAGGGAAAGCCCCAGTTTCTCCGCTGCCGGGCCGAGAGCCTGCAAGACCGAAAGCGGCACTTGAGCATGAGCCTCTTCAGAAAGAGCGCTCATTCCCTCACCTCCGGCATCAGCATGATTCGTTGAGATTCCTCCGCACCTGGCGAAAGCCAAAGCAGCTCCTGCATCCTTCCATCCCTCCGACATCCGGGGAGCCTGGAAAGCCGCACCGCCGAAAGCGCAGCGGGATCCGCTCCTAGAGGGCAAAGCAATGTCCGCAGCGCATCCCTTGTCGCATCCCACACGGCCTTTGATTCCATCGGCCAGCGCAGCAAAGCGTGGACCGACCTCTTGCCGCTCGTGTAGATCGCCACAATCGGAATCCCTATTGCCACGATCACCCGCAGCCATTCCTCCTCCTGAAGGACATCGCTCTCCAGCACGAAATGCCTCCATGCTGTCACGTTCTGCTTCGAGCGGCGCGTGTAGGTCGCCCGCACCTCCCTCGTCTTCTTCTCCTCACCCGACCACTTCACATCCTGCTTCACCTCCCAGAGCCCCGTGACCGGCTGCACCAGATACCAAATGCCATCCGGGCCACCGGGCGGAAGCTCCGACCTCACCGCCTTCACACCGCGCTCTTGAGCCAGACGGAACCCCCCCTTCCCAGCCCACCAGAGAAAATCCCCCTGCGACATCTGCGAGGAGAACACCAGCACCCGCTCCTTCGGCTCGAACAATGCATCGAGGAACTGCCCTGGACTCACCCCGACCACATCCACAGGCGACCGCCGCCGCAGCCAATCCTTCGAGATCACAGGCACCCCGCGAGTGTGTTCAGCCAGCAGAGTCCGATTGATCTCGGGCCGCGCCGTCTTCATCTGCTTCGGAGCCGCGGCCACCCCGCTCCACGCCGAGTTGATCGGCGCATCCCCTTTTTCCTCGAGCCAGATCCGCCGGCGGAGTTCCTTGTTGAAAGCCTCCACCTCCCCCTGGCAAGAAGCATGGAAGCAGTATCCCGTCGGCGCTCCATCCAGCACCACCCGGAAATCCTTCTTCCCTCCGTCCTTTGTGTGAAATCTCACCCCGGGGCACTCCGTAAACCCTCCGTCAGATATAGACGACCGCAATAAATCTTCAGCGATACTCAGCCTGCTCATAAAAAAATTCCCGCCTGGGCGAACATCGCCCCCTGTCAATTACTCTCCGCTCTCAGCCAGCAGCGCGGCCTCACCGAGACGATCACACGCCTGAGAAAGCCACGTTGCTATTTCCTCGCGGGAGTCCGTAACCACGGCCGCCCGCAGATCCCCATCCTCGAGTTCCCGCAGCCGCTCGCACGAGCCCCCGATGTCCGACATCGCCGAGCAGATCAGTGCGCGGATCTCTGTGATAGTTGCCTCGCTCATTCCGCACCGCCTTTCTGCATGAGCAGCACGGACACCTTCAGCGCCGTCTCGCGGATCGGGTTGAGAAGGTTCTTCACCATTCCCAAGCGGCGGGCATCCCATTCCTCCGGAAAGCCATCTTCCTCCACCTTTTTGAGCCAGAGGTCGAACTGCGAGCGGATCCCCTCGATCGTCACGAGGCCGGAGCTCTTATCTCGAGCGTTCACCCTCGGCGGCGCATCCTCATCGAGAATGATCTTGCCAGCCTTGATCGACCTCTGCAGCTCAAGCGCCGACAAGTCGTGCTCCTCAGACTTCTGCAGCCAATCCTCCGCCTCCTCCGGCGAAGCGCACAGCTGAGAAACGACAAACGCATGCTCATCCGAAGCCGCCTTGGCACCACGGCCCTCCAGCGCCTCGATCGCCTCCGCAGCCTTCATGTCCTTGAACTGCATCTCGAGCTGCTTCTCCTCCTGCTCGACCACTTCGTCGCCGAACTCCCGCCGGCCGCACCGGCGCCAGTCCGCGATCCAGCGAAGTGAGCAGGTCCGAGACGCCACCACATAGCGTCCGATCTGCGACCATTCCTCTTGAGTGGGAGGCCGGAGAAACTCCAGCGCCCCCCGTGAAAATACCGCCACATCTGGCGGCAACGACAATTCGAATTTATTCATGAGTTTTTTTCCTTTTCGCCCACGAGGCTTTTGCACTTTCTCGATAGGTCTCGCGTGAGCTCGACACCTTTCGAAATTTGAAAACATCCAGATCAAGAAGATCCGCCCAGGCCGTCACATAGTGAGAGATCAAGCTCCGAGTGCATTTCAGCTCCCGGGCCACCTCCGACTGTGAGTGGGTTCCATTGAGTTCATCGAGCCCGGCCGCCAGCGCGAGGGACCGCACCAGTGCCGTGATATTCCGAGACGGCTTGCACAGCAGACCCACAATGCGACCCAGCTGCTCCGCCTTCTTCCATTCCACCTCATGAGCGAGCCGCTTCTCATACCATGCCCACACCTTTTCGGCATCTTCCAGACCGAGCTTCAGCTCCTCGGCGAGGATCCATGCGGGCTTGTCCACATCGAACGCCACGTCGGGCCAGTAGGATGGTTCGGGTCCGTCGCTCATTTTCTCCGCTCCTTTTTTGTGCGGCGTTTCGCCAGCTTGATCGAGTTCTGAAGGGCCTCGATAAGCTGGCAATATCCTCCGATGATTCCGACCTTGATCATGCGACCTCCTCGGCAAGTTTCGCCCGGATTTTTGCGAACTCGGCAGCGATGATCTCGCCGGAAACCGGCTGCTCATCGAGCTCCAGTTGCTTTCTGGCAATAGTTGCCCGCCGCTTCATCACCACGCCCCGGTGGAATTCGGTTCTGGCCAGCACAAGCACACGCCTGCAATGAGCCAACGGCAGGCCAGTCAGAGATCGCAATGCCCGGGCCTGTGCTGGAAGGGTAATCGGCTCTCTCATGAGTTCCGCCCTCCAGCCGGGGCAAATGAATCCCGAAGGACCCGCTCCGCCCGCAAAAGATCAATCATGCACTCCGAGCAGACCGGTCCGATGTGGACATCCTTCAAGTCGGCCTCGATGTGCTTGCCTTGATCTCCGCAAAGACCACAGAGACAGCCGACCTCCCAGTCGTGAAGATCCAGAAGCCTCATCTCCGTCCCTCCTCAGACCAGCGAGTCGACCGCCGAGCCCACCATTCCTTCATCCGAGCCGACTCACGACGAGAGCGAGTCAGGATCAAAAATATCTTGTAAAGCGAGAAGGCCAGCAGCCCGAAAATCAAGACGCCGCAGAGCCACTGGAACCAATACCGAGGCACCCCGATCGCAAAAAACGGAAGCGGAGAAAGCGCTAGAAGAGGGAGACTTGCTGCAGATTTGCGGCAGAACGTCGCAAGTCGTTGATTTTTAAGACATGGCTGGGGAGGGAATTGAACCCCCGACACTGACAGGTGGGTGTTTTTCTTTTGCATTCTTTGGTGTTCTTTGGGTTTCTTTTGTTTTCTTTCTTGTGTCTTGCGGCAGTTGCTGCACTGGTGGGGTATGGCTTCTCTATTTCGAAAGACGGGGTCTCCGTATTGGTTTTTGAGATACAAGGACGATGCGGGGAGGTGGCGGGATCGGAGCACTCGGTGCCGGGTGGGTGTTGGCACTGAGACGGCGGCGGCTCGGCGGGAGTGTGCGGCGCAGGCGGTTCGGGAGAATGGGCTCACTGGCCGGGATTCGGCTTTGTGGGATCGGTGGGTGCAGTCTTGGGTTGATGACCACTTCACAAATCCCTTGTCGCGGACTCGGGCGGTGAATGCTTGGACGCACTTGTCGGCGTGGCTGGCGGCTGCAAAATTGGCCACTCCGGCTTTTGTGCGGCATGTCCATGCCGGAGACTACATGCGCCAGAGGAAGGCCGATGGGGCGGCTCACAATACTGCGCTGCTGGAGGTGAAGTTCTTCTGTGCGATTCTCCAGGAGGCGGTTCGGCGGGACTTCATTTCCGCAAACCCCTGGACAAAATTGGGACTCAAAAGGGCGGCTGTTCGGGAAAAGCAGGAGATCACGGCGGATCAGGCTGCTCTGGTGGAACGGGAGCTGGCGGAGAGGAAGATGCCGGAGTGGATGGTGGAGAGCTGGCTGATCGCGACTCGCCAGGGCTGCCGTATCACTGAGTGCCGGGTGCCGATGGCGGATGTGGACGAGGCTCGCGGTGTGCTGTATTTCGCAAAGACGAAGGGCGACCGGCCGTTCTCCACTCAGTTGCATCCCGACTTGCGGGATCTGGCGGCAAGGAAGAGGAAGGCTGGCGCAGAGTTCCTGTGTGACCTCCCGCCGAATGCGGCGAAGTTCTGGTGGATTTTCCTCCGCAAGAAATTGGGGCTCCCCTTCTCGATCCACTCGACGCGGGTCACGGTGGCCACCCAGCTCGCGAGGGGCAATGTCTCCCAGACTGAGGCCATGAGGTTTCTGAATCATTCTAGCGAGTTAGTTCACCGGACATACCAGCGGTTGAGGCCGCAGGACTTGTCGGCTGCCGTAGCGGCTGTTGGGTTTTCCTCGGATAGTGGTGCGAAGCGCGGAAAGAAGGATTCTCGGCGAGCCAATTAAGAGCGGAGGCTTTGGTCGTGGTCATCCCGTATCTCATCACAAAGCCAGCGCGCACCATGGCGCTGACGTAGCCGGGGCTACGACCGAGGGCGGCGGCCAGTTGATGTTTCTTGAGGAGGATCATTTCGCTATTGGAGATTTATCTTTCGACGTGCATGGAATCAGGCGGGTTGAATTTCGGGATCTGGATGAATGGAGTTCAATCCTTCTTCGACCCTTGAGAGTCCTGCTGTGATTGCCTGGCGAAGGATCGCTGATCTTGATATTCCTGTGCGCTTTGAAAGCTCCTCAGTTCGGGCTTCAATATCGTCTGTGAGTTTCACGCTGATGGTTCTCATTTCTTTGATGTGCTGATTTGTATGTTATTTCATTACGTTGTAAAGTTTTTTTTGATAAAAAATCTTTTTGGTTTAAATTGATGTCAAATCACACGACCATGAAACCATTAAACAAAAACCAGCAGGTGCGACTTCATGACGAAGAATTCGCCCGAGTGCAGGAAATTGTTGAGCGAAGCAAATTTTCTATCAGCGATGTGCTGAGAGCTGCGATCCGCGCGGGGCTTCCTCTTCTTGAAAGTGGGGAGGTCAACCCTTTTTCAAACCAGGGGGGCAAAAGCATTACCGCGACCGCAGAAGAACGCGCTGTTTACAAGAAATGATCTTCCAAAGAGGTGATCTTCTTCTGGTGCGTTGTAGATCACCTCCAAAGTCAACTTCCGATGGGATCGTGTTTCCAATGGCTCGGTCACCCACCAAATGGGGTAGGGGCCAGCCATGAGGCGCTGGGCCTGCACATCCCTTTGTGCACTGGGGGGCTGTTTCTGGAGCTCGCCCCATGCCAAGCGGCCCTGGTCGGATGCCCCCTCGGCCAGCGCTTGGCCCCCCTGATCGCGCAAAACGATGGCCATCGGCTGGGTTGGGGACGAGAGCGCGTTGTTCAGGAGCTGTTGCACCCGTTGGATTTGTTCTCTCTCAGGTGATTGGTCCCACAAAGCGCTGACCCGAAGCCCCAGGGACTGGGTGGAGATGGTCAAACCCGTTTGGTGCCACATGGTCACCACGGGCTGCGCATTGCGCCACTGCAAAAAGGCAATCAGCAGGGCGGTGGCGATCACCAAAATGCCAATGGCCGTGCCAATCGCCATGCAAACGGTTCGCGACACGGCAACCCGCCGTGGCAGACCCCGTGTGGGCTTGTCCAGCGTGTTCAATGCGCCCCCAATTTGGCGTTCAATTTTTCTTGGGCACGGTCCATCTCTTGCAAAGCCTGTTGTGCCAAAGCAGGCAGGTCCTTGTCGAGGGCTGGCAAGTCGCTGGTGGCATTGGGATGGGCCTGGATCGCACGCAAGGCGCGCAGTTCCGGGGCAAACACTTGGTTCAGGTGGGCATGCAATGCCAGTGCCGCCAGCGCGGCCAGCAGC
>JBMOHW010000015.1:0-31480 GCA_049317665.1 Terrimicrobiaceae bacterium | reverse complement strand
CGGCGGATGAGGAAAACCGGATCATCCCCATCCGGCGCTACGGGGTGTCCCTCATGTCGATGGGATTCCTCCTCGATGATGGGTCCCCGGCCGTCCTCCGCGGGCCTATGGTCACCCGCTACACCCAACAATTCCTGAGGCAGGTCGCTTGGGGCGATTTGGATTTTCTCATCCTCGACCTGCCCCCGGGCACGGGCGACATCCAATTGACGATCGTGCAGACGGTTGCCCTGAGCGGCGCGGTCATCGTAACGACGCCTCAGGAGGTCGCTCTCATCGATGCGCGCAAGGCGACCGCGATGTTTGCCAAGACAAATGTCCCGGTCATCGGGATTGTGGAAAACATGAGTTACTTTCTCTGCCCGGGCGACGGGAAACGCTACGATATTTTCGGGTCAGGCGGAGGCCAGCGCGAGGCGGCCCGGCTGAAGGTCCCGCTCTTGGGCGAAGTTCCCATCGAACCGCTCGTCCGGGAGTCGGGCGACACGGGACGCCCGACCGTCGCATCCCACCCGGAAAGTGCCGCCGCGATCGAGTTCGGAAAAATCGCCGCCGCGATCCGCACGGCCGTGACGGTCTCGTAATCCCGGCTTTGCAAATCCGGCCAACCCAGCCATGATCCGGCGATGAAATTTCTCGCCCTTCTCACCGTTCCCCTGCTGCTTGCCGGTTGCCTGACAACTCCTGTCTCAAAATCCGGAGGACTCGGCTCGGTGACCGTGACAAATACGAATGTCAACGTGATCATCGCGGCGGCGCAATCGGCGTTTGCCGGCGCCGGTTACTCGATCGGGCCAGCGAACTACCCGGTTTCCATTTCGTTCGACAAGCCCGCGGGCACGTTCAGCAAGATCATGTGGGGAAGCTACGACACACCATTGACGATGCGGGCCACCCTGGTCATCGACCCTATCCCGGGCTCGAGCGATTTTCGACTCTCGGTCCGCGTCACGCGGGTCACGGATGCGGGCGACGCCGGATTTGAAGACTCGACGAAAATGCTGGGTGTCTGGGGTGCCGAGTTCAACCCAATCCTTCGAAATATCCAGTCGGCTGCGGCCGGCGCCGGACCGGGGTCTCCGGCCTCGCTGTAGCGTCCGAGATCGCCAGCTCCCATGACTTCCCCGCGCGATGAGGTCACATTCGCTCCGGAGGATTTTCCACCGAAATCGGTCTTCATTCTCGTCCTCGGTGCCGCCGTCGTCGGTGCGGCGACCGGGTTGGTAGGTGTCGCCTTTCTCTTCGCTCTCAAAAAGGGCGTGTCGCTCCACCAGTCGCTCGTCGCGACGATGGCTGACGCCCCGCCAATGTTGGGTTGGCTCGCAATCGCTCTCATCGGCACCCTCGCGGCGGCGGTCGCTGCGTGGTTGGTCGAGCGATTTGCCCCGACCGCCCGCGGGAGCGGCGTCCCTTACGTGGAGCGAATCCTTCGCACCACGGAAGAGCCCTGTCATCGGGGCGTCATGCCTGTGAAGTTTTTCGGAGGTATCCTCGCACTTTCTTCCGGCCTCATCCTCGGGCGGGAGGGCCCGATGGTTCAAATGGGTGCCGTGATCGGGGAAAAAATCGGCCGCTTTTTTCCGGGCGTGCCAAATGCCTGGAGAGCACTCATGACCGCCGGCGCTGGGGCCGGACTTTCCACGGCATTCAACGCCCCGGTCGGGGGAACGCTTTTTATTCTTGAGGAAGTCCAGCGGCGGGTCACGCCCCTCTCGTTCGTGCTGGCAGCGACCGCAACCGTGAGCGCCACGTTCGTTCAGCGGGCACTCTTCCAAGCGCCGAGGGTTTTTGACGTTCCTCACGCTCCCGAGGTCCCGGCGGCCTCGATCGGATTCTTCCTCGTGTTCGGCCTGCTGATCGGCGTCATCGGCGTAGCTTACAACCGTCTCCTTCTCGGGCTGGTGGCGCTAACGGGTCAGTGGAAGCGGGTCCCGGTTCCGATTCGTGCCGGTGCCATCGGGGCTCTTGTTGCCACGGTCGGGTGGCTCCAGCCTTCAGCCATTGGCGGCGGAGATGAGATGACCCAATCGATCCTCAGCGGCAGCGGAACCTTTCTGCTGGGAATCGCCCTCTTGCGATTTTTCCTCGGGCCACTTTCTTACGTGGCGGGCACGCCCGGCGGGTTGTTTGCTCCCATCATTGCGCTGGGTGCATTGCTAGGCCTCGGTTTCGGGGAATTCCAGATCGCGATCTGGCCGGGGGCTCCCCTCCCCGGCTTGGCTTTCGCGATCGCGGGCATGGCCGCCCTGTTTACTGCAACCATCCGCGCTCCGATCACAGGAATCGTCATTTGCCTCGAGATGACGGGGACCTACTCGCTTTTCTACCCGATGCTCGCGGCGTGTCTCGGCGCCTACCTCGTCCCCACACTCGCAAAATGTCCACCGATCTATGATTCGCTAGCAAAGCCGAATTGATCCGAGTCGTCCCAAAATTCGCTCGCTTGATCTTTTCCGGTCCGATCAGCGATAATGCTGAGCGATGTCTCATGCGCACGAAATCCTCCGCAATGCCGCTGTCGTTTTTACCCTTCGAAGAACTCCGGTTTTCGCCGGGCTACCCGAGGATGACCTCGCTGCGATCGCCGAGTTCGCGGTGCTAAGGAGCTTCGGACGCGGGGAGTATCTCTTCCGCCAACGGGAGCCGGCCCATGGATTTTACATCGTTCGCCGGGGGATCATCAACGTCCACCGTGTCGCGGCCGATGGTCGCGAACAGGTGATCCACCTCTTCCGGCCCGGCGAATCGTTTGCGGAAAACTGCATCGTCAGCGAGACCGGATACCTCACCGATGCCCGTTCGGTTGGGGAGAGCGAGGTCATTCTCGTGCCAAAATGGGAATTCCTTCAAATCCTCAAGCAACGCGCAGACATCGGCCTCCGGATCCTGGCCTCGATGAGCCAGCACATGCGCGGGCTGATTTCGTCCCTCGAGAACGTCACTCTCAAAGATGCCGAGACGCGGCTAATGAACTGGATTCTCCGGCGTTGCCCGAAGCCGCTTGATCATGAGCCTGCCGAGGTGGCCATCGGCATGACGAAGACCGTGCTTTCCAGTGAACTGGGCACTCGGCAGGAGACCCTGTCCCGAACATTCGCGAAACTGAAGTCGTCGGGCCACATCAGCGTGAAGGGGCGACTGATCAAAGTCGTCGATCCGCTCAAGCTGGAGGACGCTTTTCGCGAACATTTGGCCGGGGCCGGAGGCTGACGGGTTTCTCCAATGCCGCCGAATGCGTCCAGGGCGGAAAATCGCTTGGCAGGGGCGCGGAAAACGAAACCCGCTTGCCGGTAGTCGGATGCTCAAAAAGAATCCTCCAAGCGTGGAGAAGATGACGCGTGTGGGCTCCACGCCGCCCATAGAGCGGATCCCCGATGACCGGGTGCCCAAGATGCTTGAGATGGACGCGAATCTGGTGGGTGCGCCCCGTGCGGGGACGGCATTCCACGAGCGTTTGCGATCCCTCGGAGGCGATGACCCGAAAACGCGTGATCGCTTCGCGTCCGCGCTCCGAGACGGCCATCTTCTGACGGTGCACCTGATGCCGTGAGATGGCCGCCACGATCTCGCCGTGCGGCATTCGCGGACAGCCGTCGACGACCGCGAGATACGTCTTCTCGACGGTGCGATTCTCGAACTGGCGGGAGAGGGCGCCGTGCGCGGCGTCGGTTTTTGCAATCACGAGACACCCGCTGGTTTCCTTGTCCAGCCGGTGCACGATCCCCGGTCGCTCGACTCCGCCGATGAGTGAGAGCCCGCCGCAGTGGTGCATGAGTGCATTGACAACCGTGCCCGTGGCATTTCCGGCCCCCGGATGCACGACGAGACCGGCAGGCTTGTTCAGAACGATCAAATCTTCGTCCTCGTGCAGAATCGAGAGCTCAATCTCCTCGGCGAGAATGCCGGACGGGATCGGCTCATCGGGCACACTCACGCTCACTCGGTCGCCGTCCCGGAGGATCTGGGACGGACGCACCGACAATCCATTGAGGAGAACATCTCCCGCCCGCACCAGAGCTTGGAGACGGGAACGCGAAAGCTCCGGAAGTTCAGCCGACAGGAACACATCCAGCCGGCGACCTGCCGAAGTCCAATCTATCGTCATCTCCGTCGCAGGAGTTTTCATCAAGGCTTAGAGATTGCGGAGCGCAACCGAATGTTGTATTTTTGTGGCACTCTATATAGATAACCGACCCAAGCCTCCGGGCCAAAGGAATCTTCTTCCCGCCAATTACGATGGAACCAAACGCCGACGAAGCCACCGAGCCCGACCAAAGAGTGCTCGAAGCTTGTCCGGCCTGCGAGAAGCTGATGGACGTCTCGCAGATTTTTCCGTTCACCGAGATCGCCTGCCCAAGTTGCGGCGAATCGATGCGCGCTCGGAAGAGGTTTAACAACTTCACCATCCTGTCGCTGCTCGGCGAGGGAGGCATGGGATCGGTCTTCAAGGCGATGGATGGGACACTCGACCGCTACGTTGCCCTGAAGATCCTGAAAAAAGAAATCAGCGCGAATGCCGAGGAGCAGGCCAAGCTCGAGGAAGAGGCGCAGATGACCGCGACGATCAATCACCCGCATGTGGTGAAGGTGTTCGATTTCGGTCAGGACCATGGCCAGTTCTATCTCGCCATGGAACTGGTCGAAAAAGGATCACTTGATCAACTGATGACTGTCCAGCGGCGTGTCGCTGAGATTCAAATGCTCGAAGTCGCCATCCAGATCGCCCGAGGCCTCGAGGCAGCACTGGACGCCGGACTCATCCACCGCGACATCAAACCGGGAAATATCCTCTTTGCGGATCCCCACACCGCGAAGCTCGTGGACTTCGGTTTGGCGATCGTTATGGACGAGGGTGCCCAATCAAAAGGCGAAATCTGGGGCACTCCGTATTACATCGCTCCGGAGAAACTGGACAACCAGCCCGAAGACTTCCGCAGCGACATCTACAGTCTGGGAGGAACAATCTTCCATGCCCTGGCGGGACGCCCCCCTTATGAGGCGGAGACAGCCTCGATGGTCGCCCTCAAACAGTTGAAGAGCCAACCGGTCAGCCTCCAGGCATTTGCCCCGGATGTCTCGAGCGAGACCGCGTATGTGATCAATCGCATGATGGCGAAGGCTCCGGAAGACCGTTATCAATCGTATGAAGAACTGATCGGACATTTGACCTACGCCCGCGAGAAACTTCTCGAGCGAATCCGCAAACCCCATCAGCCGAAGGAGCGTGTGGTTCTGGAAACGGCGGAGACGAGGAAATGGTCGGCTTTCCTCTCCTTGGGCATTCTGCTCGGGATTCTGGCGATCGGAGTTGCCGTCTTTCTCAACCGGGAAACCCTTTTCCCCAAGCAGGTCAACGCGACCGTTCAGGTCATCAGCGAGGCGGATGCCCAGACCCGGCTCCAAGCCGGCGTGACGATGATTGGCGAGGGCGATTTTGAGGGTGCCAAGGCGGAGTTCACCGGACTGGCCAATGAGAAGGGTGTGCAGCAGCCACAAAAAAACTGGGCCCTATTCAACGCGGCCGTTGCCGCCCTCCTGACCGGAGATCAGGAAGCCGCTCTCGCCAACCTGGAGGCCGTCACGAACGCCGGACTCTATTCCTCGGCACCGGATGATCAGCGACTTGCGAATTTTTTTGTCGAAACGAGTCGGGTCGTTCAAAAGGGGAAACCCATACCGGCTTCGATCCGCAACCTCTACACTGGCCGGAACGAAGCCTTCGCCCTGCTCATTTTCGGGGTTTGGGACTGGGAAGCAAAGGGTAGCTTTCAAGATGCCGCCGGGTTGTTCAAAGCGTTCCTGGCTTCGCAGAGCAAGGACCCGTTGGTGCTTGGTTACCGTCCGCTCGTCGAGAAATACCTGGCGGATTGGAAGTTGCTCGAACCGATCGAATCGGCACTCGCCGCCCCGGTGACTCCGGCGAACGTGCCAGCCATCCGCGCTCAGATCGCCGCCCTGCGCGGGAACCTCCAAACCGGATCACGAATTTCCGAGCAGTTGGACGCGCTGGAGAAGAAGCTCGCGCAGCCACCGAAGTGAGGCGGGGGAAAGTCGCGGCTTGCAACCGGGCCGCCAAACTACAACTCTCTGGAAAAGTTTGACCTCCGCCGCATGAGATATCTGAGAGCTACCATACTGATTGGAACGATTTCCACGGTCGTCGTCATCCTTCTATTCGCGACCGGCTGGCTGGCGAACACACCGGATCTCGTTCTCCTCCAGGCCTACAAGCTCAAGAAGCCGTTCATTATTCCCCAGGGCACGCACGTGGTGCTTATCTTTCTTCTCGCGTTCGCTTCTGCTTGGACAACGGTCGATATCACCCGCCCCGTCCTCAAGACGATTGTCGCCCTCGGTGCCGTCATTCTGCTCCTCACGGGATCGATGATCCTTGCGCTCTACAATGTTTTCTTTTCGCCGTTTCCATCCGCCTTCGCCGTCCTGACGAGCCTCTGCATTGGCCTCGCCTATGGGAGGACCGCCAGCGGGTCGCGCAAGAAGGTGATGGAACGACTCTTCGGCCAGCGCCTGTCGCGCTCGGCATTCAGCCAACTGGTCAACTCCGAAACGCCGCTGGATTTTCCGGGGACACTCCAAGAGGGAACGGTGCTTGTGGTCGCCGTCAACAATCACCCAGAGTTGATGGAACTCCTCACGCCGGAAAGCTATGCGGCCATGACAAACCTCTATCTCCGGACCGCGTCGGATTACCTGGTCGAAGTCGGCGGGTATCTCGATGAGTGCGGGGGCGAGAGTATTCGAGTGGTTTTCGGTGCTCCGATCCCTGACGAAAAACATGCCGCTAAAGCCTGCCGCGCGGCCCTGGATCTGGCTTTGCGACTCGATGACCTCAACAAGGAATGCGACGCCACGTGGCAACGCCGACTGGATTTTCGTATGGGAATCAACTCCGGAGAGATGATCGCGGCGGCCTACGGCGGCGCACGCCTCGGGAGCTTTAGCGTGGCTGGCCCGGCGGTCGAGTTTGCCCGTCGCCTCTGCTCAGCCTGCGGGACCTATGGGTCGCGGATCCTGATCGGCCCGGATACCTACGAGCCCGCATCGGAAACTCTCGAAGTTCGTCCAATCGAAGTCATCAAGTCCGCCGGTCAGCGCCGCCGAACCGAACTTTATGAGGTGCTGGCACCGAAGCACGGACTCTCACCAGAGCGTGAGAGAAGCCGCAATCATTTCTGGACCGGAGTCCTGCACTACCGCGAGCGGCAGTGGGAAAAAGCGGTGGAAGAATTTTCCAAAGCCCGGATCTCGGGAATCCCGGATCAGGTCTTGGACTATTACATCCGCCGGGTCGAGCGCAGCCGCCGGGGCGAGGAAGACGTCAACAAGGAGCAAATGCTCCTGTTCACGGCGGCGTAGGAAAGTCTCAATCCGCAAGGATCCAAGCTTGCGGTTGCGGCTTGGCCGACCGAGTCTTTCGCACTTTTCTCATGCTCACGATTTCTCAAGCAACCAAGTCCTTCGGAGGCCGAGTCCTTTTCGAGAACGCCTCCCTGCAGGTGAACGCCGGTGATCGCATCGGACTCATCGGTCCGAACGGGGCAGGCAAGTCGACCTTGTTCTCGCTCCTCCTGCGACACGATGAACCGGACGAGGGCACGATCAGCCTCCAGCGCGGAGTTCGCTCGGGGTTTCTCCCGCAGGAAACCGCTGCCGTCGCCGACGGAACGGTGATCGAGCTCGCGGCAGGCTTGGATGCCGACGGGGCGGCCACGGCGAAGGCCAAGCGGATTTTGTCCGGCCTCGCTTTTCGCGAGAGCGATTTCGAACGTCCCGTCCAGACCCTCAGCGGAGGCTGGATCATGCGGGCCCACCTGGCGCGTCTTCTTGTCGAGGAGCCCGATCTCCTGCTCCTCGATGAGCCAACAAACCATCTCGACCTTGAAACGCTTGGATGGTTTCAAAACCAACTCGTCAATTACTCCGGCGCGATTCTCACGATTTCGCACGACCGGGAATTTCTCAATCGGGTGTGCGAGGCCATCGTCGAAATCCGCCACCGCAAGCTCTTCCGCTACCATGGGAACTTCGACGCCTGCCTCGAGCAAAAGAAGGCACGGGAGGAACAACATCTCGCGGCTTATCGAAACCAACAAAAGGAGATCGAGCACCTGGAGCAATTCATCGCTCGCTTCCGGGCCAAGGCCAGCAAGGCGGCCCAAGCGCAGGACCGGATCAAACAACTCGCCCGGATGGAGCGGATCGAGGCGCCGGAATCCGACGAGCCGACTGTCCACTTCAAGTTCCCCCAACCCGTGCGAAGCGGTCAGCGCGTAATGAGTCTCGAAGGGGTCCGACAGTCCTACGGCGACCATGTGGTTTATGAAAATCTTCACATGCGGGTGGAGCGCGAGCAACGGATCGTGCTGGTCGGCCCGAATGGCGCCGGAAAATCCACGCTTCTCAAAATTCTCGCAGGCAGCCTCCCGCTCGATGCCGGGGAGCGGACGCCAGGCCACAATGTCAGCATTGGATACTTTGCCCAGCACCGCACGGACTCACTGGATCTCAAGCGGACGGTTTTGGCCGAGGTGCAGAGCATTGCACGTCCTGTTCCCGAGCAGGCGGCACGGAATGTTCTGGGGGCATTTCTCTTCCGGGGCGACGATGTTTTCAAGTCGATCTCGGTTCTGAGCGGAGGAGAAAAGAGCCGTCTGGCGTTGGTGAAGCTTCTTCTGGATCCGCCAAACCTCTTGCTTCTCGATGAGCCAACAACACACCTCGACATGCCGAGTATCGACGCGCTGATTCGTGCGTTGAAGCCGTATGAGGGAACCTTGGTTTTCGTCAGCCACGACATCCATTTTATTCGCGCCCTCGCCACCTCGGTCGTCCACGTCCAGGCCGGTCACCTCACACCCTACGCGGGGAATTTCGACTACTACCTGGAGAAATCCCGGGCGATCGGCGCCCGCGCCGGCACGGTGGCCTCGCTGGGCAACTTCCAACCGGATGCACCGGCACCCAAAGAACGCCCGACGACCGGACTCGGGATGAAAGAAGTCCGCGCTCAGAGACGAGCGGAATCCGAAGCCCGTCAGGCCATCGCCCGCGAGAAGCGCGCCCGCCAACAAAAGGTCGACGTCGCGGAAGCTGAGATCCGCGAACTCGAAGACCGCCAGAAAAAATTGACAGAGGAACTCGAGGACCCGGCGACCTACCAGAATCCGTCCCGTGCCATCGAGATCAACAGGCTCCTCGCCGGAGTGAGCGATGCCCTAGAAACTGCGACGGCCCGATGGGAAAAAGCCGTTGGCGAACTCGATCCCGCGTAGCTTAGAAAAACCTCGCAGGCTGCCCGGTCGATTCCAACACCGACAGCCAGATATCCTTGCCAGGATCCACCGTTCGCCGGGCCGACGTGGAAATCATAATCGGGACGTGAACGTAGGCACTGTGCCACCTCGCAACGATCAGCCCGGTCTTCCCAGCCATTCCCGCATGGACGGCGGCTTGTCCGAGCCGCATACAGTAAATCCGATCCTGCGGCGACGCAGGAACACTCCGGATCATATAGCTCGGGTCGATATACTTGAGCGTAATCGCGGTTTGACACTTCCGGAAATGCCCATTCAAACGATCTTGCAAAAAGTGGCCAATGTCCCCGAGACGCGCGTTGCCCGAGGCATCCGTCAATCCGCTCGGGCCAACATGTTCCTGGCCCGCCCCCTCGGCGACAATGATCACGGCATGGCCGCGAGAGACGACTCGTTGGCGCATGACCTCCAGAAAACCGTGGTCACCCTCCAGGGCAAAAGGCACCTCCGGAATAAGCACACAGTTCACCTCGCCGCTCGCAATCGCCGCAGCGCAAGCGATGAAGCCCGAATGCCGCCCCATCAGCTTGACAAGCCCGACCCCGCCCCGCGCACTCCGCGCCTCGGTATGTGCCGCGCGCACAGCCTGTACGGCCGCCGCCGCCGCAGTCTCATAACCGAAGCTCTTGTCCATGTAGATCATGTCATTATCGATCGTCTTCGGGACACCGACAACGGAAAGGCGTGAGCCCCGCTTGCGGGCTTCTTCATCGATGGCAAGAGCCCCTCGCTGGCTGCCGTCGCCCCCAATGACAAACAGAATGTTGACATCGAGTTCCTCCAAGCGATCGACCATGCGCGGAACATCCTGCGGACCGCGGGATGTCCCCAACCAAGTCCCGCCAAACTCGTGAATGGAATCAATGAGGTCCGGCGTCAGCTTCAGAATCTTGTGCCCATATTCCGGGATCAGCCCCTCGAAGCCATACGGGATCCCATAGATCCGCCGCACCCCGTATCGGTAATGCGCCTGCATGACGATCGCCCGCGTCACATCGTTCAGACCCGGACAGAGGCCACCACACGTCACGATCGCACAGTTCGTCTTCGCAGGATCAAAGAAGATTTTCCGCCTCGGGCCGGCAACTTCGAAGCACGGAAACTCCCGGCCTTCCGCTATCAGCTTCGAGACATTCGGCAGATCATGGTTAACGAGAATCCGGTGATCATCGCTGTAGAACATGTGCCCCGGAGTGCACTCCGCCATGAGCTTTTCCAGCGGTGAGGAGATCGTTCGCTCCCCAAGCGAGCGAATGGCCAATGCGGCCGGATCGAGTTCCTCGCTCATCCGTGGCTACTTTTTCGCTGCATCAAGAGCCTCGCGGACCGCGGTCTCGATTTCGGCATACAATGCAGGATCGGCCTTCAAGGCCTCCTTGCCGGCATCGCGACCTTGGGCGAGTTGGTTCCCCTTATAGCTGAGCCACGAACCACGCTTCTCGATGATGTTTTTCTCCAAGGCGACATCGATGAGCGAGCCCGTGCTGGAGATCCCCTCGTTATACATGATATCGAATTCCGCCTCGGCGAAGGGTGGCGCGACCTTGTTCTTGACCACCTTGACGCGTGTGCGATTTCCCGTGACCGTTCCGTCGCCATTCTTGATCGCTCCGATGCGCCGGATATCGATCCGCACGCTGGCATAAAATTTCAAGGCCTTCCCCCCCGGCGTGGTCTCCGGGTTTCCAAACATCACGCCGATCTTCTCGCGGATTTGATTCGTGAAGATACAGACCGTCTGTGCCTTGGAAATAAATGCCGTCAGCTTGCGGAGAGCATTGCTCATCAGTCGGGCCTGTGCGCCGACCACGGCATCTCCAATCTCGCCTTCCAACTCCGACTTCGTGACCAACGCCGCGACCGAGTCGAGAACGATGACGTCGAGGGCATTCGACCGCACAAGAGTCTCGCAGATCCGCAGCGCCTCTTCGCCGGAGCTCGGTTGCGAAACAAGCAGCTCATCGAGATTCACACCCAGCTTCTGGGCGTATTGCGGGTCGAGCGCGTGCTCGACATCGATGAAAGCGGCGAGCCCGCCGCGCTTCTGAGCCTGCGCGATCGCAGTGAGCGTAAGCGTCGTCTTGCCCGAAGATTCCGGACCGTAAATCTCGACGACGCGACCCCGCGGAAATCCCCCCACCCCCAGCGCGCGGTCGATCATGATGTTCCCGGTTGGGATGACTTCTACAGCCGAGACCGAGTTGTCTCCAAGACGGCGGATCGCCTCGCTGCCGTAATCTTTCTCGATCTGCTGGAGGGCGAGATCGAGGTTCTTTGTTCGTGCGACCGAGGCTTTGTTTGCTGGCGCGGTTTCTTCAGATTTTGCCATGACGTTATTGGGTTGGATGAATGTCGGAGTATGAACTCGCCGGTGCCGCCGGGGAATCAAAAACGGCGGGAGGCGATGGAATAGCCATTTTCGGTGGCAGCGGTCCGCGCAGAATGATCACGCGAGCACCCAGTCCGATTGTGTCATACAGCCGAATCACATCGCGAGACCTCATGCGAATACACCCGTAGCTGACCGGTAGGCCGATGTTCCGTTCTTCGGGCGTGCCGTGAATATAGATATACCTCGAGAATGCCCGCCGGTTCCCTGCCTCGAGACCATCGAGCCAGATGATGCGAGTGACAATTGGATCCCGACCCGGCGCATCGACGGGGATCACTTCGCCCGTAAGCCTCCTGGCCTTGAAGACCGCTCCGGGTGGCGCTCCGTCCCCGATCTTTCTCTTCACACGGAAGGTGCCCACCGGAGTCGCATTCGAGCCCGGACGATCACCGAGGCCGAACTTGGATGTAGAGACCGGATACCGTGAGATCAGTTCTCCATCGCGGAGGACAACCATCTGCTGATCCGTGGCACTGATGTAAACCCGGTGCCGCGTGTCGCCCCCGCATCCGACGAGGAAGATCGTGCTGAGGAGAAGAAGAAAAAACGATTTTCTCATCAAAAATCTTTTGTTGCCTCGGAGCCCGTGACGGCCAGAACTCTGGCAGGCTGTTGAATCCAAAACCCGAGCGATTTTGCAGCGACGTAGGCAAACCCGAGCAGGAACAGGAAAAGAAATGGAACCGATGTCCACGATCCGGACGCAATCGCCCGCCAGAAGCAATAGGCAAAATAGCCGGCGAAGAGGATCTCGATTGCCGGAAGAAGCGAGCGGATCGGAAGATACCGGATGGTTTTTCCCCGGTCGCCCAAAGCACCCTGACCGTATTTCGGAGTGCGCGAAAAGCCCGAGGGCCGCTTGAAGATCGCCTCCACGACCCCCCGGGCATTATTGAGCGACATTCCGATCGCCAGCGCCAAAAGCATCGGCATCAAAAGAAGGTCGCGCATCCACCCCCTCGGATTCAAATACCGCTGGGCGACACTGTAGAACGTCACAATCGACACGGTCGTGGCCAGGAAAATTGGGAGATCAACAAGCAGCGTCTGGAGCGAACCCCCATGCTTCGCGAGACTTTGCGGAAGAATCAGGACGCACAAAAGCACCAGAAGCAAGTAGCCAAAGTTTGATGTCAGGTGCGCCGTCGCCTCGAGCTTGATGATCAACGGCAGATCCTTCTCACGCCAGATGGCTGGAAGGAGTTTGATGCATGTCTGAATCGAGCCCTTGGTCCAACGGTGTTGCTGACTCTTGAATCCATTCATGTCGCCCGGCAACTCCGCTGGAACAATGACATCCGGGAGGAAATGGAACTTCCATCCGCAAAGCTGAGCGCGATAGCTCAGGTCGAGATCTTCGGTCAACGTATCGTGATGCCACCCCCCCGCATCCACAATGCAAGCGCGGCGCCACATTCCCGCCGTGCCATTGAAGTTAAAAAATCTTCCGCTCCGGCTCCGTGCCGTCTGTTCCAAGAGAAGGTGGCCGTCGAGAAACATCGCCTGCACTCGTGTGAGGAGCGATTGCTCGCGGTTCAGGTGCCCCCACCGGGCCTGAACCATCCCGATCTCGGGATCGGTAAAATAATGAACGCACTTCATCAGGAGATCCGGAGCGGGGACGAAATCCGCGTCGAGAATAAAGATAAACTCCCCCTTCGCCTCACTCAGTCCTTCGGCCAAGGCCCCGGCTTTGAATCCCTCGCGATGCACCCGATGCAGCAACTGGACATCCAAACCCGCCGCACGCAGACGCTCGACCTCCCTCGTCGCGACCACCGTCGTCTCGTCTGTCGAATCATCGAGCACCTGGATCTGCAAACGATCCCGGGGGTAGTCCAGGCGGCCGACGGATTCCAAAAGCCGCCGCACGACGTAGATTTCATTATAAATCGGGAGTTGCACGGTCACCGTCGGTAACTCCTTGAAGGATGAGGCCGGCTCAGCCCGCTGCCCGCAGTGTTTCAAAAACAGATAAATGATCGAGTAGCGGTGGATTCCGTAGGCCGAAAGCCCAAGGAGGACGATCAGATAAGAAAGACTCCACGCGAAGTGGTGGAAAACCTCGTCTAGCGAACCCGTTGGCACAAATTTTCAGTCGTTGACAAAGTGCGCGCAATCAATCCGATGCCCACCCGCGCCGTCAAGCGCAAAAACCGAACGCCTGCCGTCCGGATTTCCCTATCGCACACCCCGGAAAAGTCCAAGGCCCGTCTGGACAAGTGGCATCCCGCGGAACAAGTTATCACTCTCGCGCGGCCGATCTGTCCAAGCGTTCGTAAAATTTCGACTCATCAGGATGTTTTTCCAAAAACTCGTTCTCAAAAGTTTTTCCAAGCTGCGCCATGGTTCGCTCACCGTCGAGCTTCCGGATGGCACACGGCGCGTTTTTGGCGGGCTCTACAAGGGACTTCAGGCGGAAATGAAAATTCGCGACCCGGCATTTTTCCGACGGTGCGTTCTCTTCGGGGCCATCGGATTCGGGGAAAGCTTTGTGGCGGGCGAATGGGAGTCGCCGGATCTGACCCGGGTGATCGCCTGGTTTGTTCTGAATTCCGACGAGGCCGAAGCCCTCGAAACAAACCGCCAGCGGGGAACCGGGGTCTTCAACGTTTTCAACGTCGTCAATCGCGCCATTCACAACCGCAGGCCAAACAGCCTCCGCACAAGCCGCGAAAATATCCGCGATCACTACGATCTGAGCAACGATTTCTTCCGCCTCTGGCTCGATCCGACGATGACCTATTCAAGCGGCTACTTTGACGCACCGGAAACATCCCTCGAAGCCGCGCAGGTTCGCAAATACGACATTCTCTGCCGGAAGCTCCACCTGAAAGCCTCCGACGAGGTTCTCGAGATCGGAAGCGGTTGGGGTGGTTTCAGCATCCACGCAGCGCGGCATTACGGATCGAAGATCACGACGATCACGATTTCCGAGGAGCAATTCGCGGAGGCCTCGGCGCGAATCCAAGCCGCCGGTCTCTCCGACCGGATCGAGATTTTGCTCGCGGACTACCGCACGCTCCGGGGACGCTTCGACAAGATTGTTTCGATCGAAATGCTGGAAGCCGTCGGCGAACGCTACGTCGATGTTTACTTCGCCAAGATCCAGGAACTACTTAAACCTCACGGCCTTCTGGCTCTTCAGGCCATCCTGTGCCCGGACCGGCAATACCCGATTCTTCGCGATGGCGTGGACTTCATCCAAAAACACATCTTCCCTGGCTCGTTGCTGATGAGCAATGGCCGCATCGGCCAGGCCCTCACGACGACGGGCGACCTGAATCTGCTCGACTACGAGGATCTCGCGCCCCACTACGCGCGGACGCTCCGAATCTGGAGGGAAAATTTTGATGCGCGGATCGGGGAGATTACCGCCATGGGATTCGACGAATCCTTCCTCCGAAAATGGCGATACTATTTTTGCTACTGCGAGGCAGCATTCGGCACTCGCCATATCACCGTGGCTCAAGCGGTTTACTCCCGACCGGATAACATCGGGCTCTCGTCACCCATCTATTCGATCGTCTAGCTCTCATGAATCCCACTCCGCTCATCGTTCTCGGCACACTGCTGGCCATGTCGATCATGGTTGTCGTCTGGATTTTTGCGAAGCGGATGAACAATGCCGGGATCGTGGATATCTGGTGGTCTTACAGCTTCGCCCCGGTCGCGGTCTTCTACGGACTTTTCGGCAGCGGACACGCGCTGCGCAATTCGCTCATCGCCGCCATGGTCTGCGCGTGGAGCATTCGTCTCGGCACTCATCTCTACAAGCGCGTCATGGCGCACCATCCGGACGAAGACCCGCGCTACGCGGCTCTGCGGACGCAGTTTCCGAAGAATACCTGGTTGATGTTTTTTGGTTTCTTCCAGTTGCAGGCTGTCCTCATTGGCCTGCTCTCAATCCCGGTTGCGATCGCCTGTGTCAACCCGGTTGGCGGGGTAAGACTTTTTGAGGTGGCCGGCCTCGTGCTCTGGCTTGTCGCCATTGCCGGCGAGTCGATTGCAGACACCCAGCTCGCCCTCTTCCGTGCCAGTCCGGCAAACAAGGGTCGAGTTTGCGATTTCGGGCTGTGGAAGTATTCGCGGCACCCGAACTACTTTTTTGAATGGCTCGTCTGGGTCGCTTATTTTGTTTTCGCCCTCGGCTCACCCTGGGGATGGGTCGGGATCATCAGCCCGGCTCTCATGCTCTACTTTCTCACATGCGTGACGGGCATCCGCCCGTCCGAAGAACAGTCACTCAAATCCCGGGGTGATGCTTATCGCCGCTATCAGGAGCGGACCAGCCCGTTCATTCCCTGGTTTCCGAAAAATACCAACTCATGATCTCACTCGACGACCTCCTCTCCCACGACCTCATCCCGGATCCGGCCATCCGAATCGGGATCCGCAATCTCCTCGGGAAAAAACTCCGCGAGGAAACCCGACCCGACGCCGTCGCCCAGTCCGAGGCCCTCTCAGCCTTTGTTGCCGAGCTCCGTGCCAGCCCGATTGCCATCAAGACCGCGGCCGCAAATGAGCAGCATTACGAGGTCCCCACCGAGTTCTTCCGATACGTCCTCGGACCACGGATGAAATACTCGAGCGGCTACTGGCCCAACGAAAATACGACGTTTGCAGAATCCGAGGACGCCATGCTCGCCCTCACTTGCTCCCGCGCGGCCCTGGCGGACGGCCAGGACATTCTCGAACTCGGCTGCGGCTGGGGTAGCCTCACGCTTTGGATGGCCGAGAAATTTCCGCAGTCCCGCATCACCGGCGTCTCGAATTCCTCGACCCAAAAAACCCATATCGAATCCGAAGCCGCTCGCCGCGGCCTCCGCAATGTCAGCATTCGCACCGCGGATATGAACGAGTTTGAAGCCGGCGACAACGCCTTCGACCGCGTTGTCTCGGTCGAAATGTTCGAGCACATGAAAAACTACGAACTCCTCCTGAAAAAAATCGCGCGCTGGATGCGGCCCGAGGGGAAACTCTTCGTTCACATCTTCACCCATCGTGAGTTTGCCTACCACTTCGAGGGCAAGGATCCCTCGGACTGGATCACCCGGTATTTTTTCGAGGGCGGCACGATGCCTTCGGATGATCTCCTGCTCTACTTTCAGGACGATCTCGTCATCGAAAACCACTGGCGGGTCAGCGGCACCCATTATCAACGGACGTCCGAAGCATGGCTCCAAAACATGGACACCAACGAGGCGTCGATCCGCCCGATTCTTGAGAAGACATACGGCGCCAAGGATGTCGCGAAATGGCGGGCCTATTGGCGGGTTTTTTTCCTGTCCTGCGCAGAACTCTGGGGATTTCGCGACGGGAACGAATGGCTCGTCAGCCACTATCTTTTCAAAAATCGGAGCTGAGCTAGCCCTCCGTCGTGCCGAACGAAGAGATGAATTCCGGACAAATCGAAACGCGCGATGGGTTCGGCCGCCAAGTTGACTACCTGCGAATCTCGGTCACCGATCGGTGCAATGAACGCTGCTTGTATTGCATGCCCGAGGGCTACAAGGGCTGGTCGCAACGGCCCGACCACCTGAGTGCCAGGGAAATCGTCCGTGTCGTCCGGGCTTCGCTCGGATTGGGGTTCCGGAAGTTCCGCCTCACCGGCGGCGAGCCACTCTTGCGCTCGGATATTGTCGAGATCGCACAAGGAATCGCGGAGTTGCCGGGTCTCGAATCTCTCGGGCTCTCGACCAACGGCACACGCCTCGAGTCGCTGGCGGGCGACCTCCGCTGCGCGGGCGTCGATTCGCTCAACGTGTCGCTCGATTCCCTCGACCCTTTCATTTACCGAAAGATCACCGGCGGCTCCGTGGAGTCCGTCCTCGCAGGCCTCGAAGCGGCGACGTCCGAAGGCTTCGCATCGATCAAGCTGAATTGCGTGCTCATGCGCGGAATCAATGAGGACAGCTACCTCCCGCTCGTTCAATTTGCCGCCGAGCAGGGCTTTCCCCTCCGCTTCATCGAGCTCATGCCACTCTCCCGACGGGATGTTCTCGACGAGTCCAACTTCCTATCGGTCGGCGAGCTTATGGACCGCCTCCAAGTGCACGGCGAACTCGTTCCCCTGCCAGGTCACCGCTCGGGCCATGGCCCGGCGCAATACTTCGAGTTTCGTCCCCTCTCGGCCATCATCGGATTCATCGGTGCCATCACAACTCCGGGCTTTTGCGAGTCCTGCAACAAAGTTCGCCTCACCGCAGATGGTAAACTCCGCCCCTGCCTCGGAAACCACGGAGAAATTGATTTCCTCAGCGATCTCCGTTCCGGGATCGACCCGACCGAGGCGCTTCGGGCTGCCGTCGCCAACAAGCCGGAAACCCACGAATTCAACGAAGGCTACGCCCCGATCCGTCCTATGACAGCCATCGGCGGATGACGAAAATCATCGCCCGTCACGGCGCGGCAAGGAAATCGGCGGTGCGGTCGAGCGTCGCGGTTTTCTCGGTTGTGAGGCGGGCCCCGGCTTTTTCAAGTTCCTGCACGTTGGCTCTGGAAAAGTTCCCGGGATCCGCAGCCGATGCCGGGAGCGTGGGGTCGAGTCGGATGTAAGCAGCGACCGGTCCGCTGCCGAAACGGTGAAGCAGTGAGGACGCGTGACTGATCGTCACGGCGGATCCATCGATGGCGGCTCCGACCATCTGGTCGGGCGAGGCGATGGCGTCCCATCCCCCGGGCTTCACCGGAACATCAGTGGGAACCGTGCCTCCGCCGAGACTGATGACGACGCACTGCCTTTTGGGAAAACGAAGGAGCGCCTCGCCGAGCGCGAGGATTGTCGGATTCCCGGCATACAACTGGGCTCCGGTAAACGTGAGCGTTTGCTCCCCTTCGACGTTCGTGATGCGCGAGGGAGCAAAGACGGCGGGGTCTCCGGTCGCGGCAATCACAGCGTCGGCCAGAAAATAATCCCCGGCCTCGATCGGCGCACGCCCCGGGCCGTCGCCGGGAATCGTGCTTTTTCCCTGATCGCTGGCAAAGAAAAAAGGCGAGCGTTGCTCGAGAACAAACGCAGGAAGAATGATCGTCGTGAGGGTCTCACCCACTTGGGTGGTTTTCCCAAAGAGGTCGATCAGCACACGCTGGCGTTCCCGCGTCAGGAACTTTGGCGCTGTGCGGCCTTCGAGGGACAGCAAGGGATGGACGAGCGGTGCCGCGTGCATTCGCAACAGAAGCTTCGGATACGCCTCCAGCAACTGCTGCGCTGTAAACCTCGCCTTACCCGTCTCATCCGGCGCGGCCAACGCGGCGACAATCAATCCCCCGCTCGACGTGCCCACCATCATGTCGAATAACTCCCAGATCGGCTTGCCACTGCGCATTTCCAAATAAGCGAGACACTGCAGCGCGGGGATCATCCGGATCCCATTGCCATCGATCGACAGGACTTTGACGTAGTTCCCCGGGTTCCGAACCCGTATGGCCGGATTGCCCGCCGCCTCGCGCTTCTCCACAACGACCGGCTTTTGCTGATACCGCCCGTAGGCAAACAAAATCACCGAAACCGCAACGATCGCCGCGAGGGCTGTCGAGATAATACGCTGCGAAATCATGATCCGGTCATATTCCACTCGCTCTTCCCGGTCCGTGCAACCGGAAGTTTTCTGGCGGGAACGGAATTCCACCAAATCCGCTCGCCGTTCCGCCGGGAATCTGACTAGAACGTTTGCATGATTCGCTGGGCGTTTATCATCATCGTCATCGCACTTTCAGGCTGCGCGGGCCGGCCGCTCCCGAAGTATGAAAAGCCACTGCGGCAGGCACCGGTGATGAAAGTCCGGACGACGGCTTACACGCACACGGAGTCCGACCACCGGCGGTATGGATCTCGAAATGCGCTCGGGACAGACCTCCGGACCGGTGACATCAACAGCGCGGCGGCGGACTGGTCGCGTTTTCCGGCGGGAACGGTTTTTCGGATCACCGCGACGGGCGAGATCTTCGTGGTCGATGACTATGGATGGGCGCTCTCGGGAACCAACACCATCGACCTCTACAAGCCGTCCCGGCACGCGATGAATGAGTGGGGGGTGCGGCGGGTCACGATTGAGATTCTCCACTGGGGCGACTTCCGCGAGAGCTATAAGATCCTCAAGCCCCGTTCCAAGCACCGCCACGTCAAACGAATGGTGAAGCAAATCGAGCAGCGCGAACTTTGAAACGGACTGCCGCCGTTTTTTTCCTCGGCCTCACGATCTTGGGTGCCCAGCAGGAAATCGAGCACAAGCTCATCGACACGCGAACCATTTACCCACCGCTTCTCCAAGAGATCCGGTATGCGACGACGTATAACTTTACGGGCTTCAAACTCTACCCGTTCCCCGCGGCGTTTGTGCATGAAGACCTGATTCCCGCTCTGCAAAAAGTGCAGGAGGAACTGGCCGCCGAAGGGCTCGGGCTCAAGATCTACGATGGATACCGCCCGCTTTCGGTGCAGGCAAAAATGTGGGAGATCCTTCCCGACGAACGCTATGTCTCCGATCCCATGAAAAGCAAAGGCCGTCACACTCGCGGCGTCGCAGTCGATGTGACTCTTGTCGATCGCCACGGGAACGAACTCCGAATGCCCACGCCATACGATGATTTTTCGGAACGCGCCCATCGGTTCTCCAACAAATGGTCGGAGGAGGAGCGCCGGAACAGCCTCAAGCTTGAGGCGGTGATGAAGAGGAATGGATTCGCGCCATTTCCTTTCGAATGGTGGCACTACGACTTTCGCGATGGAGAAAAATATCCACCGCTCAACATCTCCTTCGACGAACTCGCCCGGGGCGTCAAGACGACTGTCCCGCCTCCCTGATCGTCCCCGTTCAACGCCACTCGTGCTTCGGATATTGGCGTTGGAGTTGTTGTTTCAGTTTCGGGTAGGCGTCCGTCCAGAACGTTCGGAGGCTCTTTGTGATTTGGACGGGTCGGTGGTTGGGGGCGAGGATTTGGATGGTGAGAGGAAAGCGACCCATCGCAATCTTGATGTCATCATTGACCCCATAAAGGTCCTGAATGCGCGCGGCGAGGAAGGGCTCGGTGCCGCCCGGGTAAGTGATTTTGGCACGACGCCCGCCCGGCAACTCGAGACGCTCCGGGGCGTGTTTATCGACAAGGTGTTGCTGGGCGGGAGTGAGGAGAGAGCGGGCCAGCGGAAGGATCGGCACGTCCTTGATATCGCGGTAGCAAACCGCGCCGTCGCAGGCAAGAAGGATGATGTGGTGCCGTTCGTCGTCGCCGAGCGGAGGGATGTTTTGCTCGGGAAGAATGCGGGCCAGGAAATTCACCCGCTCGATCCATTGCTCGACCGCGTCGTCCCATCCGTTCAGGCGGAGTTGTTTATCGAGGACAAGCTGGGCAAGAACGGCGGAGGCTTGCGGCCCGGGCTCGGCATCGCGGTCCTGGGTCTCGAGGACAAGGTCGCGAAACATTTTCGACCGCCGCATCACCACGCGATTCTGGCTTCCATCGTAAAGAAACTCCGCCGCGTCCGAAAAATCGTCAGGGAACATCTCCCGGAGCCACGACTCCTCGATTTCGGTGGCAAGGCTGAGAACGACCTGAGCCTCCCCACCTCGGCCTTCAATCTCGGCAATTTCAGAAATCACCAAAAACTTGCTACTCTGAGCCACGCTGGCGCGGGCCAGGACCCCTCGGCGTCCGTGCACAATATCGCATTGCAGGGTGCCGCCACTTTTCCTTCGGGCCACCTGGTCGGCAAATCCGGCGAGGATACATTTTGCGACGGCCTCGTCGGACGGCGGCGCATCGGAAACCTCGAGCCCCTCCGCTCGGGCAATGTCAAGAAACTGCCCAAAAAGTTTTCCAACCTGGCGGGCCGAGTCGGCATGGATCGCCAACAACCGGCACTCGTTCGCACGAAAATCCTTCGATTGCGCCCACGCGAACACCCGCATCAAAACGAGAAAATCGGAAACTCCGGCACCGAAGATCTCGGCGCGTTCCTCCTCGACGCGCTTCTCCGCCCGCATAAGCATGGACCTGTTCTGCGTGATGGCCGCGATCAGAGCGGCGGACTTCACGCAGCCGAGTTGGCTGGCCGCGAGAAACATCCGGGCATAACGCGGATGGACCGGGAAACGCAGCATGGCGCGACCGAGGTCTGTAATCCCTCCCGACGCCTCCAGCGCACCAAGGTCACGCAGGAGCGACTCAGCCCGCGTAAGAGACAGTTCATCCGGCGGCTCAATCCAGCGGAATTTTCCAAGATCGAGAACGCCGGATGCCTTGAGAGTCAGAACGGTCTCGGCCATGTCGAGGCGTTTCACTTCCGGCAATTCGCGAGCGGCCCGACGTTCGTGATCGCGCTGCGTCCACAGTCTCACACAGACACCCGGTGCCGTCCGTCCCGCCCGTCCGGCACGCTGGTCGGCAGAGGCCCGGCTAATTTTTTCAATGAGGAGAGTATTAATTCCGCGATTCGGATCGTAGCGTGCGACTCGCGCGAGGCCCGAATCGACCACGAGAGTGACCCCATCGATAGTCAGGGACGTTTCGGCGACATTCGTTGACACGATGACCTTGCGGGTCGAGGTGCGGTTGACGGCGCGATCCTGCTCGGATGCGGGCAATTCGCCGTGAAGCGGGAGGACGACGCATCGGTTGCCAACACGCGTCGAGATTTCGCGAATCGTGCGATTGATTTCATACGCTCCGGGCATGAAGACAAGAACGTCTCCGTCCGTGCGTTCGAAGTGATCGGCGACCGCGTCGGCGGCAATTTCCCATGGCGGGTCGTCACGCGGTTCGTGAGCCAGCTGCTCAATCTCGACAGGAAAAACCCGGCCGTCGGACTCGAGCGTGGAACAGCCGCCGAGATACGTCGAGACGGATTGGCCATCGAGCGTCGCGGACATGACGATGATCTTCAGGTCCGGGCGAGTCGATTCCTGCAACTCCAATGCGCGGGCCAGGGTAATGTCGCCGTAGAGATGGCGTTCGTGAAACTCGTCGAAGATGAGTGCAGAAATCCCCCTCAACATGGGATCGCCAAGCATCTGTCGCAGGAGAATGCCCTCGGTGACAAAAAGAATGCGGGTCTCGGCGGATGAGACGTTATCCAGACGGATTTGGTAGCCGACCTCGCCACCGAGCGGCACCGAGCGTTCGCCGGCGACCCGGGTGGCGAGCATCCGCGCAGCCAGCCGCCTCGGCTGGAGGATGACGCAGCGACCATTCCCAAGCACACCGCCATCGAGGAGAATCTGCGGGACTTGGGTGGACTTGCCGGACCCCGTCGGGGCTTGAAGAACCAGCCGGTTGCCGCTCTGCAATGCCTCGACGATTTCTTCATCGAGCTCATAAATCGGCAAAAGACTCTCCATCGCGGGAAGCCTGAAGCCGATCCCGCCCCGGTTCAAACCGAATCCGATGACGCTATTGGATCATTCGCTCGAGCGACGGATCGGCTGGAGCTCCGTAGCTCGTCGCCTTTTGGTAATGGTCTCTCGCCAACTCCATCGATGGCGGCTCACTTGTGGCATAGAGAACCGCCAGATTGAAGTGGGCGTCGGAGTAATCCGGCTTGATGGCGATGGCGAGTTTGAGCTGTTCTTCCGCTTCGCCCTTCGAACCTTTTTCGCCGAGTGCGACGCCGAGATAATTGTGGGCGACGTGATCCTTATCGTCCGTTGCGACGGCCTCGCGGAGGGCCGTGATCGCGTCATCGAACCGTCCCTGTTTGCAATAGACAATTCCGAGATTGGTTGCGGCAAACGAATCTTTGGGATTGATCGTCACGGCCTTCCGGAGCGCCACCTCGGCAGCGGAGAGTTTACGTGACTGGATCTGTGTGACGCCGAGATTGGAGAGGGCAAAATAGTTATCCGGAGCGGCATCGACGATCTGCTGGTAAAGCTTCTCGGCATCCGCAAAACGTCCCACTTCGAAAAGCTTACGCGCCTCCTCGACCATGTCGCGAGTTGGATCAGGGAGCGATTCTGCACCCTGAGGGGCGGGCGCCGGCTCGTCGGCGGAGGGTTTGGAAATGGCGACAGAAACATCGAGCGACGAAGCCGACGACTCCACAACCAGGGCGATGGGCTCGCGGAACATCAACAACTCGGCATCGGTGAGCTGAAACGCCGGCTTGGCGAGGATCCCGAGCTGCTCGCCGATCTTGTCCGACTTGACTTGGAGGGTCTGGATCTCCTTCTCCAACGCGACACGGGCTGCATCGCGTTCGGTTTGTTCCTTAATCTGCCGGAGGATGATGCCGCGGAGGAGGTCGTTCTCAACCATCACCCGCTTGTCTTCGGCAGAGGGCGAGGGATTTAGCTTCACGCGTGCGAGGTCGCCGGAGGCTTCATCGAGCTGTTTGGCAAGGGCCGCAATCTGGTCGTCGCGATTGGTCACTTGAGCGTAGGCCTCGAGGAGACGGTCGTTCAGTCCGTTAATCTCACTCCGGAGAGCCTCCATGGCCTTCTGATTGTCCTCGGGTTTTTTGAGGGCCTCGGTCAGCTTCTGTTCGGTCTCCGCCAATCGATCCGCGAGTTGTTTGTTCTCTGCGGTGAGCTTCTCAAGCACCGTCGAATCCGTCGCTTTTTCAAGTTTGGCCTCGAGTTCTTTTTTCTCCGATGCGAGACGCTCCAGGGCAACGGTGTTGTCTTTGATCTTCTTCGTTCGCGCTAGAGCTTCATCGCGCTGCTTGGCGACCTTGCTCCGGTCTTGATCGAGAGTCTTCCGGGCCTGGTCTGACGCCTCGATGTATTTCGATGCAGCTTCCAGTTTTGTGAGCAGGCGGTCATTTTCTTCCAGGAGGGCTTCGTTGTCGGCCTCGATGCCCGCAATCTGTCCGGTCAATTCGGCAATACGCGGGTCTTCCTTCGGTGTGCTCGGGGCCTTGGGGTTGTCCCTGACGACATTCTCAAACGCATCCTGCGCCTGCGCGAGCTGCGCTTTGAGCTCGACCACGGTCACCTTCGTTCGGTCGATCTCAAACCGTGCACTCGTCAAATCCGCCGCCTGACGGGTCAGCTTGTCTTTCAAACGTTCGTTTTCCTTGAGGGCCTCGGCGAGCTGACGCCTCAGCCCAGACGTGTCGCCCGTCGCCGCCGGCGATGTCGGTCGGGATCCGGACGGTCGTCCCGGATTGAGCGGCGTCGTCGTGTTGATCGACGGTGGCGGAATGTTGATTGGCGTATCCGCCCGCGGCAGAGGCCCCTCCGGCCCTTCCTCAACGACCGGGAGTTTGGCGACCTCCGCCGTGAGTCGCTCAACATTTTCGCGGGTCTTCTTCAGACGGTATTCCACGACCGGCGGCTGCCAGGCTGGATCCGCGCGCACGATCTGGTCGAGCACCTTGGCAGCACTCTCGTAACGCGCCAAAGCCTCCCGCGGGCTCCCATCCCGTTCAAACTTCTCCCCGGCTTGAAAATCCTGATAGGCCCGCAAGAAAAGGTCGGAGGAATCCTGAGCAAACGCCTGAGCGGCGAAGGCGAGCAGGCTGAAGGCTGCAAGAACTGTGCGCCGGAGCTTTTTCATCAAACGAGCCCCATACCATGCCCCACATGGGTCGCAACATCAACTCGAAAACCTATTGCAAAAAAGAAGGCGTGACGGTGCGTCCCGAACGATGCAGGTTTTTTCCATGAGTTATCCACGTTCACCTCAGGACAAAGTCACGGGAATCGTCTATTTCGGACGGATGTTGGACAAGGTCCGACTGATGCACATGGGCGATTTGCATCCTGATCTCCATGCAAATCTCGGAACCGGTTTCGATGAACGCTGCCTCCATTTTCTCGGGGTAGATTACGAGGCGTTTAAGACTCAGGTGCAGCCCAGCCTTTCGGACGAACAAGTCCTCGAATGGTGTTTTGAAAATGGCAGACGCCCCTCGGAGGAAGAAATCGAGATTTGGAACGAGTTCATGCGCAAACGCGGCTGGAATGACGATGTCAGCGAAACTCTCGTCCGTCGAAAGAAGGAAAGCGGCTTCGAGTCGCGCGACGCGATCCAAACGATGTTCCAATACATCGACGCGGATGAGGGCCGCATCTAAGTCTGCCGTCTTTCTCCATCGCTACACCCAACATCCCCATGGATCCCAAAAATCGAGTCGTCAAACCCAAGGTCCCCGCCCGTGTCATCGTCAGCGCCGTCCTCATCGCGTTGTTCGTCGGCGGATTTGTGATCATCGCCGTCTGGCAGAGCGGACGCGGGATCGTCGAGGCACGGATGAGCGGCATCGTTGTCGCGAAGGAATTTCAACCGCTCGCCGAGCCGGAGCGCCAGATCACGCTCAATCGCGACGGAGCAATGAGCGCTACAAATGCCTCGGGCCAGTTCATCCTCACGGTCGAGGTTCCCCAAGGTGACGGGAAAAAGAAGACGTTCACGGTTTGGCTCAACGACAAGCAGCGCTACGACTCGACCAAAATCGGCGACTCCTTCGATGTCGGCCCCTACGTTGTGCCCTCGGAGTAGCTGGGAATTGAAAAAACCTTCTCCCGGAGTTGAACGTTTATTCATCGCCCGTGTCTTACTATCGACACCCATTTCGTAATTACAAAGTAAAGTCATACCTATGAGCATCAATACATCGGAACTCACCCATCAAGTCCAACAATCCCGCCAGTGGGTGGAGCCTCTCCTCAGCGAAGTCGGGAAAGTTGTGGTCGGTCAAAAGAACCTTGTCCACCGCCTGTTGGTCGGCTTGCTATCCAATGGCCACGTTCTGCTGGAAGGTGTTCCGGGGCTGGCAAAGACCCTCACCGTCCGCACTCTCGCGAATTCGATCCACACCGGGTTCCAGCGCCTGCAATTCACCCCGGATCTCCTCCCGGCCGATCTCATCGGAACCTTGATTTACAATCCCCGGGAAGGTGAGTTCACCACGAAACTGGGGCCGATTTTTTCCAATCTTATTCTGGCAGACGAAATCAACCGCGCCCCGGCCAAAGTCCAGAGCGCCTTGCTCGAGGCGATGCAGGAACGTCAGGTCACGATTGGGGAACAGACTTTCAAACTTCCCGATCCCTTCCTCGTCCTAGCCACTCAGAATCCGATCGAACAGGAGGGCACCTACCAACTCCCCGAAGCCCAGTTGGACCGCTTCATGCTCAAGGTTCATGTTGGCTATCCGACCCGCGAGGAGGAACGCTCGATCCTCGACGCCATGTCGACATCCTCGCCCCGTCTCGGAGTTGAAGCCGTCGTCACCGCAGAGGAAATCATCCGCGCCCGCGGAGTCGTCAATGACATCTATGTTGATGAGCGTGTGAAGGACTACATCGTCAACATTGTTTGGGCGACCCGCGACCCGGCCGCTGCCAAGCTGAAGCTCGACGGAATGATCCGCTACGGCGCTTCTCCTCGCGCGACGATCTTCCTGACGCTGGCCGCCAAGGCGAACGCCTTTATCGCCGGACGCGGATACGTCACCCCACAAGACGTGAAGACGATGGGCCTCGACGTCCTTCGGCACCGCATCGGAGTCAGCTACGAGGCCGAGGCCGAGGCCGTCACGACCGAGTCGATCATCGAGCAGATTTTTGCCGGGCTTCCCGTTCCCTGAGTCGAAATTCGCCCGGATTTCTCCCGCCTGCCCGCATTCCGCATTTTTTTAATCGATGGACCGTGACCCGAAAGAGATTCTGAAAAAAATCCGACGCCTCGAGCTCCGCACCCGGCGCTTGGTGAACTCGACGTTCGCGGGCCAGTATCACAGCGTCTTTAAGGGTCGCGGAATGAATTTTGAGGAAGTCCGGGAATACGCGCCCGGAGATGAGATCCGCTCGATCGACTGGAATGTCACGGCCCGGATGAATACTCCTTACGTGAAAAAATTCACCGAGGAACGCGAGCTGACGGTCATGCTTCTTGTCGACGTCAGCGCATCGGGGGCCTTCGGAAGTGTCGAGCTCAGCAAGCGGGAACTTGCAGCGGAAGTCGCATCGATCCTGGCCTTCAGCGCGATTAACAACAATGACAAGGTCGGACTCCTCCTCTTCAGTGACGATGTCGAGCTGTTTATTCCCCCGAAAAAAGGCCGCCTTCATACCCTTCGTCTCATCAGGGAAATGCTTTACTTTCAACCCAAGGGACGCGGCACAAATCTCGCGGGCGCTCTCGACTACCTGAACCGTGTCACGGCCCGACGAGCCGTGGTTTTCATGATCTCGGACTTTATCGCCCCGGAATTTTCCAAAGCGCTGACAGTCTCCAGTCGGCGTCATGATCTCGTGGCGATGCCAGTTCGCGACCCGGGGGAATCCGAACTCCCCAACGTCGGAATCATTACCCTCGAAGATGCCGAGACCGGCGAACAAATCGACATAAACACCGGCAGCCGGGCGATCCGACGTGGGCTGGCAGACGCTGAAGAAGCGCGGGTGAAATCGCTCGAACGTCTCTTCCGAAGCCGTCGAGTGGACATTGTCCCTCTCTCGACAACCGAGGACTATCTCCTCGCCCTCCGGGCATTCTTCGTCCAACGCGAACGGAGGATGGCCGCATGAACACCGCCGCTCCGACTCCGGTTCCCATCAACGACATCGTCGGTCCGGTCTGGTTCCTCCCCTACCCGGTCTGGATGATCGTGACCGCCGCGGTTCTCCTCGTCCTCATCCTCGCACTGCTCGTCTGGGGGCTGCGGGCGCTCCTCACCAAAAAGCGCCCGGCGACTCCGCAAGAGCTGGCACTGGCCGCTCTGGAAAAACTCCGCAGCAACATGTCTGGCGTCGAGCCCTACGCATTCGGCATCTCCGTTTCGGATGCGATCCGGACCTACATCCATTCACGTCACGGTCTGGCCGCGACCACGCAAACGTCCCTCGAGTTCTTGGACACGATTCGCGACAATCCGGTTTTTTCCGCCAACGAAAAATCCGGCCTCTCGGTTTTTCTCGAAGGCACCGACCTTTTGAAATATGCGCGGGCCGAGGCGGGGGAATCAGAAATGATCTCGCTTCTCGAAACGGCCGGTCGCCTTGTCCGCGGGGAAGTCCAGCCGGCACAGAAGGCAGGGAGTGATCAACCATGACGTTTTTCGGTGTCACGTTTGTCATTCCCTGGGCGCTGGCTTTTCTCCTCCTGATTCCAGCCCTGGCCTTGCTTCGCGGGAAAGTTGGCGGCACTGCGGCCGTGACGTTCTCAAGCACCAGCACGCTCGTTCGCCTAGGCCAGCGCCGCCGCTCGCGGGCCGGGGCATTGCTCGCCGGGCTTTCCTATCTTGCTCTCGCCGCGATGATCATCGCCTTCGCCCGCCCGCAGCTCGGCAGCGAGATCACACGCATTCAAGCCAGCGGGGTGGACATCATTCTCGCGATCGATGTTTCCCGTTCGATGCTCGCGGAGGATTTCTCAATCGGCTCGCAACGGGCAAACCGTCTCGAGGCCACAAAACGCGTGACCGAGCAGTTTATTCGTCAGCGTCCGAATGACAGGATCGGAATCGTTGCCTTCGCCGGACGTCCCTACCTCGTCAGCCCGCTCACGCTCGATCACGACTGGCTGATTAACAATCTCGACCGCCTGCGCATCGGCCTTGTCGAGGACGGCACCGCCATCGGATCCGCCATTGCCTCCGCCTCCAATCGCCTCAAAGACAAGGAGGCAAAAACCAAGCTCATCGTGCTCCTCACCGATGGCGACAACAACTCGGGCAAGGTCATGCCGCTCACCGCAGCCGAGGCCGCCAAGGCGCTCGGCATCCGAATCTACGCCATCGGCTCGGGCACCGAGGGCGAGGCGCCGTTTCCTTTCACCGATCCGTTCGGACAGACCGTTTATCGGAATGTCCCAGTCGAATTCGATGACAAGATCCTCCAGCAAATCGCCGAGCTGACTGACGGAAAGTTTTTCCGCGCCACAGACACCCGCTCGCTCACGACGATTTTCTCCGAGATCGACAAGCTCGAAAAGTCGAAGGTTGAAATCGAAAAGATCGCCCAATACCGGGATCTCTTCCCGTGGTTTCTTATGGCAGCCCTCGCTTTCCTCGGCCTCGAAATCCTGCTCTCGCAAACCTTATGGAAACGACTTCCCTGACATTCGGTTCGCCGCTCTGGCTCTGGGCTCTCGCCGCCCTGCCGGTCTTCGCCGTGCTCTACGCCTGGTCGCATTTCCAAAGCCGTCGGCTGGTCGCAAAAGTCGTTGCCCCGCGCCTGCGCGAGCAGCTCGCGGGATCGGTCAGCACACCCCGCCGGATTCTCCGCGCGACGCTCGTTCTGGCGTCCCTCGCCTTTCTGATTGTAGCCCTCGCCCAACCCCGCCGGGGATTCATTGAGACGGAAATCAAGTCCAAGGGACGCGACGTCCTGATCGCCGTCGACACTTCGCGCAGCATGATGGCGACCGATGTCGCCCCGAACCGGCTCACCCGCGCCAAGCTGCTCACCCAGGACTTCGTCCGCCTCCTCCGCGGCGACCGGGTCGGTCTCATCGCCTTTGCCGGCTCGGCATTTCTCCAGGCGCCGCTCACGCTCGACTACTCAGCCGTCATCAATTCCCTCGACGAACTCGACACCAACGTGATTCCGAAAGGCGGAACGAACATCGCCGCCGCCATCGCGACGGCGGAGGAAGCTTTCGGAAAAGCTGAGGGCCAGACACGTGCCCTTATCATTCTCACCGACGGCGAAGAACTCGATGCGGACGGCCTCGCAGCCGCCAAACGAGCCAAGGAACTCGGAGTTCGTATCTTCGCCGTGGGCATTGGATCGTCGGAGGGCTCGCTCATTCCGATTCGCACCGACGACGGACGTCAGGACTTCGTTCGCGACAAGACAGGGAAGCCGGTCCAATCGAAACTCGACCAGTCCCGCCTCTCCGAGATCGCCACGGCCACCGGCGGATTCTATACTTCCCTCGGACCGGACTCGGCCAAGGAAATCTTCCAACGCGGCATCGAGCCGATGGACGCCTCGGAGACGGGCGTCATGGCATCCCGCCAACCTCTCGAGCAATATCAATGGCCACTTGGTTTTTCCATCGGTTGCCTTCTCGTCTGGCTCCTGCTCAGCGAGCGCCGCCGCCCTCGCCAGGCATTACGCGTCCTGCTCGCTGCCGTCCTGATGTCCGCCCCAGCATCCCATGCCGCCACAAACGGACTTGATGCCTACAAAAGCGGCAACTTCGAGAATGCGAAACAAGACTTCGAGAACCGCCTCAAGCAAACCCCGGATTCCCGTGAACTCCAATTCAATGCCGGTGCCTCCGCCTACAAGCTCGGCGACTTCCCGCAAGCCGTCACTCACTTCACCGAAGCCCTCCTCGCCGAGGACCAAAAGCTCCGCGAAGACGCCTCCTACAATCTCGCCAACTCGCTCGTCCGCCGCGGGGAAGCCGCAAAGGAAACCCCTGCGAAGAAGGCGGATTGGACGAGCGCCATCGAGCACTACAACGAAACCCTCAAGCTCAATCCCAAAAACAAAGCCGCCGAGGAAAACCGGGACCTCGTGAAGAAATTGCTCGAGGAGCTCGAAAAGCAGGAACAACAGAAGGATCAACAGCAGGACAAAAAGGACGATCAGAAGAAGGAAGACGAAAAGAAGGACGATCAAAAACAGGACCAGAAAGATCAAAAGGATCAGCAGGATAAAAAAGATCAGGATCAAAAGGACCAGAAGAACCAGGACGATCAAAAGAAAGACGACAAAGACCAGCAGAAGCAGGACGGTGGGAATCAGGATCCCAAAAAAGACCAGTCAGATAAACAGGATCCAAAAGATCAGAAAGGCGACCAAGAGAAGAAGGACGGCCAGGACGGCAACAAGGATCAAGAGAAGCCCGGCGGAGA
>JBMOHW010000014.1:0-32768 GCA_049317665.1 Terrimicrobiaceae bacterium | reverse complement strand
CAAAAAGTCAAAGACGTCAGCTTGGCGGACATCGATCGTGAGGTGGTTTCGCGTCGCATTTTCCCGGAGTCTGACAACGCTCTCGGCACCCGACTCGACAGCGGTCACCGACGAAGCCCCGGCTTTTGCGCAGGCCAAGGCGAATCCGCCTTGATTCGAGAAACAATCCAAGACCGCGCGTCCGGTCGCCATCGCCGCCACGCGAGGGCAGGTATCGAGTTGATCCAAATAAAGCCCGGTCTTGTGGCCGCCGAGCACATCGACCACGAACTGCACACCGGATGTCTCGACCTCAAACGGGGCGGGTTGTTCACCGAGGAGAAGACCGGCGACCAAAGGCAAACCTTCGGCGGAGCGGACGGGGGCGTCGTTTCGCTCCATCACGGTCGTTACGCCCGGGATCTCGGCAAGAGCGGTCGCGATGAGGGCTTTTCTTTCGTCCATCGCCAGCGTGAGAGTTTGTAAGACGACGACCGGGCCGTAACGATCTGCGATGACGCCGGGGAGTCCGTCGCTTTCGCTCCATACGAGTCGGCAGAGGTCCGTGCGACACCCGGCGTGTTCGCGGTATTCGACTGCCTGCGCAATGCGGCGGCGGAAGAAGTCCTCATCAAGATCCTGCCGTCGCCGGGAAAACCGCCGCACGACGATTTGCGAGCGCGAATTGTAGATGCCGACGCCCAAGAGGTGGTCGCGACCGTCTTTGATCGAGACGACCGAGCCATCCACCGGATCCCCGAAGGTCTTTAGGATTTCATTCGAAAAAACCCAGTCATGCCCGTGAAGGATGCGGGACCGGGGGCGGACGATGATTCCTCCCATCGCCTAGGCCGTGCAGAGTTCGGACTCGTGGTGATCAACGGTCGGCACGGCAGCCGGTTCCGGGTATTCAAAGATCCGGCCTTCGTAGTTTCGGATCACGACTTTTTCCCGGTCGTGATAGAGGACATAGCCTGGGTTGACCGGCACCTTGCCGCCTCCACCCGGAGCGTCGATGACGAATTGGGGAATGGCGTAGCCTGTCGTGTGTCCGCGCAAGGCCTCAATGATTTCAACACCCTTGGCCACCGACGTCCGCAGGTGGGACGATCCGCGGATCAAATCGCATTGGTAGAGATAGTAGGGACGCACGCGGCAAAGGAGGAGCTTTTGCACGAGTTCCTTCATGACTACTGCGTCGTCATTGACTCCGGCGAGGAGCACGCTCTGGTTGCCGAGCGGAATGCCGCTATCGGCCAACCGACCGAGGGCGTCGCGAACCTCGATGGTGAGTTCTTTCGCGTGGTTGACGTGAACGCTCATCCAGAGCGGATGGTATTTCCGGAGCATCGCGCAGAGCTCGGGAGTGATCCGTTGAGGGAGGAAAATCGGCACCCGCGTGCCGATGCGCACGAACTCAATATGCGGGATCGCCCTGAGCCGGCGGAGGAGCCCCTCCAACTTGTCGTCAGAGAGGAGGAGGGCATCGCCTCCAGAGAGAAGGACATCTCGGATCTCAGTGTGCTTGGCGAGGTAGGCAAAAGCCTCTTCGAAGTCGGTATGCAGTTCCTGCTCGCCAACCCCGCTCACCACTCGGCTCCGCGTGCAATACCGGCAATAAGAAGCGCAGCGATCGGTGACCAGGAAGAGAACGCGATCCGGGTAGCGGTGAACGAGTCCGGGGACGGGCATCGCAGAATCTTCTCCGCACGGGTCGGCCATGTCGTAGGGTGAGTCGTAGCCTTCTTCGATGCGGGGGATGACCTGCCGTCGGATCGGGCAGGCCGGGTTGTCTTTTTCGATGAGGTTGAAGTAATGTGGGGTAACCGCGAGGGCGAGTTTTGTTCCGGCCAGCAACACTCCGCCGCGCTCCTCGGTGGTAAGATTAAGGTGCTTTTCGAGAGCCGCGAGCGTCGTGACGCGGTTTTTCAACTGCCAGCGCCAGTCGGCCCAGTTCTCGGGGGTGGTATCCGGCCAGAAGCCGGGTGTGTGCGAAACAAACCGCTCGGGACGGTCAGAAAGATCGGGCTGCATGGATTAAAACTTCCCTGACGCTACGCAGCGCGACGCCCGTGTCAACGCTGAGAATCCTCGTCGATTGTTGGAAAACCGGTTTTTCCGCTTGCCCCGCCCGTTCTCCAAATTACCTTCTCCCCATCATGACCCAGCAAAGTCCGGTAGCTTACGACTCGAAAATCGAGGGCAACATTATCTTCACGCAAATGGACTCTGCGATCAATTGGATGCGCAGCAACTCGCTCTGGCCTATGCCAATGGGGCTCGCCTGTTGTGCAATTGAGCTCATGGCTGCGGGAGCCTCGCGATTCGACATCTCGCGCTTCGGGGCGGAGGTCATGCGATTTTCGCCGCGGCAGAGCGACGTGATGATTGTTGCCGGCACCGTGACCTACAAAATGGCTCTCGCGGTGAAGCGGATTTGGGATCAAATGCCTGAGCCGAAATGGTGCATCGCGATGGGAGCCTGTGCCTCGTCGGGCGGGATGTATCGGAGCTACGCGGTGCTTCAGGGGATCGATCACCTGATTCCAGTTGATGTATATATTTCCGGCTGCCCGCCCCGCCCCGAGGCCCTTCTCGATGGGCTCATGAAGCTTCAGAAAAAAATCATGGGTGAGCATTCCGTGATCGACCAAAAGAAAGCCTTGCTCGAGACGCTATGACGGCACTGGAAGCTACCAGCAAAATCCGGGATCGATTCGCGTCGGCCATCGTCGGGGAGAACGCGTTCCGTGGGGAAACCTCCCTCACGCTCCAGAAGTCGGCTGTGCGAGAGGTGTGTGAGTTTGCGAAGGAGTCGCTCGGGTTTGACTACCTTCTCGATATCACCAGCGTGGACCATTTTGGCGACGAGCCCCGCTTTGAACTCGTCTATGAGCTCTATGGACTCGCCCACGGCATTCACCTCCGGCTCAAGTGCACGGTGAGCGAAGACGATGCCTCGGCCCAGACGGTCAGCGATCTCTGGCCGACCGCCGACTGGCACGAGCGCGAGGTTTTTGACATGATGGGGATTCGTTTCGCCGGTCACCCCGACCTCCGCCGGATCCTGATGTGGGAGGGGTATCCGTTTCACCCGCTTCGTAAGGATTTTCCTCTCGAAGGAAAACCCAGCGACATGCCCGATGTGGCGTTTAGTGAGGTCGCCCCGCTGGCTGGTGGTCCGTTTGTTTCCTCGCCGACGGACGGCAACACCCAGGTCCGTGAACCTCGGGCCCGACACGCCGGCGATCTCACGAGGCCGGAGAAATTTATCGAGGAACCTTGATCACCGATCCAGACGGGCTGGCAGGGCTTGTGGGGAGGCTGGCCGGAGCGCAACAAATCGCCCTCGATACCGAAGCGGACAGTCTGCATTGTTACTTCGAAAAACTTTGTCTCATCCAAGTCTCGGCTGGCGACGAGCATTTGCTCGTCGACCCGTTGGCCGGGCTTGATCTTCAGCCGCTCTTCGATGTCGTCTGTTCGAAGCGTTTGGTTTTTCACGGGGCGGATTACGACTTGCGCCTTCTTCGTCGCGTCGGGAAGTTCGATCCCGTCGACCTCTTCGATACGATGATCGCGGCGCGACTGACCGGCCAGCCGGCTCTCGGGCTTGCCGCACTCGTGGAGAAATTTTTCAACGTCAAGCTGTCCAAGGCCTCGCAAAAAGCCAACTGGGCCATCCGTCCGCTCCCGCCGCAAATGTCGGAATACGCGCTGAATGACACGCGGTATCTTCTCGAGATTGCGGCGACGTTGGAAGCGGATCTTCATCGTCTCGGGCGGTGGGAATGGTTTGAGGAATCCCGGGATCGAATGATCGCCTCCACACGCGATCTGAAGGAACGCGATGACGCGACCGTTTGGCGAATCTCCGGCAGCTCGGCCCTCTCGCCGCGGGCACAGGCGGTTCTTCGCGTTCTATGGTTCTGGCGCGATGCCGAGGCTAGGGCGTGGGATCGCCCGCCCTTCCATGTCATCGGGAATGAGGACATGATCCGCGTCGCCGACCAGGTCACCAAGGGCGACACGTATTCCACTCCGCGAATGAACAGTCGCCGCCGGAAAAGCTTCGAAGTGGTCCTAGCCCTGGCTCTTCAGATTCCCGACAACGAGTGGCCGCACATCGAACGGGTTCGGCGCACACGAACCTCGAAGGATCACCTGACCCGCTTCGAGGCGCTCAAAAAGAAGAGGGATGAAGTCGCGACCGGGCTCGGACTCGACCCCTCGATTCTTGCGCCGCGAGCGGCGCTCGAGGCGGCTGCCATCGATCCGCAATCCAATCTTCTCATGAACTGGCAAAAGAAGCTCATGGGCGTGGAATAGGTTCCCGCGATGCTGACGATTCGGAATTTGAAGAAAGGCCACGGGGGGCGTGTCCTGTTTGAAGACGCGGCCTTGCAGGTGAATTACGGCGAACGCGTGGCCTTGATCGGTCCGAATGGGGCAGGGAAATCCACTTTGTTTTCCCTCATTCTTGGCCGCGATGAGCCGGAAGCCGGAACGATCCAACGCGATGAGTGGACGATGATCGGCTATCTGCCGCAGGAAGGCGAAGCTGTCGGCAACGAGACCGCTCTCGACATCGCCACCGGCCGCGCCGGTGATGTTGAAGCCCTGGAGAAAATCCTAGCCGGACTCGAAGCCTCGGGAGTCGTCGATGGTCCGGAATATCTCGAAGCCCACGCCAAGCACGAGGCCTTGAGTAACCCGCACGTTGATGCGAAAGCGAAGAAAATGCTGAGTGGTCTGGGCTACCGCGAGGCTGACTTCTCCCGCCCTGCTTCCGAACTCAGCGGAGGCTGGGTGATGCGCGCTCACCTGGCTCGGCTCCTGGTCATGGAACCGGATCTTCTCTTGCTCGATGAGCCAACGAACCACCTCGACCTGCTCTCGCTGCTCTGGCTCCAGCAATATCTGAAGACGTATTCCGGTGCCGTCCTGCTCATCTCGCACGATCGCGAGTTCATGGACGAAATCATCGAAACCGTCTTCGAGATTTCGAACCAAAAAATCGTCTCCTACAAAGGCAACTACTCGCAGGCCATGGCTCAGCGAGAGGTGAACTACGAGATCCAGGCCGCGGCGTGGAAGAACCAACAAAAGGAAATCACCGCATTTCAAGAATTCGCCGACCGTTTCCGCTCGGTTTCATCGAAGGCGTCGCAGGCCCAGAGCAAGCTCAAGCAGATCGAGCGCATGGAGAAAATCGAGCGTCCGGAGCCTCCGCGGAAGCCATTCCGGTTCCGAATTCCCCAGCCTCCTCGCGGCGGTCAGCGCGCGGCGAATCTCACCGGTGTTCACATGGCCTACGGGGATCACCCGGTCTACCGCAGGCTGGACCTGATCATCGAACGTGGCGAACGCGTCGCCCTCGTCGGCCCGAATGGGGCCGGAAAATCCACCCTGCTCAAAATCCTGGCCGGCGTCGTCGAGATTCAGAAAGGCGAAGTCCGCCACGGCAGCAATACGAAGCTGGGGTATTTCAGCCAGCACCGATCCGCCACGCTCGATCCGAATGCCTCGTTGATCGAGGAAGTCATGGCCAGCAACGGAGAGCTTCGCGAGGATGAAGCCCGTAGTATTCTCGGCTCGTTCCTCTTCCGAAAAGACGACATCTACAAAAAAACAGCCGTCTTGAGCGGAGGAGAAAAAACCCGGCTCAACCTCATCAAGTTCCTCGTCGATCCACCGAACCTCTTGCTGATGGACGAGCCGACCACCCACCTCGACATCCTCACGGTCGAGTCCCTCGTCCTCGCGCTCGAAGCCTACGAGGGAACGCTGGTATTCATCTCCCACGACGTTCACTTCATCCGAAAGCTCGCCAATCGCGTTCTCCACGTGAACGCCGGAACAGTGAATTCGTATCCCGGTGGGTACGATTATTTCCTGGAAAAATCCGGGCTTCTCGGCTCCGAACGCTTCGCGCTCACGGCCGGGTAGGGCGCTTGAGAAATTGCCCGCGTCCGGGTCGGCCAACGAATGTTCCGTCCCGTGCGGCGACCTCGCCACGGACGGTGACAATCGATGCCCGGCCCTGGAGTGGCCAGCCTTCGAAGGCGTTGTAGTCTACGGCGGATGCCTGTGTTTTGGCCGAGATCGAGCCGCGAAAATCCGGATCGAAGACGACGAGATCCGCGTCGCTCCCGGGCTGGATTGTTCCTTTGCGGGGGAAAAGATTAAAGATCTTCGCAGCATTCGTGCTCGCGATGTTCACGAACGTGTGCAAGTCGATCCGACCCGTAGCGACGCCGTGCGTGTAGAGGAGGTTGATGCGATCCTCGAGCGACGGTATGCCATTCGGGATTTTGGTGAAGTCGTCGCGGCCCATCGGTTTTTGTCCGACAAAATCAAATGGCGCGTGATCCGTCCCGACCGTATCGACGAGGCCCTGCCGCAGCGCGCTCCAGAGGATGTCTTGATTGGCGCGGTCGCGGAGGGGAGGGGACATGACATATTTTGCCCCCTCGAAGTCCGGAAGCTCCGCGTAGGATTTGTCGAGCACGAGATATTGGATCAACGTCTCGATGCGAACATCGACACCACGGATCCGCGCGCGCAAGGCCTCCTCCAAAGCCTCCGCGCAGCTGAGGTGAACAATGTAAATCGGTGCGCCGACCGCTTCGGCAAAACTCATCAGATGGTGAACCCCCTCGGCCTCGACGCGTGGGGGCCGGCTCTCGTGGTGCCATTCCGGCCCGGATTTTCCCTCGGCGAGATGACGCTTCTGAAGCTCCGCTACGAGCGTTTCGTTTTCGCAGTGGGCGGCCGTGATGACGCCGAGCTCGCGGGCGAGCGAGAGGGCCTGCCAGAGCTCTCCGTCGTCGATGCCAAACGCACCTTTGTAGGCGAGAAAAATTTTGAATGACTGGATCCCCGCGGCGACGATCTCACGAAGTTGCGACGCGGAGTTCTGGTCGAACTTCGTCACGCCCATGTGAAACGAGTAGTCGCAACACGCCTTCCCATCGGCTTGTTCGAGCCAGGTGTGAAATCCGTCGAGCGGCTCTTCCGCCCGGGACGGGCAACACATATCGAAAATCGTCGTCGTCCCACCCACCACGGCGGCCTGGGTTCCGGATAGGTAGTCGTCCTTCGCATACGTGCCCATGAACGGCAGGTAGATATGCGTGTGGGGATCGATGAATCCGGGGAAGACAAACTTTCCGCTGGCATCGATGATCTCCGCGCCCGTCGGTGCCCTCAGGTTCTGGCCGATGGCGGTGATGGTTTCCCCCTCGCACCAGATGTCCGCCACATAGCGGGACGTGCCGGTAACAATCTCGCCGTTCTTGATGAGGAGGGCCACGGGGACTTAGCGGGAGAGGGCTTGGGATTGCTCGACGAACTGGTCTCCGGTCCACTCGCTGTCAGCCTGAATCATCTTCGAGGCCTTCTGAGCGTCTTTGCGCTCGCGCTGGCGGCGGACGAGGTCGGCGTGGGTGGTAAAGAATTCGAGGCTCTTGCCCTTGAAGTCCGCCAGTGTCTCAAAGCTATGCTTCTCCATGAAGGCGAGCAGTTCCTCCTGAAGCGGCTTGACCATTTCGTATCCGAATTTCATCACGCCGGTGCAAACTTGCACGGTGTCGGATCCGAGCAGGATGAATTGCGCGGCGTCGGATCCTGTTTCGATTCCCCCCATTCCCGAGAGTGTGCGTCCAGGGAATTCCGACCGAATCAGAGTCGCCACCTCCATGCACATGCGCAGGGCGATCGGCCGCACAGCTTTGGACGAGTAGCCGCCGGGCGTTGTGTAGCCTTCGACTGAGGGCTCCGGACGCAGGGTTTCCAGGTTCACTCCCATGACGCTGCGGATGGTATTGATCGCGCTGATCCCGTGGCATCCCGCTCGGAGCGACGCTCGGGAGGGTTCCTCGATGTGGGTAATATTCGGCGTCATTTTTGCCCAGACCGGCTTCTTGGATGCGGCCGCGACCCAACCGCAGACTTCTTCGAGCACGTCCGGATCTTGTCCCATCGCCGCGCCCATTTTTCGTTCGGGCAGACCGTGGGGACACGAGAAATTCAGCTCAAACGCATCGACTCCCGCGTCCTGGCAACGCTCGACGATTTCGACCCAGGCGGCTTGATCAAATTCCTCCATGATCGAAGCGATGAGGATTCCCTCGGGGTGCATGTCTTTGCACTTTTTAAACTCCTCAATCCAGATTGACAGCGGACGGTCGCTAATGAGCTCGATATTTTCCCAGCCGATGACCTCCTTTCCATCGTTGGCGTGTAGTTTGGCGTAGCGCGGCGTGACGTTGACGACTTTCGACGAGTCGAGACTGACCGTCTTGGCAATGACTCCGCCCCATCCTTCCCGGAAAGCTCGCGAGATCACGTTGAGATTCGTCCCGGGCGGTCCCGAGGCAATGACAAAGGGGTTCTTGAACTTCAGTCCGTCAACGGTCGTTTCCAGGGTGGGCATGGTCAAGGCTTCTTGAGCAATTTTGGGGCCAGAATTGGCTTTGCCAAGAAACAATGTGCCCGAGTGCATTTGGGGTTGAGAGATCCGGGGGATGGAACGAGAGTTCAGGCTATGCGAATCGTCATTGCATCGACCGGCGCGAGTGGAGCGATTTATCTGCAGCGACTGCTCGAGTATCTTAGTGGGCCGGAGCATGAGGTCCATCTTGTCCTCACGGCTTATGCCAAGCAGGTCGTGCATGAGGAGATCGGCGAATTGCGCATGCCGGGGAACGTCACCGAGCACTCCGACAAAAGCATGAATGCGCCGTTCGCGAGCGGCTCGGCGCTCTTTGATGCCATGATCGTCGTTCCGTGTTCGATGGGCACCATGGGTCGGATCGCGCATGGCACCAGCGAATCGCTGACCCTTCGCGCAGCGGATGTTTTTTTGAAGGAACGTCGGAAGCTCATCCTGGTTCCTCGCGAGACACCATGGAATCTGATTCACGCGAAAAATGCGGTGGCCGTCATCGAAGCTGGAGCGATCCTCCTGCCGGCCATGCCATCATTTTATTCGCGACCAGAAACTTTTGACCAACTCGCCGACACGGTCGTCTGGCGGATCCTCGACCAAATCGGGATTGCTGCCCCGAACGCCTGCCGCTGGCGCGAGTAGGGATGCGCCCGGTCAGTCCTGGCCCTTGAGCAGGATCTCTGCGGCCTGTTGCACGTCCTTGTCGCCGCGACCGGAGAGGTTGGCGATGATGATGTCGGATTCGGGCAGATTTGGGGCAATCTTGATGATGTGAGCAATAGCGTGTGCGGATTCGAGCGCGGGAATGATGCCTTCGACCTCGGAAAGCGTTCGGAAGGCAGCGAGGGCCTCGTCGTCGGTCGCGAAGTCGTAGGAAATCCGCCCTTGGTCGCGATAGTAGCTGTGCTCGGGCCCGATGGCTGCGTAGTCGAGCCCGGCGGAGACCGAGTGGGTAAGCTCAATCTGGCCGTCGGCATTGGCGAGAAGGTAGGTTTTCGTGCCTTGAAGAACGCCAAGCTTGCCGCCTTGGAAGCGCGCCGCATGTCGGCCTTCGGAAATTCCCTCGCCTCCGGCCTCGACACCAATCATCCGGACATTTTCATCATTCAGGAACGCGTGAAAAAATCCGATGGCGTTGCTCCCCCCACCGACGCAAGCCACGAGATGATCGGGCAGCCGTTCCTCGCGCTGGAGGATCTGGCGTCGCGTCTCATCGCCGATGACCCGATGAAAATCCCGCACGATCATGGGATAAGGATGCGACCCGAGAGCACTGCCGAGAATGTAGTGGGTCGACCGGACATTCGTCACCCAGTCGCGCATCGCCTCGTTGATCGCTTCCTTCAATGTCGCCTGCCCGGCTGTGACCGGCACGACTTTGGCACCGAGAAACCTCATTCGGGCAACATTCAACGCCTGTCGCTCCATATCGACGGCACCCATGTAAATCACGCATTCGAATCCGAACCTCGCCGCCGCTGTGGCCGTGGCGACGCCGTGCTGGCCGGCTCCGGTCTCCGCGATGATCCGGGATTTTCCCATCCGCCGGGCCAGGAGGATCTGGCCGATGGCATTGTTGATTTTATGTGCACCGGTGTGCAAAAGATCCTCGCGCTTGAGATAGATCTTGGCTCCACCGAGTCGGCCGGTCAGGCGCTCGGCAAAATAGAGCGGCGTCGGTCGTCCACAAAAATCCCCCAGCAGCCCGGCGAGCTCGCGGCGGAACTCCGGATCTTTCCGCGCCGAAGCATACTCGTCGGTCAGTTCCTGGAGAGCCGTCATTAGGGTCTCGGGAACAAACATCCCGCCGTAGGGTCCGAAGTGGCCCGAGGCGTCGGGCACGGTTGGCAATTCAGTCGCTGGCATGACCGATTATGGAACGCCTACCGGCCCGCTGCAATACCGGAACCGCTTCGTCATGCGACGAGTTGTTGCATGTATTCGGACGGCTCGAAATTTTCGATCAAAACAACCACGGCGCCGTTGCGGTGCATCCGGGCTTGGGTCACAAGGATCTCAGGCGTCTTGTGCGGGGCGAAAAGGATGTCGTCGTGCGTTGCGTTTTTGTGATTGGCAAATTTCTCGGGCGTCAATGTTCCACCGAGATGGTCGCTCCGTCCGGTGGCGACGTGGATGGTTCCGCGGATTTTTTCGTCCTGAATATCTTTCCCGGAGACCGGGAGGATCTGTGTGCCGAAGCCGAGCTCGCCGAGTTCGCCGGTCATCGGGTCGGAGGTCAATTTGGCATTGTGCGCGGTGACAGTATCTGGATTCCCGGTCAAAAACTCGGCGTTCACAACCCGCCCGCCGGTGACATGCATGAGCCCGATCGTCCCGTCCTCATATTTCATGGGGAACTCCCCTTCGGCACCCGTCGGGACATAATAGATCTCGCCGGCCGGAAGATTGGCGACATCGGGTTCGTCTCCGCGACAGAGTCCGTGGCTTTTCTGCGCCTCTTGGCGGCCGAGCTTCAAGTGCAGCGTGTGGGTCTTCCCGGCGTGCAAAAAGTCGATCTCCACCCAGTCGGCATTCGTCATCCCGAGGCGCAGCTTTTCGGCATCGAAGCTGACTTCGTCGTAATTCACCGAGAGTCCGGAGGCGAGGATGACTTGGTTCAACCCATGCAGCGTTGCGCCCCGGAATCCGTATTTTTTTGCAAACGCCGTGAGTGGTGCTGTGGCCGAGTAAGTCGAGATGCAGAGGATAATGTCGTAGTTCGGGTAGATATCCCGCTCGAGGCTTACCTCCCGGCCCTCCGGAGTAAATGCGACGTCGGGCAGATCCAGATTGCTGCCGCCGGTGACTTGGTAGGCAAAGATCTCGCCGCCCTTGAGTCCGAGCTCGGTGAGCCCGCCGGACTTCAGGGTTTCGTAGAAAAAAGTGACAGCGTTCCGTTGGATCGAGAGGTCCGGATTCTTCAGAAACTCAAAGTTCTTGATCTGTCGGGGATCCTCCAAGTCGATCAAAATACAAATCTTCTGTCCGGGCTTCGGCCAGAAGGTGCTGCGGAGGAGGCGGGTCGTGCTGAAGGCGGGGAATGTCCGTGAGGCGGCGCGGTCGGCGATTTTCATGGTTGTCATAGCGTATGGTATTACGCCAAGTCGCGCAATTCCGATGCATCGTCTAACGAAATCGCCGGTCACACACCCGGCTTGCATCGCGGCCGAGGCGCGATATCGTCTCGGGCTGGATATGAAATTTCATTTAGCGGCCGCTGTTTTGCTGGGCGCGGGCCAGATCGCGATGGCGCAGGAACCCGCGGTCGTCACGGGCGGCGAGTCCGTCAACCTCTGGCAAATCTTTGTCTCCGGTGGCCCGGTCATGTGGCCGCTGGCGGCGCTGTCCGTCATCACGGTCATGTTGATCCTCATTTACCTGGTCACGTTGCGCCGTGGCGCGATCGTTACAGCAAGATACATGCAAACCGCTGAGGCCCTCATTCGAAAAAAGGATTACCTCGGGCTGCTGGCGATCTCGAACCGTCACAACGAGGCCGTTGCGCGCATCGTCCAGCGGACGATGGATTTTCTGACCAAGAACCCGAGGGCAACTCTGGCCGAAGCCCGCGAGGTTGCCCAAGCCGAGGGAGTGCGGATCGCCGGTGCGCTAACCCAACAGATCACTTACTTGGCCGACATCGGCACGATTGCACCGATGATCGGACTTTTTGGCACGGTTCTCGGGATGATCAAGGCCTTCACCTCCGTTGCAAGCGACATCGCCGCCACACGTCCCGTGATGCTGGCCGACGGAATTTCCGAGGCGCTTGTGACGACGGCGGCCGGGCTCGTCATCGGTATTCCCGCCGTCGCAGCCTACGCTATGTTTCGCGGACGTGTTCAGGGAATGATCTCCGATCTCGAAGCGGCTTCGACACAGGTGATGGCGCTGATCGCTGTCAACCCTCCGGGACAAGGACGATCGGGCGATGTTTGATCTTTGCGACGCGAGTCGTTCGGAATGAAAATTCGTTTTGTTGTTTTGTCTGCCGTTTGGGCGGTTTCCGCTCTCGGGCAGAGCCCACCGGGCGAACCCGAGGTTCGCCGCGCCTTGCCCGTCAACCGCGTCGAACCGGAGGACTACGAAAACCCGCCGTGGGTAACGCGTGTGCTCCCAGCGGAGGCCGTCTCGCCGACGCCCACACCGACTCCAGAAGCGATTCCGGTTGCGACTCCGTTTCGTCCTCCGCCTCGTGTTGAGGGGGCGCCAACGCCGATGCCGACACCCCCTCCGGACGAGGCGGGAAGCATCCGGATTGCTCCCTCGAGTCCGGGCGACAGCGCCCGAGCGAAGCTCGACCTCGCGAATAGTCTCTACTCGCGCAAGATGTATGACCTCGCGGTGCCTGAGTATGAACTCTACCTCATTTCCGGCGTTCGGGATTCCCGAGATTCGGCTCTCTTTCGAGTGGCCGAATGCCATCGAATGCTCGGAAACACCGCGGCCGCCCGGGCCGGTTACGAAAAGTTGGTCATGGAGTTCCAGACCGGGGAGTTTGCCGGCGCAGGAGCCTACCGGCTGGGCGAGGTGTTGTTCGGACTCCGGCTCTACGATGCGGCGTGCCTTCAGTTTGAGACCGCGTCGCGGGAGGCGAAGGATTCCGAAGTCCGCCTCACGGCCAAGTATTTTGCCGCGCGAGGTTATGACTATCTCCAGCGGCAGGAGGAGGCGGCAAAGACCTACCGCGAGGTCGCGGAATCCGAGGGTAAGAATCCCTACCGCGAACACGCCCTGATGGCTCTCGCCGAAATCGACGTCCGCGCCGGACGAAAAGACGAGGGCCTTGCGGCCTTTGAGAAAATTGCCTCGTCGAAATCGGACCTCGCCTCCGAGGGCGCCGTCAAAGCCGCAGCTCTTGCTGCCGAGCTGGGCCAGCGCGAGAAGGCGTTGGCGCTTTTTGATCGTGTGGCAAAGTCCGGCGATGCGCCGGACTGGAAACCCGTCGCCCTCATCGGAGCGATGCGTCTTCGTTATCAGGGTAACGACTATCGGGGAGTCATCGCCATGGGGGCGGAGTCTGTCAATGTCATGCCGGCCGATGTCCGTGCGGAAGCCCTTCAGCTCCTCGCCGCCTCTTATCGGCAGATCGGCAACAACCTCGAGGCGCGCCGCACGTATGACCGTATTCTCAAGGAATACCCCGACGCCACCCCAGCCGCCGATGCGCGGCTCCAGCGTCTGATCAGCCTCTATGCCCTTAACGAAAAGACCCTCGTTTCCGAGATCGATGCTTTCCTGGAGAATTCCACCGACCCGAAGGCCCGCACACAGGCGACACTCCTGAAGGCCGAAACCCTCTACAAGCAAGGCGACTTCGCGTCGGCCGGAAAGCTCTACGACTCGCTCATCTCGAAGGATCTCGACCCGGCGCTTCTGGCCGACGTTCTCTACAAGCTGGGTTGGTGTCTTTCGGCCACAGAAAATTCCCCCGCAGCCGTCACGGTTTTTACCGATTTTCTGAAGCGCTATCCCTCACACGCCCTCGCGGCCAGTGCGCTCGCCCGCCGGGCACTGGCCCACCAGCAGGGTAAAGCGTTCGACGCCGCACTCGCTGATTTCGACCTCCTGATCGAAAAATACCCCGGCACGACCGAGCACGAACTCGCCCTCCAACAAAAGGCGCTCATCCACGGCCAGACGAAGAACTACGCGGCAATGAAGGCCGATTTCTCTGCTCTGTTGGAAAAATTTCCGAAGACGACCGCCGCCGCCCAAGCCCACTTCTGGCTCGGCTGGGCGGCCTTTGAAGAGAAGGATTTCCACGGAGCGATCGGTCAGCTCGAGCAGGCCCGCAAACTCGACGCCGCCCAGTATGGCGAACGTGCGAGCCTCCGGATCATTCTTTCGTATTATTGCCTCCAGGATCGCACCTCGCTTGCCACAGAAGCCGCAAACTACAAAGGGGGAAACCTCCCGGCCGAAATCTCGCTCTGGCTTGCCGCAAAGTTTTTTGACGAGGGAAATTTTGCGCGAGCCGAGGCGCTTCTCGCTCCGCTGGTGGCCAACCCGGCGGCCGTCCCGCCGGATGCCTGGATCCAACTCGCCGAGTCGCGGATCCAGTTGGCGAAGTTTCAGGACGCCCGGCTCCCCGTCGAGAAGTATCTGGAATCCGCCCGGGATCCGGCCTCTCGAGCCCGCGGGCTGCTCGTGAAGGCCCGCATCGAAGCTGCCGGAAAAAATTTCGAAGCTGCCACCGCGCTTGTTGACGAGGCGCTTCTCCTCCAGCCCGAGGGTCGTTTGAATGCCGAGGCCCGGATGGCTTCGGGCGATCTCCTAATTTCAAAATCCGACTACGACGGAGCCGCCCGAGCGTTCATGACCGTCTCCCTCTTGATCGATGATCCCGCGATCACGCCCCGTGCTCTGCAAAAGGCGGCCGATGCCTACCGCCGGGCCAAGAACCCGTTCGAGGCCGAACGTGCCCTGACCGAACTGAGGGAAAGATTCCCTGATTTCCAAAAATCTGCCAAAGTTCCCCGCGACCAGTCATGAAGACAGCCCTTTTTTCCATTCTCTGCTCCGTGTCCTTTGCCATTGCGGGCGAGGTCGCGATGACCGACCACCCGCTGCCCGATGTGAAAGCCTCGCTCCAGATCCCGGAGGGCTGGACCTCGACCACCGAGTCCGAAGACGGAGTCTACGTCTATCATTTCAGCAAGGGCTCAGCCGATGCCTCAACTTCGATCACACTCAGCGTGACGACGAAAGTCCCGGACCGCACCGGGCAAACTCCGGGTGAGTATGCCGCCGCTCTCATCGATATGTCGAAGGACGAAGGCGTCACATCGAACGTTCTCACCGGAGATTTTAAGGGTCTGAAATCCCTTCGCTCGGAATACGATTTTGAGAGTGATGCCGGGAAAATGCGCGCGGTGAATATCGCCCTCTCGAACGACAAGTCCGGAACGCTCTACTTTTTCGCCTGGCAATCCCCGCTCAATGAATCGGCGGAGTTCGAGGCGATCCGCGAAAAAATCCTCAGCTCCGCTCAGTTCGATCCGTCTTTCTAAGCCGTGGCCAGCGCCTTGCGTTTTCTCGTCTTCGTGGTTGTGACGGCTGCGGCCGTGGCGGGCGTCTATTTCTGGCGTGGCACTTCGTCCGCTCCCACCGGGGCTGCCTCGACGTCGATCGAGTCCAAGCTCCCGGGGCTTGCCGCCCTGGATCGCGAGTTCACCACCCTGGTCAATTCCGTCGTTCCCTCGGTCGTCAGCATCAACGCCATACCCGCCGAGGCGGTGGATCCCCGGGCAAATCTTCTCCGGCAGTTGCTCAACATGGGCCCGGGCGGAAAGCCCGAGACCCAGCTGGGATCCGGAGCGATCATTTCCTCGGATGGATACATCGTGACGAACTGGCATGTCGTTTCGAAGGCCGCCGCCCTCGAGGTCTATCTCAACGACGGACGTCCCGTCGCAGCCAAGTTTGTTGCGGCCGACCCCGCCTCCGATGTTGCCGTTCTGAAGGCCGATGCGGTCGATCTCAAGCCATTCGAATTCGGAGATTCCGACGCCGTTCAAGTCGGTCAAATGGTCTTTGCCGTCGGCAATCCTTTCGGCCTCTCCGAGTCGGTCACTCAAGGAATTATCAGCGCCAAGGGCCGCCGCACGTCAACCGAGGCCACCAACGAATTTTTGCAGACCGATACCCCGATCAATCCCGGAAATTCCGGTGGCCCGCTCGTCGACATCCGGGGTCGTCTCATCGGACTGAACAACTCGATCCTCGTCCAGACCGACGGCATCGGGTTTGCCATTCCGTCCAACACGGTCCGCCGGGTTTTTGAAAACATCCGCGACCATGGACGTGTGCTCCGCCCGTGGTTTGGCGTGACCATGATTCCACTGAATCCGGCGCTCGCCACCCAGCTCCAGCTCGATGATGCCCGCGGTGCGCTCGTGGCGGCGTTGGTGCCGGGTTCTCCGGCCGACCGGGCGGGAGTTCAGGTCGGGGATGTCATCGTGAGTTACAATGGCCGCCAGATCGTCGACAATACCGACCTCCGCAATCGGATCGTGGAAACCGAGCTGGGACGTCAGGTTCGTATCGGAGTCAAGCGCGGCGGGCGCACACTCACCCTCGAGGCCGTCATTGAGAAGCAACCGGGAGAATAAGGGCTTTTTTTTTCCGGGACATTGAATATGCTCAAGTGTTTGTGAATCCCGCTACCCAGAGTCAAACTCCGATTCCCCGCCAGCCGATCGGTGCGACCTTCGTTGTCGCGATCAGCATTCTGGGATTTTTTCTGATCGTCCAGTTTCTCGCCGTGGCCTGGTTTTTTCTTCCGAAGCTTCAGCAGCAAGTCGTCGAGAGCGCGACGGTGGCCAGCGTCCCGCCCGCGGCGGAAGCTCCGTTTGTGCCGGCGAGCGCCGGAAAAACTGCACCCGAACGCACGCAACCCGATCCTGCCGCGGTTCAACGCATCAACACCTTGGTCGCCGACTCGGACAAGGCCTACAGGATTGGAGACTCCGAAGCGGCGCTGAAGGGGATCGATGAGGCCGATGGACTCCTCCCCAATGATCCCGGCATCCTCCTTCGCAAAGCCCGCATTTTTGAAAGTCTCCAGCAGCCGCTCGATGCCTCCGCCACTTACTCGCAAGTTCTCGCGCTGCCGGCTCTCTCTCCAGAGCTTCGCGCTCAAGCCGCCAAGAAGCTCGAGCAGCTCGGCGCGCCGACCTCGTCATCCACACCGTCTTCCGCGGTTGCCGAAGAGGTCGGCCCGGACGTCCGTGACGAGATCGGACTCCAGCCCGGTTCGAATCTCGGAATTGTCGACGCGCGTCTGCGCGACGGCACTCCGGGGACAAAGGTCCTCCGCGTGGCCATCAAGTCCCGACCCAACGTGCAGGTTGATACCCGGCAGATGAAACTCCATGTTTTCTTTTACGAAAAAGATGAGTCGGGTGAAGTCCAGTTGACGGAGTCGAAAGTCGTTCCGCAATGGATCAGCCCGCCGGTCAACTGGGCGGATAACGAACCCGAGTTGCTCGACGTGAATTACATTCTCCCCGATAGCGACCTCCCGGGGAGCGCGGCCGCGAATGGATCGCCGGGCCGGACATTTGTTGGCTACATCGTGGGCGTTTACTACAATAGCGAGCTCCAGGACACGCGGGCGGAGCCGGGAAATCTTGCCAAGAAATTCCCGCTTCCGCTCTACCTCAAACAGGAAGCGCAATGAAGATCCTCATTGTCGATTGCGACCCGGGCGTAGCAACCGGGCTGGCGAGTGGCTTGGAAACATTAGGGTGGTCGGGCATTGGTTCGGCCTCGGACTCGGATGCCGCCGTAGATTGGATCAATCAAAATGGCGGCTGCGATGTCCTTGTCTGCGACGTTTTTTTGCAGCCCTCGGACGGGCTCACCCTCCGGGAAACGATTCAGCCGCACCTGGCGGGGATGAAGACGATTTTCCTCTCCGCCCACGACGTCTCGGCCTACGCGGATCGCATGGCCGGGTGTGAATTGCTCGCCAAGCCGGTTTCACCAGAAATTCTCGTTTCGACGATTCAACGCATCACCTCTCCGCCCGCCCCGGTGGCGATTCCTGCCGTCCGTCCGTCCGTCGCGACACCGACAGCACGGCCGGTCGCGACTCCGGTGGCGACACCCACCGCGAGGCCAACCCCGGTAGCCGCAACGGCAACTCCCAAACCCGTCGCAACCCCGGTGGCAACGGCCACCCCCCGCGCTGTGGCGGTCGCTCCGCGTGCGGTAGCCGTTGCGACACCGAAAGTCGCAGCTCAACCCGCCGCAGCGGCTCCCGTTAAAGCCGTGGCCCAGCCGGTCGCGGCCGTTTCGGCGAAACCGGTCGCTGTCAGCCCGCGCCCGGCAGCAGCCAAGGCACCAAATGTTTCGCAGGCGATGGTTCTCGGATCCGAGGTCGAATTGCCTCCGGACGAATTAGTCGGACAAGTCGTTGGTCACTACGCGATCGAGGCGAAGATTGGGGATGGGCCCATGGGCGGAATCTACCGCGCGCGGCAGACGACCGTCGCTCGATATGTCCGGTTTTATGCGCTCGATCGCGCGATGGCGGCTGACCCGACGGCCGTCCAGCGATTTCTCGCCAATGCCAGTGCAAAGGCCAAGGCGACCCACCCGCTCGTCATCGCCGTTTACGAGGCGGGCGAGAGCCATGGCACCTACTTCTATTCCTGCGAGTATCTTCCCTGCCGCTCGCTCGGGCAGATCCGGGCCAGTGGCGGCCATCTCGACGAAAGCACCGCACGGGAAGTGCTCCGAGCCGTCGCGGCCGTGCTGGGGTCATTCGGACGCGAGAAGATCGAGCATGATTTGATCTCCGAAAACGCGATCCTCATTGGACCTCACAACCGCCCTCGCATTGCGAATATCGCGGCGAGCAAGGCATCTCATTCGTTCGACCTCGGCGCGGAAATGAGCCGGGTGGGTGAGATCCTGATTTCTGCCCTCCCGCCACCCGCCACCTCGTCGCCGCTTTATCCGCTGGCGGAGGTGCTGAAGGACCCGGCCAAAGCCCCGGCGTCCTGGGCCGCATACGAGCAACTTCTGACATCGAGTGCGCCCAAGGCGGCGCCGACCGATGCCTACAAGCTCGATGCTCAAGAACGGGCGGCGGTCCGCATGGTCGAGGATGCCAAGAAGCGGCAGAAAAAAAACATGCTGATCAACACGGTCGTCTCGCTCGTGCTTTTCTCCGTCGCGCTTTTCGCGGTTTACTACTCGTTCTTCCGACCGAAAGGGGGAGCCATGCGCGATCTGTCGGACATGGTGGAAATTCCGGCCGGGGAGTTTGTTTACCAAGAGGGCCAGAAGGTGACGCTCCCAAAATTTTACATCTCCGAGTATGAGGTCACGATCGCCGAGTATGCTCAATTCCTCGATGACCTCGAAAAAAATCCGGCCAAGGCTGACGCCGTTGCGCATCCGAAACAGCCCAAGGGCAAATCCCATGTGCCGGTCGGTTGGGCGGACATGAAGGAACTCAACCCGCCCATGCCTGGCTATTACGCGCGAGCTCAACGCTGGGGGGCTTATCAGAATGCCGCTCTCGACGTGAACTCCCCGGTGTTCGGTGTGGATTGGTTCGATGCCTACGCCTACGCGAAATGGAAAGGCCAGCGCCTCCCCACCGAACAGGAATGGGAGAAAGCCGCGCGGGGGACCGATGGACGGAAGTTCCCGTGGGGAAATGACGAGGATCCGAAACGCTCGAATACCGGGAGCGATCTCAACCCGAATCCGAAACTCGGCGGCGAGACCGATGGATTCAAGCGCTGGAGCCCCGTGGATGCCAAAAAGGGTGACAAGAGCCCGTTCGGGATGTTTGGTGCCGCGGGCAATGTCTCGGAGTGGACGGCGACATATTCCTCCAGTCCGGAAATGGGTGGTGATGAACTGCCGGTGATCCGGGGTGGAAACTGGAAAAGTCAGGATGCCTCCGTGACCCGCCGCGTCCTCAAGCTCATGGACCTCCAAGCCGACGATGCCCTCGGATTTCGCACGGCGTCCGATACTCCCCCGGGGAAAAAGTGAGATCCCGCGCCTTCCCGTTCGGAGCCGTCTTTGCGGCCCTCCTCATCACTCTCTCCGCAGGAATCGCCCGCGCGCAGGTGCAGGTCGACATCCGACTCTCGCGGACTCTCTACATCATTTACGAGCCAGTCGTCCTGACCGTTACAATCACCAATCTCAGCGGCAACGAACTCGAATTGCGCGATGTGGATCACAACCGGTGGTTCAGCCTTCAAGTCGAGACGCTCGACGGACGCCCGATTCCCCCGAGCGACGCCTCTTACTTTAATGAACCCCTCTCGCTTGGTGCCGGACAAAAAATTTCCCGCTCATTGAATGTCACTCCGCTTTTTCCGATCGGGGAGTTTGGAGCCTATCGCCTCAAGGCCTCGGTTTTTGTCGCCAAGAACAACCGGTTCTACAGCTCCCCGTCGCTGAATATCGAAGTTACCGATGGCAAAGTCATGTGGCAGCAAACGGTCGGCGTTCCCGATGGAATGCCGGGCGCTGGGACCATGCGCGAGATCTCCCTTCTTTCCCACCGCCAGCCCCAGAGCACCCAGCTCTATATCCGCATCCAGGACAAACAAAACGGAATCGTCTACTGCACCCACCAACTCGGTCGCTTCCTCAACTTTGGAAGCCCGAACGTGATGCTGGACGAAAAAAATCGCGTCCACATCCTCCAGAATGTCGCCCCGAAGTCCTTCGTCTATTCTCAGATCGGACTCAACGGTGAGGTCGTCCAGCGCAAGTCCTTCAACGAGCTCTCGTCCCGTCCGGCCCTGCGGAGGGGAAGCGATGGCAGCGTCTTGGTTGTCGGTGGCGCAGCCTTCGATCCGACCGCTCCGCCGCCGGAAGCTGCCATCCCATCGATGAGCGACCGCCCGGTTCCGCTGCCCGGCGCATCGGGCAAGCCGACTCCGGATGACAAGCGTCCGGATAATCTTCTCTCTCGCTAAACAAGAGAAGAATCGGGTGGCTGCGTCCGAGCATGCTAATGTTCCGGCATCAAACTTTCCGCATTTGACAGACCGTGTTTCTCGTTGGTAGTGTCCGCGCGGTGGTGGGCTGACACCAGATGTGGTGGCGCGCTTCCGCACAAGACACAATATCTATGCAATCGGTTCTCGACACTCCGGTATTGGTATTGAATCGCCTCTGGCAGGCGGTAAACACATGCTCGGCGAGACGTGCCTTCACTCTGCTTTATCAAGGACACGCCCAAGCGGTCTCGACGGATTCCGGCCAAGCATTCATGACCCATGACTTTGCGAGCTGGTATGATTTTTCGCAGACGAATCCCGAGCCGGAGATGGTCAAGACGATTTCGATGCACGTGCGTGTGCCGCGCGTGATCGTGCTCTTGCTCTTCGAGCGCCTTCCGAAAAAAGAGGTGAAGTTCACCCGGCATAATGTCTTCGAGCGTGACCAGAATACCTGCCAGTATTGTGGCAAGATTTTTGACCGGGAGGGCTTGAATCTCGACCATGTTCTGCCCCGAGATCGCGGTGGCCAGACGACGTGGGAGAATATCGTTTGCTCGTGCATTCCGTGTAATACGAAAAAGGGCAATCGTCTTCCGCCGGAGGCGGGCATGCATCTCATCCGCAAGCCAAAACGTCCGAAGTGGCGTCCGTTCGTGAATATCTCGATCTCGAATCATCCTCACGACAGCTGGAAGCATTTCCTCGACATCGCGTATTGGAACGTGGAACTCGGGGACTGAGTTTCGGAACGCTTCGGGAATCTGCGCTCGCCTTGAGGCGGGCGTTTTGCCATTCTGACTGCCTGTGGAATCCATGAATCCGCGTCGCCGCCGGAATCCGGAGGTCTGGCACCAGCTGAACAAGCTCCTGCTCGGCGCGATCCTTCTTGTGGTGCTGGCGTTTGTGGCGTTGACGTTCCATCCCGAGTGGGCGCGTCGAAATGAACTCACCGCCCATCTGGAGGAGGAACAAGCCAAGCTCGCGGCCGAACAGTTGCTGCAGAAGCAAAGGACGCGCGAGGTTCATCTGCTTCAGCACGATCCGGAATATGTCGAGATCATCGCCCGGGATAAGCTCGGGGTGATGAAGGACGGCGAAACGATCTTCCGCCTCGATGCGCCGAAGCCGGCGGCCACCCCGCGAGATGTCTCGAAGCGGAATGAGGATTGAAATCCCCGCGACGCGGGAATAATCCTGTTGGTTTGCATTAATGAAAATTCAACGCGCTTTGGTCTCGGTTTCTGACAAAACGGGAGTAACGGAGTTCTGCCGGGAATTGGCAGCCATGGGTGTCGAGATCCTCTCGACGGGGGGAACAGCCAAGGCTTTGCAGGCGGAGGGCATCGCGACCGTTGAGGTCTCGCAGTTTACGGGATCGCCGGAGATCATGGACGGTCGCGTCAAGACGCTCCACCCGAAGATCCACGGTGGCCTCCTTTACCTGCGGGGAAATGCCGAGCACGAGCAGCAGGCGAAGACGCACGGGATTCGGCCGATTGATCTTGTTGTGGTGAATCTCTACCCGTTCCGCGAGACGATTGCCCGGGAGGGCGTGACGTTGCCCGAGGCGATCGAGCAGATCGATATCGGCGGCCCGTCGATGATTCGCAGTGCGGCGAAGAATTACCAGCATGTCTGCGTGGTCACGGATCCGACGGATTACGCGGCGGTCGTCGAGGACATGAAAGAGGAGCGCGGAGGCACGAGTCTCAAGCTTCGCGAGCGTCTGGCCATCAAGGCGTTTTCGACGACGGCGACCTACGACGGCGCGATTGCGGATTTCCTGAATCGCGAACAGGAGACCTGCGCGGCCTTCCGGCTTGAGCTGCCGGTCGAGATGCGACTTCGTTATGGCGAGAACCCGCACCAGCAGGCGGAACTCTACGGGGAATTCGAGTCGTGGTTCGAAAAACTCCACGGCAAGGAACTTTCCTACAACAACATTCTCGATATCAGCGCGGCGGCGAATCTCATGGCGGAATTTTCCAAGCCGACCGTGGCGATTCTCAAACACACGAACCCCTGCGGAGTCGGCACCGATCCGGATTTGCGTGAGGCTTGGGAGAAGGCGTTCGCGACTGACAAACAGGCACCGTTCGGTGGAATCATTATCTGCAACCAGCCGATCACGCTCGCGCTGGCCAAGGCGATTTCGGAAATTTTCAGCGAAGTGATCATTGCGCCGGATTTCGAGTCCGACGCCCGCTCGCTCCTCCAGAAAAAGAAAAATCTGCGGCTCATGCGCCTGCTCCGACCGGTGCCGCAGCACGGACGGGATGTGCGGAGTGTCGTCGGGGGATTGCTCGTTCAGGACTCCGACTCGGCCGATGTTCCGGAGCTCGAGCACAAAGTCGTTACGGCCCGCCCGCCGACGAAGGACGAGATCGAGGCGATGGAATTTGGGTGGAAGATCGTTAAGCATGTGAAGTCCAATGCGATTGTCTATGCCAATAAAAACAGGACACTTGGGATCGGTGCCGGTCAGATGTCGCGTGTGGACTCCTCCCGCATCGCGGTGTGGAAGGCCCAGGAAGCCGGGCTCTCCCTCAAGGGCAGTGTGGTTTGCAGCGATGCATTTTTTCCGTTCCCCGATGGCCTGATTGCGGCAGCTGAGGCCGGGGCCACGGCGGCGATCCAGCCGGGCGGTTCGGTGCGCGATGCCGACGTCATCAAGGCAGCGGATGAACGCCGCGTGGCGATGGTGTTTACGGGCACGAGGCACTTCCGACACTAATCATTCCATGGCCAGCACCTTCGGCACATTGTTTCGCATTTCGACTTGGGGAGAATCCCACGGAGGCGGCGTGGGCGTTGTGATCGATGGCTGCCCGCCGCGGCTTCCACTCAGCGAGGCTGATATCCAACCGGAGCTGGATCGACGCCGGCCGGGTCAGAGCGACATCGTTACTCCTCGCAAGGAAGAGGACTCGTGCAAAATTCTTTCGGGTGTTTTCCGTGGCGTGACGTTAGGCACGCCGATCTCGATCTTCGTTCCGAATACCGATGCCCGGCCAGAGGCCTATCGCGAGATGGAGACGCATTTTCGCCCATCCCACGCGGACTTCACGTATCAGGAAAAATATGGCGTCCGGAATTGGGAGGGGGGAGGTCGCTCGTCGGCGCGGGAGACGATCGGTCGTGTCGCCGCCGGTGCCGTGGCCAAGAAAATCCTTCAGACGCTTTTCCCGGAAATCGCAATCTATGCCTGGGTCTCGACGATCCACGATATCGGGTCCCGCGTGGATCCGGCATCGGTCACGCTGGCCGAAATCGAGGCAAATCCCGTCCGTTGCCCGGACCCCGCCGCCGCCGCGAAGATGATCGCGCGAATCAAGGACGTGCGGAGCGAGGGGGACAGTATCGGCGGAATCATCGAGGCGGTCGTCCGCGGAGCGCCGGTGGGATTGGGTGAGCCGGTCTTTGATCGCCTGGAGGCGGATCTGGCCAAGGCGATGCTGAGCCTGCCAGCGACGAAGGGGTTTGAGATCGGTTCGGGATTTTCCGGAGCGGCTTTGAAGGGCTCGGAACACAACGACGCGTTCAAGATTCGAGACGGGCGCGTCCGCACACCGACCAACCGTTCGGGCGGCGTGCAGGGTGGAATCACAAACGGCGAACCGATTGTTTTTCGCGTTGCCTTCAAACCGACCGCGACCATCGCGAAATCTCAACCGACTGTCACCGCCTCTGGCGAAGAATCTACCCTGGCCGCGCGGGGCCGTCATGATCCGTGTGTGCTGCCCCGCGCCGTCCCGATGGTCGAGGCGATGACCTCCCTCGTCCTTTGCGATCATGCGCTCCGTCAGCGGGCACTTGACGCGCTTCCGCGTTGAACGGCCTCATGGTTTCCCAAGGCTCTCCATTTTGGCAGGCCGCGATGTTTATCTTGGCGGCATTGTTCCTCCTCTGGGAGCTCTGGGCGGGATGGCGGCGTGGGATTGTGCGCGCGGGGGTTCACTTTTTTGCCTTTGTTCTTTCCGGAACGATCGGGTTCCTCGCCGGGCAGGTCGTCGCAAAGTTGATTGAGAAAGTCTTCCCTGGCTACGGGCTCTTCGCCGGGTTGCTGGTCGGATCATTTCTCACCCTCATCATCCTCGCCTTGGCACTCATTCTCGGTGCCGTTCTCTTCAAACGAACGGCCCAGCAGCCGTCAAATACCTTGCGGCTCCTCTTCGGCGCGGGGGGGGCGTTTTTTGGCCTCCTGACCGGTCTCTTCATCCTCTGGGGCGGGCTCTCGATTGTCCGAACGTTCGGGACGATTGCGGAATCCTCCGCGAAAACCCAACCGGGCGCCACCGCTCCAGCCCTTAACCGTAGCCTGGTCACGCTCAAAGACTCGCTGGAACTCGGCCCGGTCGGCCGGGTATTGGAATCCGTCGACATCATTCCGCCGCAGACCTACGACCTCATACAGCGCGTCGGAAAACTCACATCCGACCAAGACGCCATGATGAGGCTTTTGGATTATCCCGGAATGCAGGAAATCCTGCAAAATCCGCGCATGGCCACGTTGGTGAGCGATCCCGAGGTGGCCGAGGCGGCGTCCCGGCGCGACATCTTCACGCTCATGCGGAACAAAAAACTCCTCGATGCAGCGACCGACCCGGAGTTGTCCAAGCTGCTCCTAAGCCTAGACCTTCAAAAAGCGCTCGATTACGCCCTCCCGCCCGAGCAAGCTTCCCCAACTCCAAATCCCAAACCATGACCGAATACATCGCCACCATCGGACTCGAGGTCCACGTGCAATTAAAAACCCGGAGCAAGATGTTTTGTTCCTGCGCGGTGGAATACGGCGGCGAGCCGAACACGAATGTTTGCCCGGTTTGTCTCGGGCTTCCCGGGGCGCTTCCCGTGATGAACGAAGAGGCTCTCCGCCTGACAGCATTGGCCGGGTTGATGCTCGGATGCGAGATCGGGCCGGTGTGCAAGTTTGACCGGAAGAATTATTTCTATCCGGACATGCCAAAAAACTACCAGATCAGCCAATACGATATGCCGTTCTGTCTCGGTGGCTCGGTCCCGCTGCACGATCTTGCGTATCCGAAGGATGCGCAGAAGACGATTGCGACGAAGGACAAAAACATCCGCCTCGTCCGCATCCACCTCGAGGAAGATGTGGCCAAAAGTTTCCACATGGAGACGGCGACCGGAATCGATTTCAACCGCGCCGGCACGCCGCTCATGGAGATCGTCAGCGAGCCCGAGATCTCTTCGCCAGAGGAGGCGTTTGCCTACCTCACCGTGCTCCAGCAGGTGATGATCTACGGCGGCGTGAGCGATGCCGATATGGAAAAAGGCCAGCTCCGTTGCGACGTGAACGTTTCGGTCCGCCCGGTCGGCACCGAGGCGTTTGGAACAAAAATCGAGTTGAAAAATCTCAACTCCATCTCGGGCGTTCGCCGCAGCCTGGCCTACGAAATTCCCCGCCAGATCGAGTTCCTCCGCGCTGGTGGCAAACTCGACCAGGAAACCCGCCGCTGGGACGACGTTCGCGGTGAGACGACCCTCATGCGAATCAAGGAAAGCGCACACGATTACCGCTATTTCCCCGACCCCGATCTCCTTCCCGTGAAGACCGAGACGCTTGTCGCCGCGGCCCGCGAGCGCAAGCCCGAGCTTCCGTGGGACAAACGCGCCCGGTTTGTTGCCGACTACGGCGTGAGCGATTACGACGCCGCGATCCTCGCGAACGACCTCGATCTCGCGGCCTACTTTGAGACCGCCGCGAAGGGTGCCAAGAAACCGAAGAATGTTGCCAACTGGATTCTGAACGACCTCCAGAGTGCGATCTCCGGCGCCTCGCTGGCCATCACCGAATGCCCGGTCCGACCGGAAGCGCTCGATGAACTCGTCAACCTTATCGAGGCCGGAACGATCAGCTCGAAACAGGGCAAAGACGTTTTCGCCGAGATGTTCACCAGCGGCAAACCCGCCGCCACCATCGTTCAGGAAAAAGGCCTCCAGCAAGTCAGCGATACCGGTGCCATCGAGGCCCTCGCCGATGAAGTCCTCGCTGCCAACCCCGGCCCGGTCGCCGACTACAAATCCGGCAAGACCAGCGCCCTCAACTTCCTTAAGGGCCAGCTCATGAAACTCTCCAAGGGCAAGGCGAACCCGGCGATGGCGGGCGAGATTCTGGAGAAGAAGCTCCAATGATCCCTTCGGAAAATTTCTCCGGCCCTCATCGGAATGTTTGAAGCTTGGTCAGTCTGGATGGAGCAATCGATGCTCTGGATCGAGCAGAGCGGCTGGGTCGGCTGGATTTGGTTCATCCTTCTCTACACGATTTCCTGCGTCCTCTTCCTGCCGGGGTCGGTTCTGAGTTTCGGTGCCGGGGCGATCTACGGATTCTGGCCGGCTACGGTGCTGGTTTCGCTGGGCTCAGTGGCGGGTGCGCTTGCAAATTTCGTCTCGTCTCGCTACCTGCTCCGGAAATGGATTGAGCGCAAGCTCGGCGGAGGGCCGAAATTTCGTGCGCTCAACCACGCCGTCACCCGCGCGGGCTCGAAACTGGTCTTCCTGACACGGATCTCCCCGGTGCTCCCGCACAGCCTGGTGAGCTGCGCGTTTGGGTTGTCCCGGATTTCCTTCTGGCGATACCTTTTTGCCTCGTGGCTGGGGTTCCTCCCGATCAGCGCCGCTTACGCTTATGCCGGGGCAGTCATCGGGAAGGCGGCCAAGGGGGGAATGCATCAGGGCCCCACGGCATGGATCGCCTACACGGTCGAACTGGCCGTCACGATCCTCGTCACGGTCTGGATCACCCGCATCGCTCACAAGGCCCTCGTGGAATGCGCCCCGGATGTGGCGGGTGAAACGGCGGGCCCCGCCAGTGCGACGGAGTCGATGGTTCCTGAGACACGCGTCGGCAAGCCGACGTGTGAATAACTTGCGAAGAATCTTTGATTCCTATCGGGCGTTATTCACATGCCGATTGTGAATGTTCCGTAAACGTCCTATCAGAAAAGAATGACATTGAGCGAAATCCAACGCGTGCTGGCCGAGCTGGAAACAAGCCCGACGCGGAGCCTTGGGCAGAATTTTCTCCACGATCAAAATCTCGCCCGATGGATCGTTGATCGACTCGATATCCAACCCGGCGACCACATCGTCGAGGTCGGTCCCGGTCTGGGTGCACTCACAGAGTTTTTGGCGATCACGGGCAACTCGCTGACGCTCATCGAAAAAGATTCACGCCTGATCCCGCATCTTCGGGAAAAGTTCGAGAGTGGAACAACCCGCGTGTTCCACGCCGATGCATTGGATTTTGATCTCCGCGAAATTCTCGGGCGCGGTCCGGTAAAAGTCGTGGGAAACCTTCCCTACTACGTCTCGACTCCGCTCATCGAAAAATTTACATCCGCCCTCTCACCCGCATCATTGCTTGTTCTCACGCTGCAATGGGAACTCGCGCGACGACTGGGAGCGACACCGGGCACGAAGGATTATGGCGCGATGACGATTTGTGTGAACCGCCGATGGAAGGCGACGTTCCTGAAAAAAATGCCGGCGTCGGTTTTCTTTCCAGCACCGAAAGTCGATTCTGCCGTGCTCTCGCTCGCGAGACGGCCATTTGATGAGGTCTGCCCGCTCGATGATTCGGTCTTCGATGCCCTCGTGCGACGCGGATTTTCCGAGCGCCGCAAACAACTGCGCAATCTCCTCCCGGACCTCGCCCCGCGCTGGGAGGAAGTCACTTCGCGGCTTGGCGTGGCCCACACCGTCCGCGCCGAAGAACTCTCGCTGGCCCAGTGGGAGATGCTTGCAGGCCTGGCCTCACCGGCGATGGCCCAGAGCGGCGCGGAAATGTTTGATGTGGTGGATTCCGAGGATCGCGTTCTTCGTGCCGAGCCGCGCGAGGTTGTTCATGTGAATAACTTCTGGCATCGGGCCGTGCATATGGTTGCGGAAAATGCCTCCGGCGAACTGTTTCTGCAAAAGCGATCCATCTGGAAGGATCGAAACCCCGGTCTCTGGGACTCGTCCGCCGCGGGGCATGTGGACAGCGGGGAGACCTACCTCGAAGCCGCCCACCGGGAGTTCCGCGAGGAACTTGGAGTGGATTGCCCGCCGCTCGAACGGATCGGACGCCTCGTTCCGTGCGAGTTGACCGGATGGGAATTCATTGAGGTTTACCGGACCCGGCACGAAGGGCCATTTTTTCCCGCCCCGATGGAGGTCGAGACTGGGGCGTTTATTCCGATCGGGCAGATCGTTGAGTGGACGAAATCCCACCCTCAGGATTTCAGTCCTGTTTTTCTGGAGTGCCTGAAGTTGCTTGTCGCCGCACGACAACCCTGAGGCCTTCTTGAAAAATGACGGTGACGGATTCGCCGATCTCGATGAAGTTGCTCTCGGCGACAACATCGACGCGGCGGTCGAGAATCCGTGCGGTGCCGGATGGGCGGAGCGGGGTCAAAGCCACGCCGACCTTGCCGAGCAAGCTGGCCACTGGGGCGGAATTTTCCGGAACCAGCGATTTCTTCAGCATGATCTTCCGTCCAATCGGCGTATGCGAAAAAATCTTCAGCCAGATCAAGAATCCGGTGATCGTCAGCACCCCGAGACCGGCAAACGCCGCCGTCCCGGCCAGCGGACCAAACGCCATGTAGCAAAGCACGACCGATGTGAGGAGACAGATCCCGCCCAAGATTCCGAGCACGAGGCCGGGCACGAAGACTTCGGCGGCAAACATCAGAAATCCCGCAACAACCAGCACGATGATCGCCTGTTCCATCACCGCTCCTCTTCCGCCCGGCTAGCTGCCGACAAATTGTTGGTTGGCACGAACCCGCGGACGACTGACCCATTTTTCGCTGAAATCCTCAGCGTTCCCATCTGCGCCCCCATGTTGTCAAAAAGACGCACGTCCCAAACCGGGGCCCCGCTGGCTGCGTCAGCCCGTAGCACGTATTCGATCCAATGAAACCCCGTCTCGTTCTTCACAGCTTCACGATTGGTGATCCGGAAGACCTCGTCGGCATCGATCGTAACGTCCCCGCGTGAGATCGGTGGAAGACCGGTCACCCCGGTCGACAAATGCACGGGCGTGCGTTGGGATAGAATTTTTCCCTCCACCATCGTGATCTCGCGCACGCCTCCGCGGGCGGTCGGATCTTTCAGCCGGATCACCCACTCGGCCGGCTGTGGAGCTCCGCGCTCGCCAAGGATCTCAACCACCTGAGCGCTGGCCCCGTAAGGCTGAGTCGCCAAGGCGGGAAAAACCGCAAGCGCCGGCCCAGCCGAACCGGCATGGATCACACCGATACCGCTAATGATCACAAGCACCACCCACCGAATCATTCGGCTATCCTCCCCGATCCGAGTTCTGCAATCCAATCGATTTTTCAAGAGTCTGAAAACGTGTGCGACTACGCCTTCGCTAGTTGCTCGTTAACAAAATCCCAATTCACCACGTTCCACCAAGCCGTGATGTAGTCCGCGCGGCGGTTTTGGTATTTGAGGTAGTAGGCATGCTCCCAGACATCGAGTCCGAGCAGGGCGAGTTGACCCTCGAGGAGTGGCGGATCTTGGTTCGGCGTTGAAACGATTTCGATCTCGCCATTCTTTGCGACGAGCCACGCCCAGCCACTGCCGAATCGCTTGGTCGCGGCCTCGTTGAACTTTGTCTGGAATTGCTCGAACGACCCGAATTTTTTATCAATCGCCTCGGCGATTTTTCCGGTTGGCTTCCCGCCGCCCTTGGGCGACATCATAAGCCAGAAGAGCGAGTGGTTGACGTGACCGCCGACATTGTTTCTCAGACCCGTGCGGATTGCCTCCGGTGCCTTGTCGAGATTCTTCAGCAATTCCTCGGGAGAGAGCTTGGAGAGCTCGGGATGATCCACGAGCAGCTTGTTCGCATTGTCCACATACGCCTTGTGGTGCTTGTCGTGGTGGATCTGCATCGTCCACGTGTCGATATTCGGCTCGAGAGCCTCATACGGATACGGAAGCGGCGGCAACGTGTAGGGACCGGTCGGTGCCGGTGCTGGCGACGCAGCAGGCGACTGGGCCACCGCCCGATCCAACCAAGGCCCGGCTACAACAGCCGCGGCCAGTGACCTGAGACCCAATCCAAAGGCCTCACGACGAGAGAAACGAGAAGGGTGTGTATTCATGGCTCCCACGAAGCTACCTCACCCCCGCCCGATGGCAACCCCGGCGAAAAACTGGTCGTGGGTCAGTTTGAATCTTGAGGGGTGAAGGCTGCCCTCATCGGCGGTTGTGTCTTGGAACCCCTTTGTCCGGGGCCTTTCTTGGTAACCACCAGAAGCGGAGATCAATTGGAACAATCCCCAAGTCACTCATGACAAAATTTTCATCGCGGGTGTCACCAATTCCTACCTGAACAAGATTTCTAAGCTTGGGGCTCTTCCACAAAAAGCAAGCTTGCCTCCACGGGATCATTCCACTTGAGGCGAGGTAATGATCGACCTGAGCCTGAGTTGGCGGCTTGCCCATGATAAACTTTTGCGTGGTTACAATACGCCCGTCGAGCGTCATGCCCATCGCAGTAGGGGCGTTTCCAAAAACATTCCTCCAAATCAGAAGCCGATTTAGGTAAAGAAGTGGCGTCGATTGAGCTTGGCAAATTCGATCGCCTTCAAAGTAATTCCAATCCCCGAAACAACCAGGAAGCGTGACTTTGTTCACAGTCCCCGTGCTTTCGTCTAAATAAACCGCGTGCTCTGAACCTCGTGCAAGCTCAGGAAATACGATGGTATTTTCTCGAGCGTGTGAACATGTTTCCGTCCACTCAGAGAGCCAGAGAATTTCTCGGGCCTGAAGTGTTGCTACGACCCTGTTCCAGATGCCCTTTGGAAACTTTCGACTTGCCTCTTGGCGTCTCCGTAGGAAATCGAGGGGGGTTGAGCCTTTACAGCACGATGAACAAGGCCACGGACGCCAGCGAATTTCGCTCGCGTAGCCGCCGTCACCTTGTGGATTGGTGGATACTGGGTATTCCCAAGCTGGTTGTTCATCGAAATCGGGCACATTTTTTATCACTCTTCACCAGTTCTATCAACTTTCCACCAGCTTTTTTTTGATGGTCGCCAAAAGCAGTGCGACGCGAAAACCATCCCTTCCACTCAGTGCGGATAAAGGCGGGTGTGCCTCTGCATATCTAACTCCTGCGACATCTCCTCGACATCAGAAGAATGAACAATGAAACCACCAATAAAGGAACGCTTCCAAATATCACCGTCCATCCCGCCCAAAGATTCGATTCCAAATCAATTCAACCAGAACTGCCACTGGAGCAAAACTGAGAAAAGCCGCCACGATAAACCATGAATTGCCAAAGCAGCTGGAGATGCACATTACTAAAAACACCGTCACGCAGAGTCTTATGCCTATTCCAAAAAATCTGGCGACCAGCTCGCCAAGCTGACATATCGGAACCGCTGAAAATAGCCTGCGGATCAGAAAAAAGTTCTCGTTATTCTCCCAACTGGGCTTTCGCAAACTTTAATATTTGCTCTCCCATTTCATTAAGAGGCATATATTCGCGCCATTTTGGCAATTGAGTGTAATCGTATGGCAACGGAGTAGCCCGAAATTTGTTTTGTGAAGGGACAATTTCGACTAGATACCGTCTCTGCGTGACTGCCATCGCATCGGTTTCGAGAATTCCAGTGCTTGAATCTCGCCGGATTTTGTTTCCGATGTAATATCGAACGAAATCAAACTCTTCAATCATACTCGTCAAAGATATCCACTCTCCAATCGCATCACTTTTGTAGTCAGCAGGATTTTCGGCCCTCTTCCAAGCCTCGAATACAAACGAACCTGAGCTTCCCCCCGTAGTTGGGCCAGAGCTGGGTTGAGATGGGAGCCCGAAAGGG
>JBMOHW010000013.1:0-34138 GCA_049317665.1 Terrimicrobiaceae bacterium | reverse complement strand
CTGGCCCTGCTGAGTCCTGCAGTCACCCACCCGCACCCCATCCATCGACGACGGCGATCTGACCCTTGATCAGGAAGATGAGATCCAGCGGGAGCGAGAAGTATTTCGAGAACTCCAGCGAGATTCCGTAATCCTGAACGGTCCCGCCGAGCGGACCACCCGCAATGAAGCCCGTAAGCTCGACGAGTTCCCCCTTGCGCGTCAGGAAGAGGCTGTCGCGGGTGTCCCACACGAGCGAACCGGTGACGGCGCTCTTGGTGTAAGTCCCCGCCGCGTCTTGAATGACTGGACCGGAGTTTTCGTTTCCATTGTAATCGTCATTAAATCCGTCTTCAAAAAAGAAGTCAGTATTGTCGACATTATCGACATTGTAGATCCGGATGTTCTCGATGCGGTATTCGGCCCGGGCTGAGAGAGCGCGCCAGAGTTGTTTGCGGGCTTGGAATGCGACTCCGTAATTCTCCTGATCATACACGTTGGAAAGGAAATTCGCATTGCGGTAATACCCCTCCACGCCGACCGAAAGCTTGTATCCCAAGAACCACGGCTCGGTCAGCGCGACGACAAAGTCGCTCCGTTGGAGCCCGTATTGTCCACGAATGCGGAAACGCTGACCGCCGCCCGTGAAATTCGGCCAATTGAAGAGATCGAAGTTCGTTTGCTGGAGTTCCGCGAACCCGAGCAAGCTATCCGTCGTGCTGAAGCCCACGCCGAAGTTGAACGATCCCGTCCGCTTTTCTTCGACGATGACGTTGAGATCCTTGCGTCCGGGGACAATCGTATCGGTCGCCGGGGTTTCCACCCGCTCGAAGTAGTTCAGATTTTCCAGGCGCTTCCGGCTTACATCTACCAAGGTCGTATCGAAGACATCCCCAGGCTTGACCGCCAGCTCCCGGCGGATCACGCGATCCTGCGTTCGGGTGTTGCCCTGGATACTGATGAGATTGACGTAGGACTGAACTCCCTCTTCGACGCGATAGGTCAGGTCGACTGCGCCGGGGCCGGCTGGCAGAACCTCGGGCAACGCGACCATGTCGACGTAACCCCGGCTGCCGTAGAAATCCCGGATCGCCTTCAAGTCGTCGCCCATTCCTTTAGGAGTGAAGAGCGATCCGCTGATCATTTGCATCTTCGACAAAACCTGATCCTGCGGAACAATGTTCACCCCCTCAAGTTTGACCGCGTTGACGCGATACTGCATGCCCTCGACAATCGTCACGATCAATTCGACCCCGTTGTTCTCAAAGGGCTGAGTCTGGATCTCCTGCACGTCGACGTCCGCAAATCCGCGGTTCTGGTAGAGCGTGCGAATCGCAACCCGGTCCTCCTCGACCTGCGCGGAGAGCAGTTTTCCGCTCTTATTAAAGAACGATAGGAAATCCTGCGGCTTTGTCTTCATCACCTTCCGAATGTCGCGCGGCAGGATCGAATCGTTACCGACAAACGTGATTCTCCGAACGATCAATTTCGGCCCCTCGGTGATCGAGAAAATCAAGCGCACACGATTGTTCCCGGGGATTTCTTGGATGCGATACTGCACCTCGACTTCGGAATAGTTGCGGTCCTCATAGACCTTGAGAATCTTCTGCCGGTCGTCTTCGATTTTTTCCTCACTGACGACGTCGCCGACCTTGGTTCCAATCTCACGACGCACGCGATTCATCGGAATGCTATCCGTGCCCTCGATCAGAATCTCTTCAATGACCGGACGGCCTTGGAGGAGGACCGTGACCTTCACTCCGTCGCCAACCGGCTCCGCAAACATACGCACGTTCGAGACACCGCCCGTCGCATAGAGAGCCCGGATATCCTGCTCCGCGGCCCGCTCGCTGTAAGGAAGACCGATTTTTGTGGCGAGGTTCGCCATCACGCGTTCTTTCGAAATACTCGGAGCCCCGACATTTTCGACAACGATTTCCCGAACGATGGGACCCGTCCCGACTTGGGCGTGCCCCGCCGGAATCATTGCACTCGCGGCAAGGAGGATAGTGAAAAATACGGGTAGTGTCGGGCGGCAAAAACTCATGGTCTCAATCGAGCCCGAATCTCACGAAACAGGGCAAAGGGCAACTGCATGACGGATGGTTAAAGAAACGTCAAGAAACGAATTCCGACGGATCTCCAACATTTTCAGATTATGCGTTTCCGACCGCACGCCGAAAAGCGTAACCGAAAGAGCACAATCAAAATTGAAAAACTTTTCCCGTGCAGACCGCCGGGGAATTTGTCTAGCCTTCCAACTTTCCAACCTCTGACACCCATCAATGACCGTCGCAACCGCTGAATCTCCACTCCCCGAAACCGCCGGCCATCACGCCGCAAGCGAAAGTTTTTTCCGGAAGTATCTCTGGACCTACGATCACAAGATGATCGGGCTCCAGTATCTCTGGACAGCGCTTTTCTTTCTCCTCGTCGGTGGCGGGTTTGCGCTCGCCGTCCGCTATCAACTCGCTTTCCCATGGGCGGAGATCCCGCTGATCGGGAGACTCCTCCCGGCTGAAATCGCTGTCGACGGAGTCATGGTTCCGGGCGGCTACAACATGCTGGTCACGATGCACGCGACCGTGATGGTTTTCTTCGTCGTGATGCCTCTGCTCATCGGGGCTTTCGGAAACTACCTCATTCCGCTCCAAATCGGAGCCGGCGACATGGCATTCCCGCTCCTCAATGAGCTGAGCTACTGGCTTTATGTGCTTTCCGGGCTCGTCCTCATCGGTGCGTTTTTTGTTCCGGGCGGCGCACCGGGAACCGGGTGGACGGCCTACGCACCGCTGAGTGCGGTCGGTGCCTACAATGGCACGGCGATGGGCCAGAGCCTCTGGGGCGTTGCGATTTTCATCAACGGCCTGTCCTCGATTGCCGGAGCAACAAACTATATCACAACGATTGTCAACATGCGCGCGCCGGGAATGAAAATGTTCCGCCTCCCGCTGCCGGTCTGGTCGCTCTTCATCACGGCAATCCTGCTCGTGCTCGCCGTGCCGGTCCTCTCAGCTGCGGCCGCCATGCTTTTTGCCGACCTGAATTTCGGGACGAGCTTCTTTAAGCCAGCTGGCGGTGGACAGCCGCTCCTTTGGCAGCACCTCTTTTGGTTCTTCGGGCATCCGGAAGTTTACATCATGATTCTCCCGGCGATGGGACTCACCTCCGAGATCATTGCTGTCTATTCTCGCAAGCCGATCTTTGGCTACAAGGCGATGGTCTATGCGATGATCGCCATCGGATTCCTCGGGTTCGTCGTCTGGGGCCACCACATGTTCGTCAGTGGGATGAACTTGACCCTCAGTGCCACGTTTTCCGTCTCGACGATGATCATTGCGGTCCCGTCGGCGATCAAGACGTTCAACTGGCTGGGAACGGTCTGGCGGGGTTCCATCGAGTTCACCACCTCCATGTGTTTCGCGCTGGCCTTCGTCTCGATGTTCGTCATCGGCGGCCTGAGCGGCATTTTCATGGCCTCGACGCCCGTCGATCTCTTTGTCCACCACACCTATTTCATCGTCGCGCACATTCATTACGTGCTCTTCGGCGGCAGTATCTTCGGAATCTTCGCAGCGATCTATTTTTGGTTTCCGAAAATGTTCGGGAGAATGCTCAGCGAGGGCTGGGGAAAAGTTCACTTTGTCCTGACGTTCGTTTTCTTCAACCTGACCTTCTTCCCAATGCACAATCTCGGTCTCGGTGGGATGATGCGACGAATCGCGGATCCCATGGTCTACGAGCATCTCCGCCAGCTTCAGCCGCTCAATCAGCTTTGCACGTTCGGCGCGATGGGCCTCGGCTTTACGACGTTTATCTTCTTGTGGAACATGATTTACAGCATACGCCACGGCAAAGTCGCTCCGGCAAATCCCTGGCACGCCAATACCCTCGAGTGGACCGTCCCCTCGCCTCCCGGACACGGAAACTTCCCGAAAACGCCGACGGTTTATCACGGTGCTTACGAATATAGCGTTCCCGGTCTCGAAAAAGATTACCTCCCCCAAAACGAACCGGCTCCGGAACACGCCCGACTCGAGTCGCACTGAGTTCGTAGCGAATGGACGGAACAAAAAGCGAATTGGGAGCTGCGAGGCTCGGAGTCCACGTCTGGGTGGTCCTGACAGCCCTTGCGACGTTCCTCCTCCTCTGCAGCGGTGGCATCGTCACTTCGAAAGGGGTCGGCATGTCGGTTCCGGACTGGCCGACGACTTACGGCTACAACATGTTCCTGTTTCCGTTGGATCGGTGGGTTGGCGGGATTTTTTTTGAGCACAGCCATCGTCTCATTGCGTCGGGAGTTGGCCTGATGACGATCATACTCGCCGGTTGGTTGCTCGCCGTTGATCCTCGTCGCTGGGTAAAAATCCTCGGCGTCGCAGTCTTAGTTGCCGTCTGCATCCAGGGGCTGCTAGGGGGCCTTCGCGTCACCCTTTACAAAGACGAGATCGGGATCTTCCATGCCATGCTCGCGCAGTCGTTCTTTTGCGCGATTGGGATCCTGGCCGTGGTGACCTCACCGATGTTCGTCCGCGGTAAATGGGATGTTTTCTCACCGGATCGTGTGCTGAGAAATTGGGTCGTCCTCGCGACCATCCTCGTTTTTGTTCAGCTCACCCTTGGGGCCACCATGCGTCACGAACACGCCGGTCTGGCGATTCCGGACTTCCCGAAAGCCTACGGAACATGGATTCCAGATACTTCCGCAGCGGCCATATCGGCAATCAACATTGACCGGGAAGCTGCCGGCCAAGTTCCGACGAACGCCCTCTTTATCTGGATCCAAATGGCTCACCGCCTCGTCGCTTTTGCAATACTCGCCGCCGTCGGGCTGGCAACGGCCCGCGCTTGGGCAACCTCGGCCGATCGCTCGCTTCGGGCTTGGTCTGCGGCCTGGCTCGCGATGGTTCTTTGTCAAGTTGCTCTGGGGGCTTGGACGATTTGGTCCAAAAAGGCAGCGGATGTCGCAACCGCTCACATGGCTCTCGGCGCTCTCACCCTCTTCTTCGGAGCCATCTTCAGCTTCCGACTTCTCCGCGGGGCGGAAGCCCGTCGTTCCTGGGTGCCGGACCTGCCTGTTCGCCCACTCGTCGGCCACGCATGAAACCCGCTGCCGCCATCGATTCCGCGCCGACCGAGTCGCTGCTCAGCGACGTGATGACGCTCGTCAAGGCCCGGCTCTCGCTCCTGGTTTTGATCACAACGCTCGTCGGCTTCTTGATTGGCTGGCGCGGGCCGATGGATTGGATTTTACTCTCGGCCACGCTTCTGGGCACCGCACTCTGTGCAGCCGGCGCGGCTGCGCTCAACCAATGGTGGGAACGGAAATTGGACGCGAAAATGAAGCGCACGCGCAACCGTCCCCTGCCGGCTCGGCGGATGCATCCCACAGATGCCCTGCTTTTCGGCGTTGGCTTCGCAGTCGCCGGTGTTGTGATTTTGGCAGGATTTACGAATCCCCGCGCGGCATTTCTCGCCTTCGCCACCATCGCGATTTATATCTTTGTCTACACGCCGATGAAGCGGGTGAGTTCCCTTAATACCCTCGTCGGAGCCGTCCCCGGCGCCCTACCGCCGCTAATCGGCTGGGTGGCCGCCCGCGGGACTTACCAACTGGAGGGCTGTTTGCTTTTTGCGATCTTGTGGTTCTGGCAGATGCCCCACTTCCTCGCGATTGCGTGGATGTATCGGGAGGATTACGCGAACGGAGGCTGCGTCATGCTCACCGCCAATGACCCCGACGGCACTCTCACAGCCCGACAGGCCCTGCTCTACTCCCTTTGTCTTTTGTTGGTTTCGCTCCTCCCGGGGCTGATGGGGTTCAACTCACCGATCTACTTTTTCGGAGCGCTAATCCTGGGCACCGCTTTCGCCGCCTTCGCTCTCAAGTTTCTGCTGACGCGTGAAATCTCATCGGCACGGAAGCTTTTCTTCGCATCCATCATTTATCTCCCGGTCCTCCTTGCTCTCCTGGTGGCCACCAAACGATGAATAAAAAAAACCTGACCCTCATCGCTTCCCTATGGATTTTTGCCGTGCTCTTGGCCGCATTGGTCCTTACGCTCATGATCTTGCGCGGTCCGGCGCTCACACCCTGACTTCAAAAAAAACGATCTATGTCCACAGCAGCCATCACCAACGAACCGCATCAAGAACACACCTCCGCTCCTCCCGCGACCTGCAAGTTCGGGATGATCATTTTCCTGATCTCCGAGGGGATGCTCTTCGCGGGCCTGATCAGTGCCTATGTCGTGCTGCGGTTGGCCGGCAACGGTTTCCCCTGGCAGGCCGATCACGTCTGGCCCCCCGCAGGCGCTCCGCACCTCCCGGTTTTTCTGACCTCGATCAACACCGTGTTTCTCCTCGCGAGCAGTGTCACATTCCACTTCAGCGAGGTCGCTGTCAAAAAGGGCAAATCCGGCCTCGGTCTCCTCTTCCTGACAATCCTCCTGGGAGCGACCTTTGTCGGTGTCCAATGCTACGAATGGTCTCACCTTTATCACGAGGGCCTTTGGTTCAATACCCATGGAATCTACGGTTCCACGTTTTTCGTGATCACAGGCTTTCACGGTGTGCACGTCGCCATTGGCGTCCTGCTGATCCTATGGTGTTTCCTCCGTCAAGTCCTCACCCGCTGCTTCACCCCGTCGCACCACGTTGCGCTTGAGAACGTCGCCCTCTACTGGCACTTCGTTGATGTCGTCTGGATCTTCCTCTTCGTCCTCCTCTACTGGATCTGAGCCACCGCCAAGGCGGGTTTTCCATCTGGGCTGGCTCATTGCGTTCCTCGCGGTGACGACGCTCATCGCGTTTGCCTACCAGAGCCTCCGCACGATCCGACCGGAGCCGATCCCGGACCACCTGCAGCCAATCAGCAAAGTGCCGGATTTTCAACTCACGGCGCAAGATGGTTCGATCGTAAGCCCGGCTAGCCTGCGGGGAAAAATCTGGGTTGCCAATTTCATCTTCACCCGCTGCCAGGGTCCATGTCCGGTCATGACCTCGCGCATGGCCGAGCTCAACAAAAAGCTCCGCAAGACCGACGTCGTTCTCGTTAGCTTTTCCGTGGATCCGGATTACGACCAACCGGCGGTTCTCGCCGAATATGGCGCCAAGGTCGCGGCCGATCCCGCCCGTTGGAAATTTCTCACCGGGCCGAAGGATGAAATGGAGACTCTCATTGTCAAGGGCCTCCTCCAGCCACTGGCGAAGGATCCGGACGGAATGCCGGCTCACTCGACCCGATTTGTCCTTGTAGATCGCGAGGGATCCCTTCGTGGATTTCAGGACGGCAACGATCCAGAGGTTGTGCAAAAGATTCTAATGGACATCGGCGATCTCCTGCGCGAAAGTCCACTCGCAACGAAATGACCAAAACTCTCTCCATTGCCATCGCCTTCGGTCTGTTCCTTCTCGCGGACGCCAGTGCCTGCGTCGGGTGCCGTCAGCCCGGGACAGGTGGAGTAGATGAACCCCAGACCGTCATGGCCGGCATGGCGTTCTCATGGAGCGTCATCAGCCTGCTCATTCTGGTTGTTCTTGTGCTCGGCGGTCTCTCGGTTTACATCGCAAAGACCTGCCAGCGGCTGGATCGCGAGAAAAACCCCGCATGACCGTCTCTGACCTTCCGGCTCTCAATGCGGGGCTGAATGCCACGGCAACGATCCTCCTTCTCGCCGGATTCCTTGCCATCAAATCCGAGAGAAAACTCCTGCACCGCAATTGCATGGCTTCGGCATTCATCGTGTCGTGCATTTTCTTGATCACCTACGTCCTTCACAAAATCCTGATCCACGGCGTCCACACGCCATTCGGCGGCGACGGATTCATCCGCATTTTTTATTACGTCATGCTCACATCGCACATCATTTTGGCGATTGTCATCGTGCCGTTGATTTTGATCACCTTGGGCCACGCGATCGCAGCCCGGTGGGATAAACACCGTGCCTGGGCGCGGGTCACCTTCCCTCTCTGGATGTATGTTTCCGTGACCGGAGTGCTCGTTTACTTTATGCTCTACCAATGGTTCCCGAAAGCCTGACAGAACCCCCGAAAGGTGTTGCCCATCCCGCCGTGCTCGACGCGTTTGCCTTTGACGGCCGCCGCGACACGCTCGTGCTCGCCATGTATGAGACTCGTCCATGGACCGGAGCCGAATCCCACCTCCTCCAGCTTCAGGAAAAACTTAATGCTTACGCCTCGTTCATCCTCGATGGCGAGATGCGCGACTCGTTCCCGCAGTTCCACGACAAGCCCGTCGAGATCCAGCTCCGCACCGCGCACGAGCCCGATCCCCTCGCCCTCGGCCTCCTCGCCCAGGCCCGCGAGCAACTGGCTCTCCAGCAGATCCATCTCGAGACGATTGTCATCACCGACCCAGCCCCATCGAGTTGCGGTTGCGGGAGTGGTGGCTGCGGAAACAACTGACGCCCGGCTCTCCCGGCCGGCCCATATTTTTCTTTCCGCAAATCGTGGCGTGCCGCTAGAAACGTCCGATGATTTCCATTCGTCTCCTCCTCGCGGTGCTTTTGGTTGCCGCCGCACTCCCCGCTGCACAGGCCGAGCAAGTTCGGGTCGTCACGAGGGACATCGAACCGTTCTCGTTTGAGAAAGACGGACGCCGGGTTGGCTTCGCGATCGAACTCTGGGGCAACGTCGCCCGCGAACTCGGTCTGGAATTCGAAACGTCAACGGTCGGCACGGCCAAGGAAATGGTCGGAGCCGTCGAGTCGAAAAATGCCGATGTTGCGGTCGGCGCATTAAGCATCACGGCGGACCGTGAGAAGCTCATCGACTTCTCCCAACCATTCTACGAGTCGGGCCTCCAGATCCTTGTTTCCAAAACCGCTGGCGGGCTCGGCGATGCCATCGGTGCCATGATCCGGAGCCTCTTCACCTGGCAGCTCGCGGGCGGCCTCGCGGCGGCGCTCTTTATCATGTTCGTTATCTCACATCTCGTCTGGATGTATGAACACCCGGTCAACGAAGAGATGTGGCCTCGTTCCTATCTCGCCGGCATCGGGGAATCGTTCTGGTGGACTCTGAGCATCTTCCTCGTCGGTGGAGCCGACAACAAAGGCCCCGTCGGCCTTGGCGGTCGGATCGTCGCCACGATCTGGATGCTCGCCAGCGTCATCGCCGTGTCGCTCCTGACCGCATCCCTCAGCGCCACCCTCACGGTCAACACCCTCACGGGCGATATCAATGGCCCAAATGACCTGCCGGGCAAACGGGTCGCGACCATCGGCGGCAGCACGTCCGAGACCTGGCTCAGCAAGCTCGGCACGAGCGGTGGCCAAAAAGTGAACGTGGCCGTTTTTCCAACAATCCCGGAATGTCTCGATGCCTTGAAGCGTGGAAACGTCCAAGCCGTCGTCTTCGATGCCCCCATCCTCAAATACTACGTCAACAAACTCGGCCCGGACGAATTTACCCTCGTCGATGGCCTCTTCGAACGAAACAACTACGGATTCGGACTCCAGCAGGACAGTCCACTACGGGAGCGGATCAACCAAGTTTTGCTGAATCTGAGCGAGACCGGACTGACCAACGAGCTCAAGACAAAGTGGTTCGGCGCGACGCAGTAGAGCCCGCCCCGCTGAGGTTCGCCGCCAGCTTCACGGCCTCGAAGAGGCTCGACGGATTCGCCAGTCCCTTCCATGCAATATCACAGGCTGTCCCGTGGTCCACGCTCGTCCGAACAATCGGCAGGCCCAGCGTTGTATTGACCGCGGTATCAAAAGCGAGTGCCTTGAGCGGAATGTGCCCCTGGTCGTGATACATGCAGACAAAGGCGTCCGTGGTCTGCCGTTTTGAGGGAATGAATGCCGTATCCGGTGGGATCGGTCCCTCGACATCATGACCCTTTGCCCGCGCCGCTTCGACAGCGGGAATGATCACATTTTCCTCCTCCCCGTTTCCGAAAAGCCCGTGCTCGCCCGCGTGAGGATTCAAGCCGAGGACAACAATCTTTGGCTTCCGACCGCGAATCCGTTCCATCACATCCGCCGTTAGATCGATCACGTCGAGAATCCGCTCCTTCGTGATCCATCGCGGAACCTCGTGGTAGCCGACATGAACCGTCACAAAGCTGGCCCGGACTTCCTCGCTGTATTGAAACATGCACGCACGACTCGAACCCGTCTTGTCCGCAAAAATCTCGGTGTGCCCCGGATACAAGATTCCCGCGGCCCGGAGCGCTTCCTTGTTCAAAGGCGCCGTTGCCACCGCATCGACATCCCCGGCCAGCGCCGCATCGATACTCCTCTCGACGTATAGGTAGCCAGCCGCCCCGGTGGCCGCGCTCACCACACCGGGTTGGAAACCGTCGACTACAAAACCGGGAATATGGAGAACACCCGGATCAGAAGCCTCTGCGAGATCCGAATAGATCCGCCGGGGCTCGGGCAGCCCTGTCCGCCGGGCGCATTCCTCAAGAACCCCGGCGTCGCCGAAGACGACCGGAGTCACCGTCTCGCAAAGGCTGGCATTCCCCAGCAAGCGAAGACAGATCTCCGGACCGACCCCGGCGGGATCGCCCATCGTGACAGCGATCAAGGGACGCAGACGACTCGTCATTGGCGACCTAGGATTTGAAATCCCTCCGCATAAATACCAACCATGCAAGGATGATGAGCGTGGAATTGATCGCCGCAAGCCAAACGTAATCCTCGAGAATCCGTTCCCACGGAATCCGGTATTCAAAGACAAAAACCCAGGCCGTCATTCGAGCGGTCAGGAAAAATGGACGCAGCGAGTCGAAATACGGAATGTTTTTCAAAATCGTATCGAGGAACAAAATCGAAAGCGTAATGATCGTCGCGGCCGCAGGCTTCATGTCGAAGCATGAGAAAAAGAATCCGATCGCCGGGATCGAGAGGAGCGCGAATCCCAGCAGGAACGATGCGAGAAAATAGCGCGACAGGCCCGGACCAAACTCGTGGAGCGCAAAGACCTTCTCCATCGGCGCGAAAACGAAAAGCCCGCCCACGCCGCTGTGGATCAATCCCGCAGCGAGCGCGGTCAGGGAAATGAACCACGAGAGCACAAGCGAATAGACGACGATCGCCACAATTTTCATCGCAAGAATCCGCCCCCGGCTTACGGGTCGAGACAGAATCATCCGCATCGTCCCGTCCTCGATTTCCTTCCCGACAATGTCGCCGGCCACCAGGGCCAAATACAGCGAGCCGAGCAGAAACACCGTCCAAAGCAGAATTAGCAGCGCCAGCGTCAGACCGGAAAGAAACTCGTTGGCGGGATAGCCGGACTGTTCGATCACGCGGGTAATGGCAGCGCGCACCCGCTCGAGGCTCAACAAAAAGAGAATGACAATCTCTGTCAGAAGAAATGCCCCGAATCCAATGTAGGTTCGCTTGCGGGCAAACAGCTTGACGAGCTCGCCCCGGCATTGATGCAGGAAGAGGGTCATTGGCCTTTCATGAGCCCCAGGTAAAAGTCTTCAAGGGTCGGCACGACTCGCGTAAACCCTCGCACACCAATCCCGGCGGCGACCAGCGCGCTAAGGATTTCCACCGGATCGGCCGCATCCGGGAGTCGGAACAACCCAGCCGGATTCACAACACCTCCAAACCTCTCCATCACTGGCCGGGCGTCCTGCTCCGACTCGACGCGCCAGAGCGGCACAGCATGTTCGGATTGCTGCCATTTTCCGGAGAAGACGAGCCGGCCTTTTTGCAGCACGGCCACGCGGTCACAGAGTTGCTCCACCTCATGGAGAAGGTGAGACGACAGCACAACGGTTAATCCCAGCCTGTCCCGAAGGGAACGGATCAACTCCCGCGTCTCGTGGATTCCCTCAGGATCCAGTCCTTCGGTCGGCTCATCGAGCAGGATGAGCGAGGGATTGGGCAGAAGCGCCTGAGCGAGGGCCAGGCGCTGGCGCATTCCGTGGCTGTAGGCCTTGACCGGATCTTGAATCCGCGAGGTCAGACCAACGAGATCGATCACCTCGGCCACGCGCTTTGGTGGTGCACCGCCACTGAGGGATACAAAAAAATCGAGGTTCCGTCGCCCGCTGAGGTAGTCGTAAAACGCAGGGGCCTCGTAAATCGCCCCAACGCGGGACAAGGCGTGGTGACGCTCCGCCGCCACGTCGAAGCCATCGATCAGAACCCGACCAGCGTCGGCGTGGAGCTGCCCGAGACTGATTCCGAACGTCGTGCTCTTGCCGGCACCGTTATGGCCGAGAAGCCCGAAAATCTCGCCCGGGGCGACCTCAAACGAAATCCCTTCAACTGCCGCACGGCCCCGGAAACTCTTCGAGATGTTGTCGACGGTGATCATTGGTCGGCGAAGATTCGGATCTGATTTGCTACGTGGCCGTCGGCAAAGAGATGGTTCACCTTGTTCTCAGTTGCCCGGTGCCAGCCCTCCTTGTCCACAAGGATGGGGATTCGCGACAGGTCCGTGATGAATGTGAAGAGGTTGAGATTCACCGCCGACTGCCCGCTGAGCGCACTGTTCCAATAGTAGCTCGTCCCAGACAACTTGGCCACAGAACGGTCGGCGGGACAGGCGAAAACCCGTTGGTCGTCTGTGAACGTGTTCAACGTATTGTCGATCACCCGCACCTCATCGGCTCGGTTCGCCCGTGCGGCTTCGAGCGGCGGCATCATCATGTTGTTGTCGGAGAGCCAACCGTTGAGAGCGACCCCGAGGACTCGGAGATTTCCGAGGCACTTGGCCGAATCCGCCCGCGCGATCGCATACCGGTATCCGGGGATGACCAAGGCCGTCAGCACGCCGATGACGACAAGCACAACCCCGAGTTCTATGAGCGTAAACCCTCGCCTCATCGCATACTCTGAGTTGCACGCTGAAGCTGCTCAATGACGGGGGCAAAATCCAGTTTCACCCCGGCATCCGCTTCCTCATAGAACGAGGATAGGCCTTTCGTGATGATCTTCTGCGTCTCCGCATCACCGAGCCGGGCAGCGATCTCGGGATTCTCGCTGCGAAGATCGTTGAGCACCCGATCGACGATCTTTTTCCGGCGACTCTCGTCCATTTTGTTGAGGGCGTTCATGAGCTGACGGAATCCCTCGGGCAGCGTGAGATCGAGGAACCGCGAACGCTCCTCGGCATCGAGTTGCTCAAAAAACGTGCGAATCGAGCCGCTCTCCCGGAGTTCTTGGCGCTGGTCAAATGTCAACCGGTTCAATTGCCCGGCGGCCGTCGCAATCACATCGGCGCGTTTCGCTCCCGATACCTCGGAAAGTGGGTTCTTCGACAAATACGCGGCGAGCTTTTCCGGTGTCGGTGTCGAACTCTTGACCCAGGCTAGAACCCCCGCCGCAATCACCCAAACCGCGACCAACAAGAGAACCCCTCGCACGATACCGGATTTCATGTCGTCAAGATGCGTGACAATCGGCCCGTGTCCAATCGAGATCTGCCGTCACTCATACCGCAGCGCCTTGACGGGGTCGAGACGCGCGGCAAACCAGGCCGGAATCAAGGCGGCCACCGAACAGATGATAAACGCACTGATGCAAATGATCGCGACATCCGACGGCACAATTTCGGCCGGAATTTCGCTGAATTGGTAAACCGACGGCGAGAACACCTCGACATTCAGGGCATTGGCGAGCCACTGCCGCACCTCATTGCGATACTGCACCGCGCCAATACCGAGGAGGAGCCCGCTGATTGTTCCGAAGACTCCGACGACCATTCCTTGGGCAAGAAAAACTCCGATAATCTGATGGGTTTGCGCGCCCAGCGCTTTCATCACACCGATTTCCCGCGTTTTCTGAACGGTGACGGTGATCAGGGTATTCATGATTCCAAACGCGGCGACGAGCACGATGAACATTAACAGAAAAAACATCACGTTTCGCTCCATCCGGATCGCATCGAAGATCTGCTTGTTGAGGTCGATCCAGGTCATCGAGAGCGTCGGAGGCTCGAGTTGCGCGTTGAGCCCGTCGCGAACCTCCTGCGCGAGGTAGGGATCCTTGGTCTTCAAGGCCAGCCCGTGGACGGCTCCGCCGAGATTGTAGAGTTCCTGACCGATGTGCAGTGGCACAATCAGAAACTCACTATCATAAAGATACCGGCCGCTTTCGAAGATTCCCGTGACCTCGAGTTCGGTCGGTAGGATCATTTGTTTGAGCTCCGAGGCCGTCGTGCTGTTCCCACCGCCCTCGCCTTCGAGGCGATCAAGCTCGGCAAGGATCTGCGTGAGATTCCCGGGCGAGAAAACGGTGATCTTGTCCCCCACCCCGGCCCCGAGTGTGCGAGCGAGTTCCGACCCGAGCACGGCCTTGTCTCCGTCGAGATCGTAGGTCCCATCGATAATGAACTCTTTCACGCTCACAACCTTCTCCTCGAGCTCGGGGATAACCCCGCGGATCTTCGGCGCGAGCCGCCGGTTCTGGAACTCGACGATGACCGGGCCCTGGACAAATGGGGCGACAGCGGTCACGAGCGGTTGTTTCTCGCAATCGGCGGCTGTTTGCTCCCAGTCTTCCATGACACCGGAATTCGTCACGATCACGTGCGCGTCAAAGCCGATCACCTTGCGGCGAAGTTCCTGCTCGAATCCCGTCATCACCGAAATCACCAAGATCAACACCATGATTCCCAGCGTGACGCCGAGGATCGATATGAGCGTGATGATCGAGACAAACGTGCGCTTCGGTTTCAGATAGCGAAGCGCAAGAAAGAGACTGAAGTTTTTCGTCAAGGGACGGTTTTTTCCACGCGGGCCTCGAATTCCTCCGGGAACTTCGCGAGGAAACTCTGCGTCGGCCATGCACACGCCTCGCCAAACGCGCAAATCGTCCGACCGGCAATGTTGTCGGCGATGCTCTTCAGATTTTTCGCATCGTCGGAGCGACCTCCCTCGTCGAGGATTCGGGTCGTCACTTTCGACATCCACCGGCTTCCCTCCCGACACGGCGTGCACTGCCCGCAGCTCTCGTGAGCGTAGAATTGATTTAAGTTGTTCAGCGCCCAGACCATGTCGCGTGAGTCGTCCATCACCATCACTCCGCCACTGCCGATCATCGTGCCGACGGATTGCAGCGTCGAGGCATCCATCACCACATCGAGCATCGGCAGATCCTTCTCAACCATCTGACCGTCGGCCCCCTTGGACTTGATCTTGTAGACTTCATCCGCCCGCAAAACTTTTGCCGAGCTCCCGCCGGGGATCACCGCTTTCAACTTCCGTCCGGGCTTGAGTCCGCCGCAAACATCAAAGATCAACTCGCGCAGCGTCACCCCGCCACAGGGAATCTCGAAGAATCCCGGACGCACGACGTCGCCGCTCACGCACATCGTCCGTGTGCCACCGTCCCCGGGCGTGCCCATCTTGGCATACTCTTCCGGGCCCATCCGGAGAATGTGTTTCACGTGGCAGATCGTCTCGACGTTGTTCACAATCGTCGGCTTCATGTAGAGCCCGAGCACGGCCGGAAAATACGGAGGCTTGATGCGGGGATACGGACGCTTCCCTTCCAACGATTCCAGCAAACTCGTCTCCTCACCGCAGATGTAGGCCCCCGCTCCCTGGTGGACATACATTTCGAGATCGAATCCCGAACCGAGAATGTTTTTTCCGAGAAATCCCTTCGCTTTCGCTTCCTTGATCGCGTCCCACACGATTTTCGCCGCGTGGGGAAATTCACACCGGATATAAATGTAGGCGAGGTGCGTGTTCGTCGCGAAGGCCGAGATCGCCAGGCCTTCGACAAGCTGATGCGGATCCTGGTGCAGGATGTATCGATCCTTGAATGTGCCGGGCTCGGACTCATCGCCGTTCACGACGATGTAGTGGGGCTTTCCATCGTCATGCTTGATGAAGCTCCACTTCGTGCCGCACGGGAATCCCGCGCCACCACGGCCTCGGAGATTCGCAGCCTTCACCGCATCGATGATCTCTGCAGGTTTCATCTTGAGGGCCTTCTTTAACTCCTCATAGCCACCATGAGCGAGGTAGGTCTCAATATCGGGCGAGAACCCCGGACGGCTGATGTTTTCAAAAATGATCCGACGTTCTTTCGGATGCGGAATCGGGAGCAGGGATACCATGTTATTTGTATTGTTCGACAATCGACGGGACGTCGGCCGGAGCGATATTTTCCACCAGATCGTCACCGATTAGGGCGACCGGCGCACTGCCGCAACTCGCCAGACACTCGACAAACTCGACGCTGAATTTTCCATCCTGCGTTGTCGGCGGAGCCGAACCGTAACCGTGGTGTTCCACATGCGGATCGAGCCCGACCGCCTCACAAAACCGATCCTTCACCTCGTAGCTCCCCGCCATCGCACAAGCCAGAGTCCGGCAGACCCGGATGATCGTTTTTCCGGCCGCCTCCCGGCGAAACCACGGGTAAAACGTCACGAGTTCCAAAATATTCACCGGCGTCAGGTCGAGTTTTGCCGCAATCCACTCGACCCCGCTGTCATCAATCGACCCAAATTCATTCTGCCAGAGGTGCAAGAGCGGCAGCGAAGCACTGCGTTTCGATACGGGATAGTGCGAGATGATTTCATTCACCTCGTCCTCGAAGGCCGGGGTCACCCCCTGAGCTTGTTGCGTCGTCGTCACGGTCATCACATGAGCTATCTATTTTTCCTACGCCCGCTTCAAGCAAAACGATACGCGAATCCCATTTCTCACAACAAAATCCGGCCCACTGTCACTCCAACGCCTTCAGCGCGGTCCGCGCACGGTCTTGGCTTTGACGATCTTCCTCATCACGGGCGGACAGGCTCAGTCCCTCCCGCAATTCGGCGAGGGCTTTTGCATTCTGCCCGAGGGCGGCATAAGCCCGCCCGAGCTCGACATGATACATCACTCGGTCCGGCCGGATGACCATCGCTTTTTCAAAACACTCTGCCGCCCGTTCGTTTGATGCGTCGGGCAACTTCCCGTAGATCGCGCTCGCAACGAATTTCAACGCGGGATTCAGGCTAGCCAACTCGTAGTTCCACCGACCGAGCACATACCATGCGTCATCAAGGCGAGGATCGAGCCGAATCGCGGTCTCCGCCTCATCGCGAATCAAGCGTGACATCTCGATCTGCCGCTGGGGACTCTCCAGGAAAGCCACCTTGCCGTGGGAGATCGCTAGGGAGAGATGCGCCTTGGCTTTGGTCGGATCCAGTTTTACCGCACGCTCCGAGTATTCGAGGGCCTTGCCCGCCAGTCGCCTGTTCTCCGGCGAACGCGATCCACCCACTACCTGCCGGGAGTATTGCTCGGCAATCCGCAGGAGAATCTCCGCATTGTCTGGCCGGAGAGATTCCGCCTTGAGATAAACCTCCACCGCCTCCGCATGGCGCTGCTTCGCCTCCAGCTCGTTGCCCATCGTGAGCAGTTCCCCGACCGACTCCGCGCTCGCGCTGAGCGAGACGCCCAGCAGAACGAACCCGAGGATCGCTTTCATTGGACTGGCCCCCTCCGGAAAAAGACGATCATCAGCACTCTTTCAGTCGGATCGGAGTAACCTCGATGGAATGGGTTCCATCGCCGACCCAGATCGCCCCATCCTGCACGGTGACCTGCAAGTCCATTGTCCGCTGCGCCAGCGTCGCCAGGGCTTCACTTTGCTCGGACGGAATCTGCCAGACTGTCAGATTCCGGACGCGGGTGAGTTTCGGCTCAATGTTTTTCCACCAAATCGGCGTGCTTGCACTAAAACTGTAAACGCTCACCTGCCCCACGCGGGCGGTCGTTCGCAGGAGCCGTTTCTCGTCCGGTTGGCCGACCTCGATCCAGTGAACAATATCGCCCGTATAGTCCCTCTGCCAAAGGCTGGGTTCGTCCGGGTCCCACATATCCTTGGCAAATTCCAGCGGGCCGTGATCTCCGTCCATTGGGACATTGAGGGCAAACGCAAGAAGACGGATGAGCATCCGTTCATCGGTCTCCGACGGATGCCGCGCAATGACGACCGGGTAATCGGCATAATGGCCCCGATCAATGTCCGAGACCTGGACATTTGCTTTGGAGATGGTTGCTTTGATGGCCATGGGTGGTTGATGTCGAGAGTCCTCAGATCATGGCTCGATGCCAACTCGTCTGGTGGCGATTTGCCCTTTTTCAAGACACACCTAAAGAACATTTCTTCCGACCATTCCAAGGGCCTCGCAGGCACGGAGCATGTGGCGGTCGTTGGTGTAAACTTCCTTGAGGCCATTGCGACGAGCACATGTGAGATGGAGCGCATCCGCCGCACGCAGGAACACCGAGGGCGGCAAGGTCTGAAAAATCGCCGCAGATTCCTCGAGAAGCGCCTTCGTCACGGCAAACCAAGTCCACACTCCCGCCGCTTGATCGGAGCGAAACTGCTCCAGCACAATTCGAAAATCCTGCTGGCTCATTCTGCCCTCGCGCAAGTGACGATGAAAGACGGCTGCCAATTCCACCTCGCCGATTTGACAGCATCCTATCACCGGGGATTCCGCCGCGACCGCCCGCACTTTGTCTGCTCCGGTTTCGTTCAGGTAGCACTTCGCCAGATACGCCGTGTCGAAATAGATCACCGTCTGTCTTCCTCCAGATACATGCCAGAATCTGAAACGAGCTCAGAAAGTTCCGCAAAACCCGGAACCAGCTTGCGATCCCGAAACAGGCTTCTCGGCGCATCGGGAAGCGGCGCTAGCGAAGCCACGGGACGCCCTTGGTCGGTAATAATGATGGGCTCACTAACATTTCGGACCCACTGACCCGTATGCATATGCAACTCGCGAATGGAAACCGTCTTCATGTGCACACCGTGTCACATCGCTCCCAGCCGGTCAAGCGCACCAATCTTTTGTCTCCCGCCCCCCCTCGTGCATTAGTGCCTTCGTGTGAGTCCCTGCTCATTCAACGCCGCTCGGCCTCGCGCCTCGCGGAGTTTATCTTTTTTACTTTTCCGTTTTCCCTTAACTCCTCCCGCGGCAGGAACAGGCACATCGGTTTCGACCGGTTCGAAGCCTTCAATCTCCTCGCGCGGCAACGTCACGCCGTGACGTTTTTCGATGAGTCGAAAGTGGGCATGCGTGCTCGCACTCACGAAACTAATCGCAAGCCCCGACTCACCAGCCCGGCCCGTGCGTCCGATCCGGTGCGTGTAATCGACGGCGGAACGGGGAAGGTCAAAATTCACGACGACCGGCAGCCTCGGAATATCGATCCCACGGGCCGCGAGGTCGGTGGCGAGTAAGACCTGCACACGTCCGGCTTGAAAATCCGCCAGCGCTTCCCGCCGCGCACTCTGGCTCAGATCGCCATGTATCGCCGTCGCCACGAGTCCGGCCTGGCGGAGTTTCCGCGCGACGTGTTCGGTGGCGTATTTGGTCGCGACAAAAACCAACACGCTCGACCAGCCGTGCGTCTCGATCAGATGACGAAGAAGCTGTGTGCGCCGCCCCACATCGACCTCAATGACGCGTTGAAGAATGTCAGGTGCCGCGACGGACCGAACCTCCGAGCCATCGTCCCAGCGCAGGGGATCGCGAAGCACGTTGCTGGCGAGAGCCTCCACCGATGCCGGAAACGTCGCAGAAAAAAGCAAAGTCTGCCGCCGCGTTGGCACCAGCGCGAGAACGCGTTCGACTTCCTCACGAAACCCCTCCTCCAAAAGCCGATCCGCTTCGTCGAGGACCAGCGTAGAAATCTTTGAGAGCGAAATCGCCCGGTGATCGAGCAAATCCAGGAGCCGCCCCGGCGTCGCCACCAAAACATCCACCCCACCCCCGAGGGCGATCATCTGCGGGTTGATCGATACACCGCCATGAACCGCCATGGTTTTCACCGCCTGTCGCAAAAACCTCGCATCCTCCCAAAACACCCCGCCCACCTGAATCGCCAGTTCCCGGGTCGGCACCAGCACCAACGCCCGCACAAACCTCCCCCTCGGCCGCTCCCTCTCCTCCATCCGCTGCAAAATCGGCCATCCATACGCCGCCGTCTTCCCCGACCCCGTCGCCGCCCGAGCCCAAACATCGGCGCCTCGCAAAATGGCCGGAATCACCGCCCCCTGCACCCCCGTCGGCTCCGCATATCCCCGCGCCGCGACCGTGTGCAAAAGGGATTCCGACAGGCCGAGCGAAGAAAATGACATTGCCGATCAAACAGGAGGTTTCCCAGCTTCACGTCAACTATTATCGGTAACGGCTAGTTTGCTCTCGAATGCCTTCGAGAGGCGGACTTAGACTTGCCGGCCATGCGCTTTTGGAGCCGATCTTCGTCCCGACGACCGACCAGCTTTTTGGGAAAAGTGGGCACCTCGCTTTTTTTCGCCGTCTTCCTCGGAATGGGCTTGATCTTTACGGTTCTCTTGGGAGGCAGCTTGCTCAAGTCCATTAAGACTTATGGGTGGACGGAGGTGCCGGCCACGATGATCCAAAGTGAGGTGATTCATGAAATCGAACGCGACGAGCCGTTTCGCTTGAACGTTGGTTACCGTTATCAATGGGAGGGCCGCGAGCGGACTTCGGATAGGTATTCGTTTTCGAAGCCGACCTTTGACAACTACGACGAGGCTGCGAAAGCCGTTTCCGAGCTTCCGAGCGGCGCCGCCACCGTTTGTTTTGTCAATCCTCAGAGTCCGACGGAAACCATCCTTCGCCGGGACGGGCTCTGGCTGGGACTCTTCCTCGTGATCCCATTAACTTTTGTCGTCGTTGGTGCCGGGGGCATTTTTTTCACGTGGGCACCAGCGAACGCGCGCGCGGAGGCCTTGAGCGCGCCGCCCACGAACTCGAACCCGCGTGTGCCGACCATGCTTTTCGGTGCGGTGTTCGCATTGGTCGGTGGGGCGTTGTTGGTCTTTTGGTTTCTGCCGACCATCACAAAATCCCTTGCCTCATCAGGTTGGAAAGAAACCCCCTGCACCGTGATTTCGAGTCAGGTGAAGTCCCATTCCGACAACGACGGCACCACCTACAGCGTCGATATCTTTTATCGATACGTCTTCAATGGTCGCGAGTATCGATCGAATCGCTATGAGGTTTTCAGCGCTTCATCGAGCGGCCGCAGGGCCAAAGCTGCCGTGGTCAAGCAACATCCACCGGGCTCGGCGACCGTGTGTTTTGTGAACCCCGAGAATCCCCAGGAAGCGGTCCTGAAAAGAGGCGTCGGCTGGTCGGTGTTGTTCGGCATCGTTCCGATCGCCTTTCTTTTGCTGGGGCTATGGGTCCTGTGGATCGGGTATCGCGGACCCAAGCCATTGGGCGTGCCGAGTCCCGCGGCGATGGCGTTGGCGTCCGGCGGAGGACCTCTCACACTCAAGCCGGGCTCCTCGCCGTTGGCAAAGTTCGGCGGGATCGTCGCGATTGCCTTGTTTTGGAATGGCATCGTCGCGGTCTTTCTCATTGATCTGCTGGATGGCTTCGCCCGTGGGCGTCCGGATTGGTTTATGGCCGTGTTCCTAACTCCCTTCGTGGCGATCGGAATCGGTTTTCTCGGAGCCATCATCTACTTCGCCATGGCACTCACGAATCCCCGTTGCCGCCTGCACCTCACGCCGGGCGTTCTCGTGCCGGGGCAGGGATTCGAGGTGGCGTGGGAGGTTTACGGGTCGTTACAACGCATGAGCCGTTTGTCGATTTTTCTTGAGGGTCGTGAGGAGGCCACCTACCGCCGGGGCACCTCGAACTACACCGACCGCGAGGTCTTTGCCCGGCTTCCCGTGGCGGAACTTTCGTCGTCTCTCGAGATGGGTCAGGGCGCCGCTCGCGGGCATTTGCCCAAGGCGGTGAGGCCGCGAACAACAAGATCGTTTGGGCACTCCAAGTGCGTGGAGAAATCCCCAACTGGCCGAATGTCATGGAGGAATACACCGTGCCCGTCACGCCGCCGGAAGGAAGCCGTTCATGACGATGGAAATTCTCGCTGAACGCACCGGGTATGCATCCGGTGAAGCCATCTCCGGAACGGTTTCTTGGACAACAAATACCGCACCCCGCACCGCCGAGTTACGACTCTTTTGGTATACGAAGGGCAAGGGAGACCGCGACAGTGCGGTGGCGGACACGCTGGTCTTTGAGATGCCTCAAATCGAGGACACGCGTTCGTTTTCGTTTCGTGCTCCCCTGTTTCCGCCAAGCTTCTCCGGCCGCCTCATCTCGCTGCTGTGGGGGCTGGAACTGATCCTCGACCCCGGCGAAACTAAGGCCGTGGAACTCGTCATCGGGCCGGATGCGAGGGAACTCACACTCGACCACCCCGAGTGGCTCATCGTGCCCGAACCACCGAAACCGAAGCTGCCATGGGCGCGATGAGAGCGTGGGAAAATCCCTTTCGAAGCGAACGCATCGACGCCCTTCCCTACCGCGCCGAGGGATTTCACTGGAAGGCCCTCGAATCCCGCCTCGCCGCATCCGCCGGGCGCGGCGCAATCATCGGACCCGAGGGACACGGCAAAACCACCCTCATGCGCGAATGGCTCGAACGGTATCGCGCACAGGACCAAGAAGCCGTCCTCATCAAACTCGAATTCCGCCAACGTCGCCTCACCCCATCGCAGCGGAACCTCATGCGCGAATCGCCCCGAGTTTTTCTGGACAGCGCCGAACAACTGAGCTGGTGGGGCTGGCACGAAGCACGCCACCTCACCCGCCAAACAAACGTCTTCGTCATCACCAGCCATCGCGCCGGACTCCTTCCCACCCTCATCCACTGCCGCACCAGCCCGGAACTCCTCAACGAACTGATCCAAGAACTCAACGGCAAAAACCAAGACTGCCAAACCCTCTGGCACCAACACCGAGGCAACATCCGCCACGCCCTGCGTTCACTTTACGACGTGGCAGCAGCGGGATAAGAGAGTCGGACGGACCGATCGCAGAAAATGACATCGCCGACCAAACAGGCGGTTTCCGAGCACGGCGTCAATTGTTATTGAGCAGGAATGGCGTCTTGGAAGACCACTTCCGCTTCAATCTGAGAGATCGGAGCGGCTCAAACAACGGCGAGGTCGAGGGACTTTTGCTCCGGGCCGATTTCGACGAGGACCGGGACACCGCTTGTCTCGATCAGGATTTCGCGGTTGGTTTGCATGGCGTCGTCGAGATTTGGGGAGGTGGTATTGAGGATGATTCCGTCGCATTTCAATCCTCGAGCGCGGATGTTTTCGAGGGTCAGGAGTGTGTGGTTGATGCAGCCGAGGCGGTTGGCGACGACGAGGATTACGGGGAGTCCGAGCTTGGCTGCGAGGTCGGCGACGGTGAGGTGATCGGCCACGGGGACGAGCCAGCCACCGGCGCCCTCGACGAGGTAGGACTGGCGGTCGCGGGTGATTTGTTGGAACCACGAGGCCAAGGCCTCGATCGAGACCGGAATGCCCTCTTTGCGGGATGCGACCAGCGGAGCCACCGGGGTTCGCATCCAAACCGGATTGATCTCGTCGCAGGTGAGTTCGTTGTCCGCAGCACCGCGGAGGATCTCCACGTCCTCGCGCCCTCCACAGCACAAGGGCTTGAGGGCAACCGTGTCGAGTCCGGCCCGCCGCAGGGCACGGGTGAGAAGTGCGGTGGCAAAGGTTTTCCCGACGCCGGTATCGGTGCCGGTGATGAACGCCTTCATTCCTTCCGCGGTGCCGTCGCCTCGATGAAGACACCCTCGAGCGTCCGCTGCGGACGCCGGGCGGCGATGAGGTGTCCACCCGATTCCGCCACGAGCGCTTCGATTTTTTCCCGGAGTCCCGGCGACGCATCCTCGACGACAAACTCCGTCTGACGATCAATCGAAACCAAGTCTTCCAAGCTTCCCTCGCGAACCATTTCTCCACGGGCCATGATCCCGACGCGGTCGCAGACTTCCTGAACCTGCTCGAGCAGGTGGGAGGTGAGAAGGACGGTCTTGCCCCGCTTCTTCAGGTCCAGAATCAAATCCCGAATCTGCCGCGAACCCACGGGATCGACCCCGGCGGTTGGCTCATCGAGGACAATAAGCTTGGGATCCTGGATCAAAGCCTGCGCGAGTCCGATTCGCTGGAGCATTCCCTTCGAGAATCCCCCCACCCTGCGGTGGCGGGCATCCTCCAGACCGACCAGAGAAATGAGGTCGCCGATCCGATCATCCAGACTGCGTCCGGTCATTCCGCAAATCTTTCCATAAAACTTCAGCGTCTCCTCGGCCGTGAGAAACTTGTAGAAATACGGATTCTCTGGCAGGAATCCGACCTCGGACCGGCTCTTGTATTCCCGGCTATCCTTTCCAAAAATCTCCGCCTTGCCCCGCGTCGGGGTGACGAGGCCGAGCAGGACTTTGAGCGTCGTGCTTTTCCCGGATCCATTCGGCCCGAGCAGGCCATAAACTTCGCCCTCGTTCACCGTTAATGAAAGCTTTTGCACCGCTACCACTCGCTGTCGACGGAGCGGAACCGGGTAGACTTTTGTCAGGCTTTCGATCAGGACAGCGGGTGTGCTCATTCGATGATTTGAAATGCCCGCAGATCGTTCCTCCGGGCCAACTCTTCGCTTACCTCACCCGTGATATGTCCGGCAAGCGAACTCGTGCGGATCGCTTCAAGAAATCCCCCAACCTCCTCGGCGTCCGCTTGGACAACCAGCTCGACCCGACCATCCGGGAGGTTCCGAACCGCTCCGGTCACATCAAATTCCTTCGCGAGATTTTTGACCGTCCAACGAAACCCCACACCCTGCACCCGGCCTTCGTAGTAAACCTTCAGCGTTTTCATCGCCGGTCGATTACCGAACCTGCCCCGTTCCCCGCAGGAGGTATTTGTAGGAGGTCAGCTCCTCCAACCCCATCGGGCCGCGAGCATGGAGCTTGTCGGTGCTGATCCCGATCTCCGCTCCGAACCCAAACTCCCCGCCATCGGTGAACCTCGTCGAAGCATTCCAATAGACCGTGGCGGAATCGACCCCCGCGAGAAACCTCTCCGCCGCGATGGCATCGGCCGTCACGATCACATCGCTGTGATGCGAGCCATTGGCATTGATGTGGAAAATAGCAGCCTCGAGATCATCGACGACACGAACGGCAAGAATGAGTTCGAGAAACTCCGTCCGCCAATCCGCCTCCTGCGCCTCACGCAGTGGACCGTAGTTCAAGGCGGAGAGTTCACGAAAGGTGACCTCATCGGCACGAACCTCGACGTTTTTCTCGGCCAAGGCCGGAGCGAGCACACGGAAAAAATCCCCGGCAATCTCGCGGTGCACGAGCAGGGTTTCCATCGCATTGCAGACTCCCGGACGCTGGCACTTGGCATTGATCACAATGTCGCGGGCCATTTCGAAATTAGCCGCGCGATCGACGTAACCAATGCAGATGCCATCATAGTGCTTGATCACCGGCATTCGCGCCTGCGAGACCACCGCCTCGATGAGTCCGTGTCCGCCTCGCGGAATGATGACGTCCATGAATTGATCCATCTGCGCCATGATGCGGACGGCGTCGCGATCCTTCGACGGAATCAATTGAATGGCCCCCTCGGGCAAGCCCGCACGGCTCCCGCCGGCCTGAAGCGCCGTTGCGATCGCCATGTTCGATGCCAGCGCCTCGGAGCCGCCGCGAAGGATCACGGCGTTGCCCGTCTTCAGACAGAGAACCGCTGCGTCACTCGTCACGTTTGGACGCGACTCGTAAATGATGCCGATCACTCCGATGGGTGTTCGGATCTTCGAGATCTGGAGGCCGTTCGGGCGGTCCCATTCGCGAAGTTTTTCTCCGACCGGGTCGGGAAGTCCGGCGACATCGCGAATGCCGGCGGCCATTTCTTCGATCCGCTTGGCGCTCAAACGCAAACGATCTACCGCGGCTTTCGTCAGACCATTGGCCTCGGCTTGTTGAAGGTCGGATTCGTTGGCTGTCAGGATCTCTGGCGTCTGTGCGACGAGTTCATCCGCGATAGCATGCAAAATCGCGTTCTTCTTGGCCTCGGGCAGGACCGCCAACACACGGGATGCCGCTTTCGCCCGCGAACCGATGGCGTGGATTTCTTCCGTCAGCGAACTCATGGAACGAATGGCACAAACTCCAGCCCGTGCGCGTTGGCAACCGCTCGACAGGCGACTTTTCCGTCGAAGATATTAATCCCGCCGAGCAGCCCGGCTTGCCGGGTTACCGCCTCGTTGAGGGGGAAGTCTGCAAGGGTTTCAATAAATCGATACGTCACATTTGTCAGTGCCTGCGTGGCCGTGCGGGCGTAGGCTCCAGGCATGTTCGCGACGCAGTAGTGGATGATCCCCTCCTCAACAAACGTCGGGTCGTGATGAGTCGTCGGACGCGAGGTTTCCACGCATCCGCCCTGATCAATCGCAATATCGACCAGGACGCTGCCGGGCGACATGAGGCGGAGCATTTCCCGAGAAATGAGCTTCGGAGCTTTTGCACCGGGAACGAGAACCGCACCGATCAGAAGATCCACATTGGGCAGCATCTCCAGAATGCTCGCCTCGCTGGAGTAGAGCGTGTGCGCGGTTTGCATCGTGATGTCGAGGAACCGCATCCTCTCAAGGTCCACCTCGAGGATCGTCACGTCGGCTCCGAGGCCGGTCGCCATGCGCGCGGCATTCACGCCGGAAGTTCCACCGCCGATCACCATCACCTTGCCGGGCAGCACGCCGGGCACGCCGCCGAGAAGGACGCCCTTGCCGCCATTGTGCTTAGCGAGGTAATAGCCGCCCACGAGCACAGACATCCGCCCCGCGATTTCGCTCATCGGCTCAAGGAGCGGAAGCCGGTGATTCACGTCCACGGTCTCGTAGGCAATACATGTCGCGCCGGTTTGCAAAAGCGCGTCGGTCAACTTCTTGTTCGCCGCCAAGTGAAGATACGTGAACAAAATCTGATCTTTGCGAAGCAGGCCATATTCCGACGCGAGTGGCTCCTTCACCTTCACAATCAACCCGGCCTGTTCGAAAACCGCCTCGTGCGAATCCAGGATCGTCGCCCCCGCGCTGCGGTAGTCGTCGTCGCCAAATCCAATCCCCTCCCCCGCCCGAGTCTCGACCAGCACGCGGTGCCCCCGCTTGATCAGTTGATAAGCTGCGGATGGCAGGAGAGCCACTCTATGCTCCTGCTCTTTGATTTCCTTGGGGACGCCGATGATCATGGCTTTACTATGCCTTCGCCAGTCGGCTTTCACAAGCGTCGTTAACACTTCAGCCTCACACAACCACCAGAGATCTACATCGGGCATGAGCGGGAAAGGGGTTCGGGACATGATTCGTTTTTGTGGAGAGTGGACAACAAGCCTGCGGTATGGTTAGGAATCAGTATGCTCCGGGTCGTTCTTCTCGTCGGTTTTTCCTTAGTGGCCGTCGGCGTGGTCTCGCAGGGGCAGGAGAGCGTCGAAGAGGAATTGCAACGCAGCTCGGACGATCATATGCGCGAGGAGCTCGGGGTGAACCCGATCACCACACCGAAAATCCAGGAGGTTCTTGACAGCCTCGAAGTTTTCCGGCCCGTCCCCATCGCCCTGCTCGACGCGGCGAATCGGGAAGCGAGTTTCAACAATCGAATGCAGACCGCCATGCATTTTGGATCGCTTGTCGCCGATGGATTTGTGCTGACCCTCGCCGAGCGCTCGAAGGATCTTGAGGACGTCGGCCGGGCCTTGATCCGCCAGTCGCGTGCGCTCGGAGTTGGAGAACGCCTCACGATGCGCAGCAAGAGCCTCTTCGAGCTCAGCGACAAGGGCGATTGGCTCGGGATGCGCCAGGAGTTAATCCGCACTCAGGTTGACGTCGAGCAATCCATGTTGGAACTCCGGGACGAAGAAATGGCTCACATGGTCAGCTTGGGCGGGTGGCTGCGCGGATTCCAAATCGGCGCAAACAGCACCGCGGACAGCTACACCGAAGCCAAGGCCAAGGTTCTCGGGAACACCGAGATCATCGAGTATTTCCTCGATCGTCTCGACACGCTCCACCCGCGCCTGAAAAAAACCGAGATCGTTACGACCCTGATTACCCGACTCAAGGAGATCCGTGCCGTCACCCTCGAGGCCGAGGGAAGCATTCCCACCCCAGCCCAAGTCGAGAAGATGCGTAAGCTCGCCAACGACGCTGAATCTGCCGCGACATCGCGTGTCGACGACGAGGGGAAATTCGAAAAAGCTCGTCCGTAAACGTTTCCCCGATCCTATGAAGTTCCTCGATGCCGTTGATAACGATGCCGTGCGCCAACTCGGCGAGATCTTCGAATCCTGGCTGGATGCGACATGCGAGTTGTTTCCGGAACAGGCCAGCCGACTCGGGTTTAAGAAATACGAGAGCCGCCTTGGTGAGAACTCGCTCGCGAGCCACCGCGCTCACATCGCACTCACGCTCCGAACACTCCACGCGGTGGAGGCCCTGCCCGAGGCGGCGTTCCGTGGCGATCATTGGCTCGACCGGCGCGGATTCCTCGCCCGATTGCGGACCGATCTCATGTTCTCCCGGGATCTCGCCCGCTGGCGCACGAACCCCCAGATTCACTGCGACGCGGCGGTGGATTCGATTTTCGACCTCGTGGTCCACTCGGCAGGAAATCTCGTCGCGGCACTCCCCTCCCTCGAAGCCCGTCTCGCCGCCATCCCCGCCTACTTGGAGGCGGGTGCAGAATGCCTGCGCTCTCCCGTCCCGCTCTGGACCGCCCTGGCCGAGCGCGGCTGTGCCGGGAGCGTGGAGTTCCTCGAGGGACTCGCGCCCGAACTTGTCAAAATCTCGCCGAATCCGAAACGCACGGCCTCCCTGTTCAAATCGGCCGCAGCGGCATTTATTGAATATTCTGCCGCAGCCCGACGGCGAAAACCCGGCGCCGCCGGAGACTTTGCGGTCGGCCGCGAACGCTTCGAATATCTCATCCGTGAACGTCTCGGACTCGATCTCACACTTCGCGAAGCCCGCACATCCGGCGAACGCCTCGTCGCCCGCAACGATTATCTGCTGGAGAGTGCTGCCGCACGAATCGGAAAAAAATCCGCCAAAGCCCTCATCGAGGAAGCCTCCGCCCAGTGGGAGCCATCGGGCTCGCTGCTCGATGTTTACAAGGCGACCACGCTCCGAATCAAAAAGCAACTCGCCGGCCTCGACATCGTCACACTCCCAACCAGCGAATCCCTCAAGGTTCTTCCTGTCCCGGCATTTCTCAAACACCAGTTCCCCACAGCCGCCTACAGTGCACCACCCCCGTTTTCGAAAAAGCAGACCGGTATTTTTTGGGTCAACGACCTGAGCCTTGATTACGTCGATCTCGCGAAGAAACGCTCTGAGATTCGTCAACACTTCGGACTCGAACTCACCAGTATCCACGAGGGATACCCCGGCCACCACTTGCAATTTGTCGTCCAATATCGCCACCCAAGCCGACTCCGCCGGATGTTCGAACACTCGATTTTCTACGAAGGCTGGACGATGTGGTGCGAGAAAATGGCGGTGGAGAATGGCCTCGCAGACTTCCCTCTCGCCCGACTGGTTCAGACACACGACGCACTCTGGCGCGCCCACCGGATCGTCATCGATTGCGGACTCCAAGATGGATCACTCACGCCCGCCATGGCGGCCCGCCGACTCGAGAAAGGCGTGGGATTCACACCCGCCCGCGCGAGCGGCGACGTCAACTGGTATACCTCCAGCCCAACCGTTCCGATGAGCTATCTGCTTGGCCGACTCGAACTCGAAAAACTCCACCGCTACCTCGTGCACAGTGAAGGCTGGACTCTCCGCCAGTTCAACGATTGGGCACTCTCTCACGGTGCCCTACCCTGGAGTTGGATCTGGCGCGCTCGCCTCGAACGATAGCCAGCCAAGACCTTCGATTTTTTCCAAGACTCATGACATCCATCCCGCTCTGGTCCGAATCGACTCCCCTCGCCCTAGGAAATGCCCCGCACGATATCCCGACTCTCGATATCTACCAACCGTTCGGAACGACATTTTCCGATGCCGCGATTCTCATTCTACCAGGTGGCGGATACGGAGGCCTATCGGCTCAGGAAGGCGAAGGGTTTGCGGGTGTCTTCCAACTTCACGGATTCAAACCCTACGTGCTCAACTACCGGCTCGGTTCGAATGGCTACCGGCATCCCACCATGCTCACCGACGCCGCCCGCGCCCTCAGAATCGTCCGCTCGCGCGCGGCAAGCGACGGCTTTGACCCCAACAAAATTGTCATCATCGGCTCGTCCGCCGGCGGCCACCTCGCTGCCACGCTTCTCACAAAATGGGACGACGGAAACCCTCTGGCCGCAGACCCGATCGAGCGAATCAGTTCCCGACCCGATCTCGGCATCCTCTGCTACCCTGTCATCAGCATGATCGAGTCCACCCATGCGGGCTCCCGCAACTACCTCCTCGGCCCAGACCCGACTCCGGACCTCCTCAACGAACTCTCCGCCGAGCGAAACGTCACCACCGAAACGCCTCCATGCTTCGTCTGGCATACATGGGAAGACGCCAGCGTTCCCGTTGAAAACACTCTCCTTTTCGTTCAAGCCCTCCGCCAAGCCGGCGTGCCCTTCGAATGCCACATCTACCAGGACGGAGGCCACGGCCTCGGAATGAAGGACGGCCTCTCCTGGCCCGACGACTGTTTCCGCTGGCTCAGAAAAAGACTCGAGTAAATCCCAAAAACTTTCCCCATCTTTCCCCTTGCACCCCTCACAGATCGCGCTACTCTGAAAGTCTTATCGCGGGGTGGAGCAGCCCGGTAGCTCGTCAGGCTCATAACCTGAAGGTCGTAGGTTCAAATCCTACCCCCGCAACCACTTTCAATCAACAACTTACGCAGAATCAAAGACTCGGATTTTCCGAGTCTTTTTTATTTTGGAACACTTTTGTGACAACTGGTTCCAAAGTTTCGTTTTTGTAGCTCGCACCACTCTGGGAAACTGGCGGTCCTCTGCACCCTCTTTGCACCCCCCCATTAAATGGACTTCAGCGGGGGCAGATTGGCAGTCTTGGGGTAAATGGATTCCACTATATTTGACACGCCGGACGACGGCATGCGTGAAGTCAGATTTTCCGTAAGACCGCACAACCAGCCAACTGGCAAAGGCCCCTTCCAACAAGTCAAGGTCGGGCAGGTTGTCATCCCCATTTACCGCTCGGAGGCGCAGGGGTTCCCCCGCTTCTTCGTTGTCTATTACGAAAAGGGATTCCGGATTCGCCGCAGTTTCACCGATTTTGAGGAGGCGAAGAGGGAGGCCCGGCTGGCTGGGGAGCGTGTGGTTGCCGGTCGGACACAAGCCCCCAGAATGGCCCCGCACGAATGTGATGTTCATCTCACCTCCAAGAAGATTTTGGAGAAGTTCGGCCTTTCAATGCTTCCTGTGGTGCAGGAATACACCCAGTGCCACGAACTGCTCGGCGGCGGGTCCCTGCTCGGGGCAATCAAAGACTACGTGGAGCGCAACAAGGGAGTGCGGACGGGTGTCACGGTGGCTGATGCCGCCAAGGAATTCCTCAAGGCAAAAGAAGCGGACGGCATGAGCACCCGTTACATGGCCCAGCTTCGCAGCGATGTGAACCGGTTTGCCGCCGCATTCCCCTGCCCCATCCTCCATATCAAGAGCCACCAAATTGACGAGTGGCTCCGCAAGTTGGGTGGTGCGCCCCGGACCCGCAATTCCACGCACACGAGCATCTGCACATTTTTCTCTTGGGCGAAATCTTCCTCCTACCTGCCGAAGAACGAGGAAACCGAAGCGGAGGCTTTGTCGAAGGTGAAGACCGGAGACACGGAAACCGAAATCTTCACGCCCGAGCAAATGAAGACGATCCTCGACGCCGCCACGCCGGAAATGATCCCGTTCATAGTCCTCGGCGCGTTTGCCGGAATGCGGGCGGCCGAAATCGTCCGGATCGACTGGAGCGCGATTGATTTCAAGCGCAAGATTATCATGATCCGTGCCGGCCAAGCGAAAACAGCCTCACGACGGATCATTCCGATCAGTGACAACCTCTCGGCGTGGCTCCAGCCGCACGTTGATGAAGGACTCGTTGTGCCAAGCGCCGAGGTCTATCGAAAAGTGACCGATCATGCCCGGAAACTCAAAATCGAGTGGCCGCACAACGTGCTGAGGCATTCCTACATCAGCTACCGTATCGCCAAGATCAAGAACGCCCAGGAAGTGGCTCTGGAAGCAGGGAACTCCCCCACGATCATCTTCAAGCACTACCGGGAACTGGCGACCGAAGATCAGGCCGACGCATGGTTTGGCATCAATTCCACGTCTTCCAATAAACCCGCTCCGAAATTGGATGTCGCGAAAATCAAAAAAGGCATCCGCAAGCGCCGACTCGCCAAAAGAATGCGGTAAATAGGGCCGTTCTGGCGGAATCGGGGCGGCCGTTCCCCCAGAACCGGACGCCCATAACCGCTCCTCGCCACCCAGGAGCAGGCCAATGACTGGTTCGGAATCATGCCGAAATAATGGAAATGTCGTTACGTAACGACAATTGCCCAATTTTTAACTGCCGGCGAACACGCTCAAAACGGGACTTTCACCCAAAAATTGAAAATTCGAAAAAAAACTTACGGTTTTGCCGCGTGGCGCAAAACCAGAGGGTATTTGGAAAGCCGGTGAAAGTCAAGCTTGCGGTTGACACCGCACGCGTGGGCATGAACAGCGAACCCACACTTCAGAGCCAGCAATGGCTCACGGAAAAAGAACTGGCGCGGCACCTCAATGTCAGCCAGCGCCATTTGGTGAATCTGCGAAAAGCCGGCCTCCCCCATGTTTTGTTGGGCGCATGCGTGCGTTACAAACTCGCCGAAATCGAAGCGTATCTGCGCGGGAACCGGCGGCTTTCCTCGCACGTTGAACGCATGAAACGCGCGACGGCAGTCGACGCAAATCTGGGAGGTCGGCCATGAACCTCGAATCCCTGATTTTGCCAAAAGGGGCAATCCTGCTCAAGGACCTGGATGACGACCGGTCGAAGGCGACAGCTCTCTATCTTGGCCTCTATCCGTTCATTCTAGCGCCACTGAAATCCACCGATGGCCCGTGTGGCTCCGCAGCCGTCCAGCGCAGCGGGGACTGGCTCGTGGCAGTTCTCGCGTGGGAACGCTGCAACGCCGGAAATGGCTGGGCCACGCTGTCGATCTCGCCAGCGAACGATGAAACCATGTTGTTTCTCACCCGACTTGCGAGGGTTCTGGTGGAGGGACCGGAAGACCCACCATGTCTGGATTAAACAGACGGCGTTTGCGGATCTTGTGGCAACTCTGCCTCAAGCGCTTCGGCCAGCCGAGCGCCAGCCTGTAATGCGAAAATCAGCCGCTTCGTGGATTCGACACCCAAGCGACGCACCAGATCCTCGGGCTCCCGGCTGCCAAGAGTATAGATCGCGCTGATCGCCACGCGGTTGGCATCGCCCCAGATCGGACGTGGCGTGCCTTCGTAATCCAGAAACCGTGTCCAATCGGTGCGCTTGTGGTGGCGATTATGCCGCCGTTCCTTCATCCAGGATCTGAGTTCAGGTGAGTCTGCAAATTCAAAATGAACCCCGTCGCGCCGGGATGCCCCAGGGATCTCGCCGCGTGCCGCCTCGCGGGCAATTTGCGACCTTGAGAGGCCCGTAAATTGGCACAAGTGACAGGTGCGGAACGTATTTGGTTTTAATGTCGCATGTTGCACGGTTGACAACGCTGCCAGCGGTAGCATGAGAACGCAAAACGAAAAACTACCCCTGCAAGACACTGTGCGGACCCGCCACGAAACGGCAACGCTCCTTCGGCTCAGTATCCGAACCCTTGATTATCTGATCGCCAGACGCGAGATCGGGTTTTGCAAGGTCGGAGCAAAACTCCTGTTCCGTCCGAGCGACATCGAATCGTTCCTGACCCGCCACGCCATCACGCCCCGCGACAACTCGGAGGAGATCGAATGAACCGGCCAGGGATCACCCCGGAAACGCTGAACCGTGCGGGAATTCGGGCGGTGGGCGAAGCCGAGGCGGAAACACTCATCGGAATGAAGGCACCGGGGCTGGCGATCCCCTACTCCGATCTCGGAGATCGCCCGCTCATGGTCAATGATCGGCACTTTCACCGGATCAGGCTCGCGGAGCCGAAAGGCAGTGCGAAGTATCTTTCCCCCAAGGATTCGGGTTCGCCGCTCTACATCCCAAAGAACCAGGACCCGGCGGGCACGACCCTCGTCGTGACGGAGGGCGAGTTCAAAGCCCTCGCGCTTGCCGAGGCCGGGATCCTTGCCGTTGGCCTGGGCGGGATCAC
>JBMOHW010000012.1:0-36113 GCA_049317665.1 Terrimicrobiaceae bacterium | reverse complement strand
ACCGCTCTGGGAAGCCAGCCGCTTACGCAGTGCCTTTTCCCGGAGTTTGGAAATGACCGCCGGTGGACGATCCGGGGACTCGAGCACGATTTTCGCGATGTCGTTGGCCGCATTCGGCCTACCCAGCGCCCGGGCGTTGTCGGACATCGATTGGATCCGCGCCGGGTCATCCAGCAACTTGCGTAGCTTGTGCGCAATCAAAGTGACTTCAGTACATTTCACGGCCGCTCCCGCCTCGAGCAAGACGTCGGAGTTCCTCTCCTCCTGCCCGCCAATCGGGTCGAGGATCATCATTGGGAGTCCGCGCGCGAGCGCCTCCGCCGTCGTCATTCCGCCCGGCTTGCTCAGGAGCATCGTGGCCGCCCCCATCAGTTCGGGCATTTCATTGGTGTAGCCATAGACCCGAAAATCCTCCGACCGATCCTGGACAAGTTGCGTCACCTCGGCACGAAGTTCCTCATTTCTCCCACAGACGATGACCGCCTGAAAATCCCGGTCCACCTGCAACAATCGTCGGACAACAGCGGTCGCCGGGCTCAGCCCCAGGGCACCCCCGGCAACAAGAAGCGTTGGCCGATCCTCGCGCAGTCCGTGACGGGCGAGCACGGCCGCGCGGTCAACTGGCTGGAGAAACTCGGGCTCGACGGGAATTCCCGTGACCTGGATCCGCTCCCCCGGCAACCCGAGGGCCTCCATGTGGATCTTGTCCTCTTCCTGAGCCACGAAATACCAACTAAACGCCCGCGTAATCCAGAACGCGTGAAAATGAAAATCCGTTACCACAATCCCGAGACGCGCATCGAGTTTCCCGTTGCCGATCAACCAGGACAAAACCCCCGCCGGCATGAAATGTGTGCAGAGGATGATGTCGGGACGAAATTCCTTAACCAGGTTGATCAGCGGGAGAGCTTGGGGCAAATCCAGTGCGAGGCGGCCTTTGTCGGAAACCCAAGGATCGTCACTCGACTCATACCACCAACCCAAGAAGTCCGGGAGCAACGCGGAGAGTTTTGCGTAAAGGGTCGAGTAAAGCTGCTTGTGGAGAACGTTCGTGTGGTCGAGTGAGTCATCGGAGAGAACTTCCTCCACATCCGGACGCTGCCGGATCACTCGAGCCAGCGCGTCAGCAGCCTTGACATGACCGGACCCGACGGACGCCGATAAAATCAGGACGCGTTTACTCATCGGCTTACACTTTGTCCGACGTGCGAACCCGGCTCAAGAACGATTCGGGCTGGATTGGTCAATTCAGCCACCCAATCTTCTTGAACGATGTCTCGTAAGCCTCGGCCTTTTTCCCGAAGAGCGTTTTGGCGGTCATTATAAACCCTTTGGCATCGGATGGCCTTCCTTGGCGAATCGCCTCGGAAGCCTGCACGAAGAACCATTCGGCGGATTGCGGGCGAAACGTTCCCTTTTCCACAAGAACTTGGGCTTCAGGATCCCGCCCGGTCAGCGAATAGCAGAGGTAAAGCCGGAACGGAATCACTTCATGCGTGCGAAGGATCGGCGCAATCGCCTCGTAAAACTTCGTCGCCTCGACGTAGTTGCCGACAGCAAACTCCAATTCCCCCAGATTCATCTTCACCGCTGCGAGCGAGGGGGAGATCTCGAGGGCTTTCTGAAAGGAAATTCTCGCCTTGTCGTATTCCTTGCGTTCGGCCAAGACGGCACCTTGGGCGACATACGATCTCGCGTCGTTCGGATAGGCTTCGACCAGTTTGGCAGCCAACTCGTTGGCCCGGCCCCGGTCACCTTCCCCGAGCGCCGCCACCACGTCGCTCACCATCGCCGCCGCTGCCGGCCCGGGGCCTCCACTCGGCACTCCCCTCTGAACGGTCTCGACTTTTGGTCGGAACACCAGAAGTGAAAGACAGACTATGACCGAAACGATCACGGGTAGACCGATGTAAAATAAGATGATCTGGAACGTGCTGAATCTCCGATGGAATCGCCGAACTCTCCGCCAGGCAAACTTCGGCCCGAGCGCGATGATCCGCATCCGCCGCTCAAACAATTCCCGCCGCTTCGCCCGGCTGGAGATGCGGGGGGGCGTCAACTCCTGCGCAACAGTTCCGGATCCCCGCTGCGCCATTCCGCGGAAGCTTTGGGTGCCTTCCGGCGGCTCTGCGCGTTGGCGAGCCGGCTTCGCAGCCGGTTCCGCCTCCCGGCTCCGGTCTCTCGCACCGATGAGCGTGAGGTATTTTTCCTCCTGTTTCGCCTTGCGTTTCGATTTCTTTGGTTTTTCGGACGGCGTCGCATTCCGAGGCTTCCGTGGAATCGGTTTTGGGTCGCTCTTGGAGTCCATGGCTGGGTTTCTACCCATCCATGAAAATCAGGCGAGAACTTTTAACTTCGAGGGTCGACCGGCACTTCCTCCGGGCGTCGGAAAAGGGCTTCCCGATACCGAGCGAAGGCCAACTCCTGCTGGGCTCCCAGGAAAACAAAGATAGCGATAAACATCAGCATCGACGACCCGAAAAATCCCGCCACCAAAAACAGAACAGCGATCACCTGCCCGACCCGCGCGGCAATCGTGGTCGCCACGACATAGTCGAACCGCATCGCCAAGAGCGCCCGAAGGACACGTCCGCCATCCATCGGAAAGGCCGGAATCGCGTTGAAAACCACGAGCATGATATTGACCGAGAGAAGGCTCGCCAGCAGGTCGCCGTCCAATCGCTCGATCTCCATCAGATCCGAAAACCGAAACTTCGCCGCCAAAACGACGAAAAGCCCGAGCGCAATCCCCACATTCACCGCCGGACCCGCGACCGCGACGACCAGTTCCTGCCAGGGCTTCTCCGGCATCCGCTCGAGCCGCGCCACACCGCCGATCGGCAACAAGGTAATGTCAGGTGTCCGGATCCCATACATCCTGGCCGCCAGCGCATGCCCGAATTCGTGGAGAAGAACGCAGAGGAAAAGCAACAGGATGAATCCCACCGCCTCCGCCGCGGCCGGAACACCGCCCGTTTGCCAGTTGACCCACCCAAAATAGGCCAGCAAAAGCAAAAACGTGATGTGGATTTTGACATCGATGCCCGAGATGCGGGCGATTCTGTAGGACCAACGCATAAAATTCGATTTCCGCCGACGAGATTTGCCTCTAAACAGAATACCTCCGTTTCGAAAGCCACTCCCGGCTCGTAATGGATAAACCAAAATTCCAAAAAGAAAATGTCATTCCCTGTTCCAAAAGTCCTCGTCGCCGATCCCATTTCCCAGCGCGGCGTCGAGGAACTGTCCGCTGGCGGCGCACTGGAAGTCGTCGTCCAAACCGGACTTCCCGAAGCCGATCTCCTGAAACTCATCCCGGATTTCTCCGCCCTCGTCGTGCGCAGCCAGACCAAAGTCACCGCCGCGGTCCTCGATGCGGCCGCCAAACTCAAAGTCGTCGGCCGCGCCGGCGTCGGAGTCGATAATGTCGACGTGGACGCCGCGACACGACACGGCGTCATCGTGATGAACACTCCGGGAGGAAATACGATCTCGACGGCGGAACACGCCTTCTCGCTCCTCGTGAGCATCGCCCGGAGCATCCCGCAAGCCGACGCCAGCGTGAAGGCGGGCAAGTGGGATCGGAAAAAATTTGAAGGTGTCGAACTCTACAACAAGACGCTGGGCATCCTCGGGATGGGCCGGATCGGGACCGAACTTGCCCGCCGCGCGATCGCCTTCGGGATGCGAGTTGTGGCCTACGATCCCTATCTCTCAGTGAGTCGCGCACGCAGCCTGCAGGTCGAACTCGTCGAGGAACTCGACGCCCTCCTCCCGCTGGCAGACTTCATCACGATGCACATGCCGCTCACGGACGAAACCCGCCACATGCTCGACACCCGGCGGCTCGCACTTTGCCGAAAGGGCGTCCGAATCGTCAACTGCGCCCGGGGCGGACTCATTGACGAGGCGGCCCTCGGCGAGGCTTTGAAGTCCGGTCAGGTTGCCGCCGCCGCGCTCGATGTTTTCGAGGTCGAGCCTCCTCCGGCGGATTTCGCCCTGCGCTCCCTGTCGAACATTGTCTTCACCCCGCATCTCGGAGCCAGCACCGCTGAGGCCCAGGAAAATGTGGGTATCGAAATCGCCCAGGCGATCCGTGCCGCGTTGCTCGACGGAGAGATCCGCAACGCCGTCAACATGCCGAGCATCGACGCAAAGACCGCCGCCGTTGTGAAACCTTACATCACCCTCGGCGATAAACTCGGGCGCTTCGCCGCCCAATTGGCACCAAAGCGGAACGACCGCATCGTCATCACCTACGGCGGCAAGGCAGTGGAAATGCCGACCGATGCAATCAGCCGGGCGATCCTCACCGGGTTCCTCAAACACGCCGGCGGTGAGGAAGTGAACAGCGTGAATGTGCGCACGATGGCCTCCACACTCGGACTCAATGTCGAGGAAGTCCGCTCGAGCGAACAAACCGATTTCAACGAGTGGCTCCACATCGCCGTCTTCAGCGAAGACAAAAAGATCTCTGTGGGTGGAACATTCTTTGGCGCGAAGAACGACCCCCGGATCGTGCGGGTCAATGGCCGCCCGGTCGAGGTCACCCCCTCGGGCGTCGTCCTTCTGCTCGAGAATCGCGATCGGCCGGGCATCATCGGCCACATCGGCACCCTCTTGGGCAAAGAGAACATCAACATCGCGAGCATGAGCCTCTCGCGCACCGAACTGGGCGGCCGCGCTCTCACGCTTTTGAACCTCGACAGCCTGCCCGATGCCGCCGTCCTCGCCAGACTCGCCACCGACGCAGATATCTTCGCGGCACAGGTCATCTCACTTTAAAATTCCGGGGAAGATTTTTCTGCCTGGCTCGGTTACACTCCAGCCAATCCATGGAACCACCAACAGGCACGGTCACGTTTCTTTTCAGCGATATCGAGGGCAGCTCGCGGCTCTGGGAGCGGTTCCCCGTGGATATGGGGCCTGCACTCGCCCGCCATGATTTCTTGCTCCGTCGTGAGATTGAGGCAAACGACGGCTATGTCTTCAAAACCGTCGGCGATGCATTCTGTGCGGCTTTCCCGAGTCCACAGGCGGCCCTCCGTGCCGCAACGACTGCCCAGCAATCCCTCTTCGCGGAGGATTGGGGCGCGACAGGACCGCTTCGCGTTCGCATGGGCCTCCACACCGGGCCGGCGGAATTCCGGGACGGCGACTACTTCGGCGGCACACTCAACCGGGTCGCCCGCATCTGCGCTGCCGGACACGGCGGCCAGGTTCTTGTTTCCCAGACGATCACCTCGATGATCACGGATGCCGAGAGCGACCTGGAATTGACCCGGTTGGGCGATTTCCGTTTGCGGAACCTCCACCGCGTGGAAACGATTTTCCAAGTTCAGATTCCGGGCCTCCCGCAGACGTTTCCCCCACTAAGGTCCCAACAAAACCTTCCCCATAATCTTCCGATCCCCCCGACAAGTTTCGTTGGTCGCGAGGAGGAAATGGAGCAGGTCAAGCGACTCCTCGGCCACAACCGGAGCCTGACGTTGCTCGGGACCGGTGGAACCGGAAAAACCCGGCTTGCCATTGAGACCGGGCGCGAGCTTTTGGAGACTTACGCCGACGGAGTCTGGCTCGTCGAGTTGGCCCCGCTCGACGAAGACGCCAGCGTCGCCGAGGCGATGGCTTCGGCTCTCGGGGTTCGCGAAGAGCTCGGGCGAACACTCCGTGAAAGCCTGCTCTCCTTCGTCTGCAAACGCCAGATCCTCCTGATTCTCGACAACTGCGAGCATGTCCTCGCGAATGTCGCTGCCGAGGCTGCGGCTCTCCTCGCCGGCTGTGCAAACCTCCATATTTTGGCGACGAGCCGCCAGGCACTCGGCATCCGCGGCGAGGTCACCCTGCCCGTGCGTCCGCTTGCGGCGTTCGACGTCTGGCATCGACCGCGGGACCGTCAGCCCAGCGCCGAGGACATCAAGGATTTTGAAGCCGTCCGGCTTTTCGTCGAGCGCGCCCGGGCTGTTCAGCCAGCGTTCGTGCTGACAGACGAGAACGCCCCGGACATCGCCCGAATTTGCTGGCGGCTGGATGGAATCCCCCTCGCCCTCGAACTCGCGGCCGCCCGACTGCGCGTCCTGAGTCCGAAACAAATCTCCGACCGTCTCAACGATCAATTCAAGCTCCTCAAAAGCGGCGGCCAGACAATTCTTCCTCATCAGCAAACCCTGCGCGCTTTGATCGACTGGAGCTACGACCTTCTCGACCAGCGCGAGCGCATCCTCTTTCACCGCCTCGGAATCTTTGCCGGCGGCCGGACACTTGAGGCAGTCGAGGCGGTTTGCACAGGCGGAGAGATCGATGTCGATGACATCCTCGATCTCCTCCAAAAACTCGCCGACAAATCGCTCGTCTTTGTCGAAGCCGATTCCGCCGGGTCGCCGCGCTTCACGCTGATTGAATCGGTCTGGCAATACGCCCGCGAAAAGCTTCGCGACTCCGGAGAGTTTGAAGAACTCCGGGACCGGCATTTGGACTATTGCCTCGCTTTGGTCGAGTCGGCGGCGCCTCACCTCCGCGGCCCGGATCCGGCACCATCGGTCCGACGCCTTACCGCCGAGAGTCTGAATCTCCGTTTTGCGCTAGAACACGCCGCCGAGCGTGTCGGAGGCGTCGAGAAAGCGTTGCGGCTGATTGCGGGGCTCGAGCGTTTCTGGGAGATTTGTGGAAACCTCGAGGAGGCACGGCGCCATGTGGAGGCCGTCCTCGCGAGACCTGATTGCGCCGAGTTTCCCGAAAAACATGCCATGGCTCTCGAATGTGCCGGTCGCGTGGCATGGCTCCAAGATCGCTACCCGGAGGGCTTGGAGTATCTGCGTCAGGCCCGCGCAATTTGCGAGCAGTTGAATCGGCCGGATTATCTCGGGCTCCTTTACGGCTATGAAGGGTTCTTCTTTTTTTCCGCCGGGGACGTGGAGGAGGCAATCCGGTGCTTCGACCGCACAGAAGAGATGGGAAGATTGACATCCGATCCGCGAATTCTTGCGCTCTCCCTCGCGGGCCGCGGAAGCATCGCGGCTGAGCGCGGAGAACTCGATCACGCGATCGCAATCAAACGCGAGGCTCTCACGCGATTTCGCAATCTCGGCGACAAATGGATCGTCGGCTACAGCCTGTGGGGTGTTGCCAATGTCGCTCTCGCGATGGGCTGCCCGGAAACGGCTCGCGAGGCCCTTCGCGAGTGGGCGTTGATCGCCCGCGAACTAGGTAATCGCTGGTCCACTCCGTACCTCGTCCAGCATCTCGCCGATACGGCACGCCTCGAAGCCAAGCCGGAACTCGCCGCCCGGCTCTTCGGCGCTGCGGAAATCCTTCGTGAAAACATCGGAATTCGCCTGGCCGCCGGCGAGCAGGCCCAATACGAAAAATCTATTGCGTCCCTTCGGGAGCTTCTGGCGCCGGAAGACCTTGCCACTCACTGGCAGGCCGGGCGACATCTTCGTCCCGCCGCGGCTCTGGATCTCGCTCTGGCGGGTTGATCGCCGGCCGCACGACGGCGAGGCAAAATGGTTCGTGACCCATCGCGCGAAACCTCATCTCAAACGTCGTCCGCACAGACTCCCGCCCATCATCCCACGGCGTTTCCAGCCATTCTGCTGGAACTGTTCGCCCCATTTCCTCGAAGTATCCCGCGTCATCCGTCATCAACCGAAGCACGCCGCCGGGCCGTAAAATTCTCCAAATCTCGTAAAAGAATTCCGGATTGAAAACCCGCCGACCGGCATGTCGGCGTTTCGGCCAGGGATCTGGAAACGAGAGATGAAATGTCCCGACCACGCCATCGGGAATCGATTCCCAAAGCACGTCGGCACCCTCGCCGCAAATCGTCCAGGCGTTGAAAAGTCCGGCTCGCACAATCTTCGCCTGGCAACGCGCCACACGATGTCGCTGCTTTTCAATACCAAGAAAGTTCACGCCGGGATGTCGCGTGGCCATGCCGACAAGAAACGTTCCCCGGTGGCACCCGAAGTCGATCTCGAGCAGCGGGGCCCCGGACTCAAGCCACTCGGAGGGAATCTTTACCGGATCACGCGACAACATCCCGCCAAACCTATCCGGAGAAAATCCCCGGAGACCAGACAGATCGAGTGACGAGGCCGGACGCGCATGAGACCTTTGCACCCAGCCTCCGCTCTGCTACCCCTACCCGCATGAAACCCCGACTTCTGTGGATTTCCGCCGGTCTCTTGGCATTCGTGGCCCTGATCGCCCTGATTGCCGGCACCCAATGGTTCCAATCCTATCTGCGCGGGCGCGAATTCCTTGCGCTGATTTCGGATCTGACCGGCTCGACATTCCGCTCCAGTGCCACGTTTGAGCCGCTGCGCTGGACGGGCTCTTCGGTTTATTCGGAACAGGCAACCCTGCAAGGCCAACCCGGCTCCGCCGTCCAAACGCTGGAGGCCCGGCAGATCCGTGCCGAGATGAACTGGCGGGCGATCCTCGATGGAGCCTGGCGGATCGATGAAATCAACATCACGCGACTTCAAGGGCACTTCACTGCGCCAGCGCCAAACACCGATTCCGCCTCCCCGGCCAAGTCCGACCGGCCCGCATCGGGCCTGATGGCTTTGCTCCCGAAGCGATTCGAACTCGGGCGAGCGAACATTGCCGATGCCGAGATTTCTTTCGGAGAGGCCCGAATCACCGGCACGGCGCTCGCGATAACTCCCGATGGATCGGGATGGCAACTCATCGGCTCTGGTGGCCGACTCCTCGTCCCCCATCTGCCAGAATTCAAGATTCTGGATTTTCGGGCCCGTGGGCAGGGCGGCGACATGTTTCTTTCCGAAAGCCATCTCACCCTCGGCGACTCCGGGAAATTGTCGGCCTCCGGAACATCCGCCGATGGCGGGTCGCTCCGCGTCAAATGGGAAAGCGTCGACCCGAAATCCTTGATGGATGCCAGTTGGAAAAGACACCTTACGGGCCTGTTATCCGGCTCGGCGGTCATTGAGGCCTCAGGGCAAATCGAGGGCGACATGCTTCTCCAGGACGGACGCATCGAAGATCTCCCAGTCCTTGGGCTCATCGCGGATTTCACCGGCAACCCGTCTTTCCGCAGGATGCCGGTGCAAGAAATGGGCGGAAATTTTTCGTATCGGATGGGGGTGCTAAAAGTCGAGAAATTCACCATGGAATCCAAGGGACTTTTGCGCATGGTTGGCACCGCAACCATCGGTCCCGGCGGCTCGCTCGACGGCAGTTTTGAAGTCGGAGTAACTCCCCAGACACTCCAATGGCTGCCCGGCTCCCGGGAACGTGTCTTCCGGACCGCCCGTGACGGGTATCTCTGGACCGAGATGGTTGTTGGCGGAACACTTCAGAATCCAACCGAGGATCTCTCCGCCCGGCTCACGACGGCTCTTGGACAGGAGTTGATCGAAAAGGGAGCCGGTGCCTTACAAAACCTCCCAGGTGGAGCTGCCGAGGGGGTCAAAAGCATTCTCGACATCCTTCGCCCGCTTACTCGCTGATCCCATGCGGCCTTTCGCATGGGTCGTTCGCTGTTGCTACCTGGGCATGTTTGTCCAGGCGATGGTGATCAATCTCACCCCGCTTCTGTTCATTCCGCTTCGCGATCAATTCAGCCTCACATTCGAACAAGTCGGGCGTCTCGTTCTCGTGAATTTCCTCACCCAGATGGCGGTCGACCTCGCCTGCACGGCGTTGGCGGATCGGGTGAATCCCAAGCCGCTCATTATCGGCGCCAACTTCCTGGCGGCTGCCGGGCTTTGGGTTTTCTCGATTGCCCCGTTCTTCTTCGCCACCCCCTACGATGGCTTCTTGCTCGGCACCGTGATTTTCTCGATCGGCTGCGGATTGCTGGAGGTTCTTTTGAGTCCGATCATCAATGCGGTCCCATCCGAACGCAAAAGTGGCGACATGGCGTTGCTGCACGCGTTTTACCCGATCGGAAAAGTGCTCGTCGTGGTCGTGACCGGGCTCGTGCTCTACTTTCTGGGTGCCCGCGCGTGGCCATGGATCCTGCTCGCGTGGTCGGTCGTGCCTCTCGCCAATACACTGGCTTTTGCATTGGTCCGACTCCCACCGCTTGCCCATCCGGAGACGCGGCAGACCCTGCGCTCGATGTTTCAAAAATCCGAGATTTTCCTGCTACTCGGCGCGATGGCCCTTGCCGGTGCGACCGAGGTCACCGTCGCCCAGTGGGCATCGGCTTACGTGGAAAAAGGCTTGGGATTTCCGAAGATCGCGGCCGATCTCGCCGGATTTGGTCTGTTCGCCATCGGCATGGTCATCGGTCGACTCTGGTTCGGGTTTCGAGGCGAGCACACCAGCCTCCGCCCGGTCATGCTGGCCTCGGCGGCCTGGTCGGCTGGAATGTGCGTTCTCATGGTGATCCCGTTCTCGCCGTGGATCGCACTCATCGCCTGTGCGGCTTCGGGCCTCTTCATCACCATGCTTTGGCCGGGCACGATTTCCCTCGCGTCGGCACGCTACCCTCTCGCGGGCGCTTCGCTATTCGCCCTCCTCGCCGCAGCGGGAGACTCCGGCGCGGCCTTCATGCCATGGCTCGTGGGAGTGATTGCCGACCAGGCTTCCGGGTGGAACGCAAGTTGGCTTCCCTCGATTTTCGGCCCGCATTTCGACGCCCAATCCCTCGGCCTTCGCGTCGGGCTTCTCGTTACCGCGCTCTGCCCACTCCTGATGATCCCCCTCGTCCGCCGCCTCACGCGGCCATCCTAGGCGGTAGGCTCGGGTTCCATCTGCGGAAGGGACTTGGTGGATCGGAAAAGGAGTGCCCAGAAAAAGCTGACCAGCGTTCCAACCAAAACATAATACGGCCACGCGATCTTGGGCCACCACTCGGGAAGGATCCCTCCGAACTTCCATGTGCAGGGGACGACCTGTCCCTGCAAGAACGCACCGACCTCAATCGCCGGCACCTCGACTTTGCACAGCACCAACACGGCCACACATCCCAGCAGCATGGCCACGACATTCATCCGATCGTCCCCGCGATGCTGGGTGAGCACGCCGAGCAGGAACATTCCCAAAAGACTCCCGTAGGTGTAACCAAGGATTCCCAGCGCCAGCGGGATGATGGTGATATTCGTCTGAAGGACCGCGTAGGCTGCAGCCGTTGCCACAATGACCATCAGGATGCCAAAGACGACCGTCGCCCATCGAGCCACGGAGACGGTTCGAAGTCCGTCGGTTTTGTCTTTTGCAATATACGGCTCATAAAAATCCCGCACGAACGACGTCGCCAAGGCGTTCAACGCCGCCGAGGTCGAGCCCATCATGGTCGCGAAGACGCCTGCTATGATCAGACCCCGGATTCCCACGGGCATCTCGTGCACGATGTAATGAGCAAAGACCTCGTTCGCCGCCTTCGGGAGCATCGCGTCGGGTGAGATCTCGTAGTGAACCCAGAGAAGAATGCCGACCGCAAGAAATGCCAACACGATCGGAATGTCCGCAAATCCACTCAGGATCAGCGAAAAGCGCGATCGGGACGGATTTTCCGCCGTCAGCATTCGCTGGACCATATCCTGATCGGTTCCGTGCGTAGCCATCGTAAAGAATGTCGAGCCAACAATCGCGGCGAAAATCGTGTAGGGCTCAGTCAGCATCCCGCCGAAGGCTTCCCAGAATGGCTTGCTGGCATCCCATCCCGTTTGAATCATTCCGACACCGGGATTTTGCTCGAGCATTTTCAACGTCGTTCCCAACCCGCCCGGGATCTGCGCCAAGAGCGCAAAAATCGCAAAGACAATCGCCCCCATCATCAGGCAGGCCTGGATCAGGTCGGTCCACACCACCGCCTTGATTCCGCCGACGGCCGTATACAGCGTCGTGACGGCTGTCACAAAAAGGATGCCCCAGAAATACGTGCCCAGCGTGATCGGCGACTCGGGAAAAAGAAATCTCCACACAACCACCAAGATCACACCGCCGAGGTAAAGCCTCACGCCAATGCCAAGGACGCGAGTCACCAGGAAAATCGCGCTCGCCATGTTCTTCGTGTGCGGTCCAAATCGCAACTCGAGAAACTCGTAGATGCTCTGAACACGGTATTTGTAATACGGCGCAATGAACAGATAGGCGATAAAGACGCGGGCGATGATCGTGCCAATGGCTAATTGAGCATAAGAAAAACTCCGCGTCTTAAACCCCTCGGCCGGTGCCCCAAGAAATGTCGCTGCGCTCGTCTCGGCTGCGATGATCGACGCCAGAACAGCCCACCACGGGATCGACCGGCCACCGAGCGCGAATTCCTTCAAATCCTTGTTGCCCCGCCCGGCCCGCAGCCCAATGTAAATGATCACCGCAAAATAAGCGGCGATGACAATCGAATCGATCACAAGGTTCATCCGCCTCCACCATTCGCAGACTCGCCCAGGGAAAAGCAAGCTCAGGTCATCTGCACCACACTTCCCGCGCGGATGATTCGCCGGGAGGTCACAAAAGTTTTACCGTCTCGGCACCAATGATCTGGAAGGTATTCGAATCCTTGCTAGATGAATCTGCGGATAACGCCCTCGGGATGGGGCGAATTATTTTCCTCGGCCGGGGAAGGTGAGTTCGGCGATGCCGCTTTTATCGAGGTCGCCAAAGCCTTCGGCGACCATGCGGTCGTATTGGGCTTTGGTGGCGGCGGCGAGCGGGAGGTTGAGGCCTTGCTCTTTGGCAAGGGCGAGCGCGATTCCGCTGTCTTTTGCAGCATGGGCACCGGAGAAAAAGCAGGCATGATCGCGATTCACCATGTCCTCGCCATCCGTGACAAGCACACGGGAATTGGCCCCGGTCTGTGAGAAAACTTCCATCACGGTCGGAAGGTCGAGACCGAGCGAGGAGGCAAGGCCAAGGCCTTCGGCGAGACCCGCAGTATTGATGTTCATGACCATGTTGACGAGTGCCTTGACCTGGGCCGCTTGTCCGGCTGTGCCGATGTACCGAAGAAGTTTTCCGTTGTCCGACAGGGGCACAAGAACGTCTTGGACAGCATCGAATACCTCGCGTTTTCCTCCGGCCATGAGGTAGAGCGTGCCCTGGAGGGCTTGATTGATACTGGAGGCCATGCAGGCTTCAAGCGAGTGTGCGCCGACTTTTTCGCATCGCTTCTCAATCTCGCGATGGGTCGCGGGAGAGACGGTTGCACAGTTGATGAAGGTTTTGCCCGCCGCCCCAACGAGCAGTGAATCCCCCGACTCGGCAAATACCGAGAGTTGCGACGCGTCATCATTCACAACGGTGATGATAACGTCGGCCGAGGCGGTAACCTCGGTGAGTGTGGCTGGAGCCTGACTGCCAATCTCCGCGGCGAGGGACTCGGCGCTGGGGCGATGGGCATCGTAGACCGCTGCCACGGTGAAACCTTGGGATTGGAGACGACGGGTCATGTTGGCGCCCATGCGGCCGACGCCGACGAATGCGATGGATTTGCTCATTTGGATTTTGCGTATTTGGGTTGAGTCGCGAGGGCCTTTTTCCAGGCCTTTTCGATCAGAGGCCGGAGGACTTTGGCATCCTCCCAACTGTTGGGAAGCGAGGCAAAATTGTAACCACCGCGGACGGGGCCCATCTCGGGAACGACGTAGAGGTCGCGATCGAATTGGTTTCCGGCGAGCCACATTTCCAGTGTTTTGTCGAGGAAGGGCAGCCATTGTTTGAGTTCCACGCTCAGCTTGCCCGTGCCATCGGTAACGGGGATCTGGCAATGGTGGCCGTTAAAGGGCCGAAAATGGATTTGCTCGGCGCGTTGGACAAGCTTCGGTGCCACGAGGAGACGTTCCCAATAAGGAGGAGCAAGATGCTTGACGACCGAGAGGTGAGAAAAATCCCAGGTGGTCGGCATCAGCTCGCCCGTGGCTTGCTGGTAGCCTTTGGCAATCGCGTAGGTTTTTTCAGGCGTCTCGGTGCAGGTATCGCGGTGAACTTCGATCGAGCACTTGGCACCAAGCTTCGCGCCGAGCTCCACGATTTGAACGGCCATTTTGATGGATTTTTCGACCGGCGTGTCGTGATCGGCGAGTTGGACGTTGATGTGGACGGCACCGTTATCCACGTTCTGCAGGATGAGATCGCGAAATTCCGAGGGCGTCGCCGAGGCGATGTAGCCGACAATGGTGAGACCGAGCTTCTCGGCGAGCCTGGCGTGTTCCTTGCCGGGCTGCGTTGCGAAGCCGGTAAAGCCGGATGCTTTAACGTCGGTGAGCTGGCGCTCGAGTGACCATGGCTTTTTAGCCGTGGGATAGTCCACGAGTGACCAAAGTGCTGCGATGTGATGGATTCTAGGTGGGGTTTTCATGAGATTAGCTGGCGAGGAACGGATTGGATTTTTTTTGTTCGCCGACGGTCGTCAGCGGGCCGTGACCGGAGGCGATGATCGTGGCGTCGGGGAGCGTGAGAATTTCTTCCCGGTTCGTCCGGAGGGCATCAGCGTAGGAGACCATTCCGCCACCCATTGAACCTGCAAAGACCGCATCGCCGACGATGGCGAGTGGCTCGCTTAGGCCATGCACGACATAGGTGATCCCGCCTTGCGCGTGTCCCCATGTGAGCCGGGTTTCGATTGTCAGATGCCCGAGGGGAAACGTTTTCCCGGCGGCAAAAGCCTCCGTCCCTTCGAGCTTTGGCTCCCGATTACCGACAAAGGCAGGCGCCCCGGTTTTCTCGATGAGACGATCCAATTCCAAAATATGATCTCCATGGGTATGGGTGATCAGGATGAACTTGAGGGTGAGATCGTTCTTCGTCAGAAAATCGAGCATCTCGGTCGCATCGGCACCGGTGTCAAAGGCGGCCGCCTCTCTCGTCGCCGCGTCCCAAACAAGGTAGCTGTTCACGGTCATGTCTTCGAACGGGGAGTTGAAACCCGCGAGCCCCGCGAGGGAGATCTCGGCCGGGTGGTAAGTGCCTTCCGCGAGAGCGACAACGGCATCGGCGTTGAGCCCGAGCGCCCGAGCAAGTGCTCGGATGGTTGTGGCATCAACCTCGCCGGACTTGACCGACGCTATGGCGGCTTCGGAAATGCCAGATCGCGCAGCGAGTTCGGAGTCCGTGAGCTTCACGCCGCGTTGCGCTTTGCCGAGAATGTCGGAGTAGAGATCTTCGAGTGGGATTTTCATGAAGGGAGGGGATATCCGATTTTCCGCATCCTGCAATACGGATTCTATCGCACCGGGATCGAAATCGGCGTGGGGTTGATGAGCATGAGCGCGAAGGCTACGAAAAAAACGAGAAGGCCAAAGAAGAGAATCCCTCCCCCCTGACGGAGAGCCCGCGTTTTTTTATCCCGCCGCTCGATCAATGTTTCGATGGCGGTCTGAGGATCGGCCCCGAGTTCCCGGGTCACCCACTGGATTCGCATCACGCGCTGAACAATCGAGAAGGCGCTCAACAGAACGATGGCCAGGCCCGTAATGACAAGCACCTGGGCCGAGAAGTTCGTCGACGCAATCAGGCGCCCGGAAAATCCCGTCACGGTGACAACGACCCCCGCCAATCCGGTCAGCACCTGGGCGCGGGAATGAAGAACATCGAGCTGACGTTCCACAAGTGTCATCGCTCGAGAAAAGTCACCATCGACCAGGTCCAAAATCGCTCGAGCTTCTTCTCGTGGAGTCATGAGAGGTCCAGAGAATGCGAAATTACATCCCCGGGCAAGCTTGATGGGGAGTGGATTCCTTTTCCCGGAAAAGCCCGGTCAGAACTGCTTGAGGAACCGCAGGTCGTTTTCGACAAGCATCCGGATGTCGGGGATCTTCGCAAGGTTCATCGCGAGGCGATCGAGACCGAAGCCAAAAGCAAATCCGCTGACAATTTCCGGATCGTAAAGTCGATCGCCACGACGATCACAAATCGCCTCGAAGACTGCCGGATCGACCATCCCGCAACCGGCGAGTTCCATCCATTGATTGCCGAGGGCTTCCGTGCGGATGTCGATTTCGTAGCTCGGCTCAGTAAACGGGAAAAAGTGCGGACGAAATTGCAGGTCGGTATCCGGCCCGAAGAGTTCGCGGAAGAAAAACTCGAGCGTTCCCTTGAGATCGGCGAGGCTGACATTTTCGGCGACGTAGAGGCCTTCCATCTGGGTAAACTGCGCGAGGTGCGTCGCATCCACCTCATCGCGGCGATACGCGGATCCCGGAGCGATGATTCGCACCGGAGGTGGCGTGGATTCCATTACACGAATCTGAATCGTCGAAGTGTGCGAGCGAAGGAGGCGCCCGTCCGGCAGGTAAAACGTATCCTGCTCATTCCGAGCCGGGTGATCGGCCGGGGTGTTCAGCGCATCGAAGCAATGCCACTCGGTCTCGATGTCCGGCCCGTCCGCGATGGCAAATCCCATCCGTCGAAACGAACGCACGGCACGATCCAGGAGTTGGGTGAGCGGATGAAGGCTCCCAGCGGTCGCACCGGTGCCGGGAAGGGTGATATCCAGCGAGCGCATCGCGGCGGCATCGGCCTCTTCCAGCAAAGCGAGTTCGCGCGACGCAATTCCGGAGGTAACGGTATCACGAAGCTCGTTCAGGAGTTTTCCGATTTGCGGTCGATCCTCTTTCGAGACATTCCGCATGCCTTCGCTCAGGGCTGTGATGGCTCCGGATTTTCCCAAAAACCTTACCCGCACCGCATCGAGGGTAATGCGATCCGACGCCGCAGCCATCGCTGCCAGCGCCTCGTCGCGTAGAACCTCAATCTGCGAAGTCATCTCCCCGGACCTGTCGGAGACTACTTCTTGGCCGGGCTGGAAGTCACCGCGGTTGCGAGGGCCTCGGTGGCCTTCGCTGCGATTTTCTGGAATGTCGCCTCGTCTTGAATCGCGATATCCGAGAGAACCTTGCGGTCGATCGTGATGTTCGCGATTTTCAGGCCCTGGATGAACCGGCTGTAGGTGAGACCCTGAGCGCGGACAGCCGCGTTGAGGCGGGTGATCCAGAGGGCGCGGAAGTTGCGCTTGCGGGTCTTCCGGTCACGGTAGGCCCAGTATTTTCCCTTCATCTGCGCATCTTTGGCGTAGCGGAAGAGTTTGGAACGGCGGCCGCGATACCCTTTCGAGGCATCGATCACGCGTTTGCGGCGTGCGCGGCTGGCGGGAGCATTGGTTGCTCTTGGCATGTTTTTTCACCCTGCTTTCGCAGAGTCTCCTTGGAGTGGCTGTTCGTTTCGTTGTGATCCTCGGACTCGCCGACTCCGTATCTCCCGCTCAAGCAGGAGAAGTCCGTGGGATCGAAATTTGGTTCGCGCTAGTTGTGGAACGGCAGGCAAGCCTTGATGCGAGGCACGTCGGAGACATGGACAAGGGTGGCCTTGGCCATTTTCCGTTTACGTTTCGAGCTCTTGCTGGCCAGCAAGTGCCGCCGGCTGCTTTTGGAGCGCAGGAGCTTGCCGGTCCCGGTGACCTTGAAGCGCTTGGCTACGGATTTGCGCGTTTTGCTGCGGGCGATAGATTTTGGCATGGGAAAAGTTCGTTAGAATATCAAGGCAGTTCGCCTACGCAATGATAATTTCGCGATTTTCTATAAAAAAGAAGGCGACGGCTCCGCGACCGGGGCGGGGCTAGGCGACTTCGGAGAGTTCCGGCCAGAGGTGGACTGCCATCTTCATGCCGGCCATGTAGGCATCGAGCGAGAATTTCTCGTCGGGCGAGTGGGCGTTGTCGTCGGGGAGGGCGAGGCCCAGCATGAAGGAGTCGGCGCTGAGGTATTTCTTGAACGCCGCAATGATCGGGATGCTGCCGCCGCCGCGGACTAGCACGCATTCGTGGTGGAATCCTGCCTTCGCCGCGCGCATGCAGGCTTGGGCGAGCGGGCCGGTGGGATCGACCATGTATGGCCCACCGCCTTGCGCTTCGGTGATGGTGAGTTTCACTGTCGGGGGGCAGATGGCTTTCAGGTGTTTCTTGACCAAAGCGATGATTTTCGTGGGGTCCTGATCGGGGACGAGGCGCATCGTGATTTTTGCACTGGCCCATGAAGGGATGATCGTTTTGCCGCCCTCGCCTTGGTATCCGCTGGTAAGTCCGTTGATTTCGAATGTCGGACGCGCCGCGCGTTGTTCATCCGGCGTGTAGCCCGCCTCCCCAAAGAGTGCCGGAACACCAACGGACTTGCGAAACTTTGCCTCACTGAACGGCACCTTGGCCATTTGCTTGCGCTCGTAGGCGGAGAGCTTCACGACGTCATCGTAAAAGCCAGGAATCGTAACGCTGCCGCGCTTGTTCCGGAGTTGTCCCAGCATCTGGCAGAGGACCATGGCCGGATTATCCACTGCACCGCCAAAAAGCCCCGAGTGCAGGTCGCGATCTGGTCCGTCCAAGCGAATTTCGATCGGCGCCATTCCACGGAGCGAATAGCAAAGGGCGGGATGCTTCATGCTCGGGATCTCGGTATCGGAGACGACAAGGGCTTCGCAGGCCAGTTCCTTCGCGTGTTTTGGAAGGAACCCGTAGAGAGCTTTTGAGCCCACCTCCTCTTCGCCCTCGATGAGAAAATTCACATTGCAGGGCAGATCACTGCCCGTCTTCAACCATGCCTCGACAGCGTTGATGTGTGCAAGGTGTTGGCCCTTGTTGTCGCTGATTCCCCGGGCATAGACATTGCGCCCGACCCGGCGCGGCTCAAATGGCGGAGACGTCCAGAGATCGAGCGGGTCCGGAGGTTGAACATCATAGTGTCCGTAAACGAGGAACGTTGGTTTTTTCGGATCGGGACGAGGGGTCTTGGCGATGACCACCGGATAGCCCGAAGTTTTGCGGACGTCCGCGGTGAGTCCAGCGCTCTTGCAACGGGCGACCAGCCACTCCGCGCAGCGCTGCATGTCGTTGGCGTGGTCGGATTGTGCGCTGATGCTCGGAATGCGAACGTAGTCGAAGAGTTCCTCGATGAAGCGTTCTTCGTGAGCCGCGAGATATAGGAGGACGCTGTCGGGGATCATTTCGCCTTCATGACAGAAGCCGGCGGCCCCCGCAACGAGATTCTCCAGAGAACGGATCGGCGAGCCAGACCGGTGCGGGGATGGAGCTTGCGAATGAGGCGGTCGAAGCCCATAGTGCGCGAACTTTTTGATGCCGCATGGACATGAAGATGACACCACGAAAACGGCGGAGATTGCCGGCGAGAGGGTTCTTGGCCTTGGGTCTGAGCATCCTGTCGGCATCCTCAACCGTGACCGCTCAGGATCGCAACGCCAAGGATGTCGTCGCAGATGTTGTCATGGAAAAGCCCGCGACGACGATCTACAAAATCGAGTCCTCGAATTACGACGCCGACTTCTCGCCCGGCGAATCGACAACAAATACTCCGGCCGAACTCGACGAGATCTACACACCGCAAGACGGATACCTCGAGTCGACGGGATTGAAGTCGCCGCTCCGATTTCTCATCAACCCGCTCGATGATCTCTACGAGAAGACCGGCCTCCGAATCGGCGTCGCCCATACGATGCTTTTCCTCCAGCCCATGGGCGGCCAGAGCTCGCGATACGGCGCGGCAGGCGATCTGGACTTCATGTCGGCGTGGACCTTGATCGGGCGTGGCACGGAGGATACCGGGCGCTTAGTTTTTACGGGTGAATACCGTTATCAAATCGGAGATCAACCGGCATCGCTCGTCGGGCGTCAGGCGGGGACATTGGTTGCCCCGACCGGCACGTTCAACGACCGCGGTTGGGTGATACGGGACGCGTATTGGGTTCAGCGACTTTTCAACGCGAAGCTGCGGATTATTTTCGGTCGGGGGGATCCCTCCGACTACGTCGGTTCGCACTGGCTGCAAAACGTAAACAACTCTTTCATCAACCGGAGTTTTTCCGCGAATCCGTCGGTCCCCTTCCCGGGTCACGGTCCGCTTCTAGGAATTTCCGTCCGACCGAATGATCAGTTTTACATTACCGCCGGGGCGGCGAACGGGTATAGCGACACGACGGCCGTCGGGATCGACACGGTGTTCAGCGAGTGGGACCTGTTTACATTTGGCGAGATCGGCTACACGCCGACGATCCCGGGCCTGGGAGCCGGGCGCTACGCCTTCGGCATGTGGCACATGGACGCTCGGAGCATTGGCGATCTGCCCGAGGACTGGGGCATGACATTTATTGCCGATCAGAATCTGACGAAGAACCTTCAGGTCTTTGCGCGCTATTCCTACTCCGACGGGCAATTAACGAACCTCCAGCAAAGCGCGCAGCTTGGCTTCGGCTACAATGGACTCTTCGGTCGCACGAACGATCTGACGGGTGTGGGTTTTTCCCTGAACGTGCCCGAACGTGAAAGCTCACGAACCGAGACAGTGCTTGAGATTTTCCATCGCTTCCAACTCGCCTCCAACAACCAATTTTCGGTGGGATTCCAAGTCATTGCCAATCCCGGAAATGCGGTGGAGAGCGAGACGGCGGGGATGTTCTATATGCGACTGCGGACCTCGTTCTGAGGGGCGCGGCATTCACTTCGTAAAACCGCCGTGTTCGTCATTGCTTCCTTCGGGCGAATCGCCTAGTTTCCGGCCATGTTCACGGTCGTCAACACCGAGGAGGTCATTGGGAAAACCGTGGGACGGCGAACCAAGATCACTGACCCACTCGCCTTCGTGACGGGGATGCAAAAGTCGCTGGCCGCATGGAATCTCCTGCGGATTCGCAAGGGCGTATATCGTTTTCATTCCCACGAGGAGGCCGACCAATGGCTGATGGACCATTTGACCCGGAAGCGCGAGAGCTAATTCCCAAAGCACCCGAGAAGCAAGATCTGCTCAAACTTTGTAGCGAGCTCAATTCGCGGGGCTGCAGGTTTGTGATCGTCGGAGGATTTGCAATGATTCAGTCCGGCCTGCCGAGAACGACTGGCGACATCGACATCCTCATGGATGCGTCCCTAGAAAATGAGGCGCGGGTCTTCGATGCGCTGGCCACCCTTCCCGACCAATGCGTTCGCCAACTCGATCCCGGCGATGTGGGACGCTTTACCGTGGTGCGGGTGGCCGATGAAATTCTCGTGGATCTTATGGCCAGTGCTTCCGGCATAGATTATGTGGAGGCGTCGAAAAGTATGACAATCCACGAGATTGAAGGTGTAAAAATCCCCTTTGCCAGTCCCGATCTCCTCTACCGGATGAAGAAGCGCTCGGGACGTGAAAAAGACCGGGGTGATCTATATTTTCTCGAACAGCTTTTCGCCGCTGAGGGCAAACAGCCACCGAAGGATCTGTAGTCTCGACCCCAATCGTCGCGAAAGTTCCCATCGCATCCGTGGTTCTGAAACCCAGAGATTTTACTTCGGAACGATGCCGATGTAGTTGCGAACGTAGCTGAACTCCGGGCGTGAGATCGGGGCTGGCGAGGCATCGGCCCAGAGGCCGCTGGATCCACCGCCATCGAGGTTGAGGGCGGTGGCTGGCGTCCAATCACCGAGAGTTCCGGGAACGAGGAGGATTCGGGCCGCATCGGCGAGCGAGACGGACGTCAGGTAAATTAGCGCCCAGCGGCTGCGTGAATCAGTGGCGACGACTGTTCGGCGGGCAAGGCGCTCAGAGTTGAGTCCCGGAACGGCGTGGCCATCCTCGAGGAGCATCGGACCGCACTGAAGTGCTTCGCGGAGGTTTTTCCCGACCTCGAATTGCGCGGATCGGACGATCTCGGTTTTCCCCGGTCGCACGGTGAGAATGCCGCTAAGAAGCTTGGCCTTCTCGAATCCGTGAATCTGCTGTCCGTTGGAAACAACCAGCCCGACCGGGCGGAGGTCGTCGTGAAAATAGCCGCCATTCACTCCAGCAACGACCTCGCTTGCTGCAAAGACCTCGGCCATGCGAGTCTGTCCCGGATTCGGGCTATCGACGACGCGGAGCGAGTGGGATTTTTCGGAGAAGAGGATCGCGGTCAAGGTGACTTGGGCGGATCCATTTGAGACCCGGGACTCGCGGACGACGAGGCCTCGCGCTGGGGTTGCCAAAACCTCGGATGATGTCAGGGTCCATTCCGCGTGACCGTGGGCGATGCCGAGTGCTAGGACGAGGGCGGCGAGGCGACCGGTCATTCCTGGGCCGAGCCGAGTTTCGTCAAAACGCTAAAATCCTCGAGAGTCGTGGTGTCGCCGGTGATCGCCGAACCCGAGGCGATTTGCTTGAGAAGCCGACGCATGATTTTTCCACTGCGCGTCTTTGGGAGGCCCTCGGCGAATCGGATGTCGTCTGGCTTGGCGATTGGGCCGATGGCATGAGCGACGTGGCGGCGAATTTTGTCTGCGAGTTCCGTGCTGGCCTTGTGGCCGGTGCGGAGGGTCACGAACGCAACGACCGCCTGACCCTTGATTTCATCCGGCCGACCGACGACGGCCGCCTCGGCGACATCGGGATGCGAAACGAGCGCACTCTCGACCTCGGCGGTGCCAAGGCGGTGGCCCGCGACGTTGAGCACGTCATCAATTCGTCCAACGATCCAAAAATATCCGTCCTTGTCGCGGCGGGCGCCATCCCCTGTGAAGTAGCATCCCTTTACCTCGCTCCAGTATTGTTTGCGGTAGCGCGATTTGTCGCCGTAGATCGAGCGGAGCATGGCCGGCCAGGGTTTGCGAATGACGAGCTTCCCACCTTCATCCGGGCCGACTTCGCGACCGTCGTCGTCCACAATGGCCGCATCGATGCCGAAGAAGGGAAGTGTCGCTGTGCCGGGCTTGAGCGGAGTCGCGCCCGGAAGCGGAGTGATCATGATTGCACCGGTCTCGGTCTGCCACCAGGTATCCACAATCGGACAGCGTCCCGCTCCGATGTGCTTGTGATACCACATCCATGCCTCCGGATTGATCGGCTCGCCAACGGTGCCGAGGAGCCGGAGTGAGGAGAGATCGTGCTTTTTCGGCCATTCGTCACCCCACTTCATAAACGCCCGGATGGCGGTTGGAGCCGTGTAGAGGATCGTAACGCCAAACTCGGCAATGATTTTCCAGAAGCGATCCGGCTCGGGCCAATTTGGTGCGCCCTCGTAAAGAACGCACGTCGCGCCATTCGCGAGCGGGCCATAAACAAGATAGCTGTGCCCGGTGATCCAGCCGACATCAGCCGTGCACCAGTAGACGTCCTCCTCGCGGAGATCGAAGATGTATTTTGTCGTAGTGGCCGTGCCCGTGAGATAGCCACCCGTCGTGTGCAAGATCCCCTTCGGCTTTCCCGTCGATCCACTCGTATAGAGAATGAAAAGCGGGTGCTCGCTATCAAGGGCCAGCGGTGGGCAGTGGGCGTTGACGTATTCCGCCTCGCGGTGCCACCAGACATCCCGTCCCTCCTTGATATGAATATCCAGATGGGTCCGGCGGCAGACGATGACACGGCGGACCTGCTGATCGTTCTCGAGGGCGTGATCCACGTTTTGCTTGAGGTTGACGATCTGTCCGCGGCGGTATCCGCCATCGGCCGTCACGACGACACTCGCGCCGCAATCGAGGATGCGATCTTTGATGCTCTCGCTGCTGAATCCGCCAAAGATCACGCTGTGGACCGCCCCAATGCGAGCGCAGGCCAACATGGCCACAACGGCCTCCGGAATGAGCGGCATGTAAATAACAACCCGGTCGCCCGATTTGACGCCGTTGCGTTTGAGGATGTTTGCGAAGACACAAACCTCGCGGTGGAGCTGGTGGTAGGTCAACGTTCGCCGTTCGCCGGGTTCGCCCTCCCAGATGATGGCCGCTTTGTTGCGCCGGGGGCCTGCGAGGTGGCGGTCGAGGCAATTCTCACTCGCGTTGATCTTCCCGCCGACAAACCACTTGGCGAACGGCATTTTCCAGTCGAGGACCTGCGTCCACTTCTTCTGCCAGGAGAGCTCGGAAGCCTCTCGCGCCCAGAATTTCTCTGGCGACTTGATCGATGCCGTGCGGAGTTTTTTAAAATCGGCGAATGATGAGATGCGGGCCTTCTTCGCGAAGTCTTTGGCGGGTTTGAAGACGCGTTTCTCGACGAGGTGGGATTCGATGGAGGTGCTCATGGGGCGATGAAACGAAGAGCTTAGGCAGAGCGGGCGGTTTTTCGCAACTGCGAGGATCGAGAATTTCTGCGGCACGATCCCGAGAGGAAGTCCGGCATCAAATGTATCGGTTTTTCTTGCCCAAGGGCTCGTCGCCGTTGATACGTTGACGCATCGAAATCGCCTCGGCGGGCGAATGCTTCATAACAAAGAAAACAATTTGCGATATGACTGAGACGGCGACGGAAGTGGCAATGGTGAACGTGCAGGTGGACGGCGAGTGGCGGCAGTTCCCGAAAGGAACCCGCCTGATCGAGGCGTGCATGAAGAGCGGGAAATTCATTCCGCATTATTGCTACCATCCGAAGTTGAGTTCGCCGGGCAATTGCCGGATGTGCCTCGTCGAGCTCGGGATGCCCAAAATGACCCCGGACCGGAAACCTGTCGTCGGCGCGGATGGACGCCCGGAGATCGCCTGGGGGCCAAGACCGGCAATCTCGTGTGCGACCGAAGTGAGTGAAGGCATGGGAGTGAAGACTTCCTCGCCCATGGTCGAGGAATGCCGGAATGGTGTGATGGAATTCCTCCTCATTAACCATCCGCTCGATTGCCCGATCTGCGATCAGGCCGGGGAGTGCCGACTCCAGGAATTCTCGGTGGAGTTCGGCAAAGGCGAGTCCCGGTTTCACGAGGAAAAAGTCAAGAAGCCCAAGCGGGTCGATATCGGCGAGCGGATCGTTCTCGACGACGAACGGTGCATCATGTGCTCGCGGTGCATCCGATTCATGCAGGAAATCGCCCACGATGACGTGCTGGGATTCCTGAATCGCGGCAGCGATACAACCCTCTCGGTGTATCCCGGCAAGCGCCTCGACAGCAACTACTCGCTTAATACCGTCGACATCTGCCCGGTCGGCGCGCTGACCAGCAAGGATTTCCGATTCAAGATGCGCGTCTGGTTTTTAAAGGAAACGAAGAGCATCGACGTGACGTGCGGCACGGGTTCCAACATCCTCATCTCGAGTCGGGAGAATGTCGTCTATCGGATCACGCCGCGGGAAAACGATTTCGTCAACTCGTGCTGGATGCCCGACAGCCATCGGTTGAATTTTCATTACCTCCACAGCGAGGCGAGGCTGAAGGAACCGAGGGTTCGCGGTGTCGAGACGCCAGCGAAATGGGCCGTCGCTCTCGCCGCCGCAGCAGAAAAACTCAAGGTGGGCAAGCCGACGGAGATGGCGATCATCGCTTCAGCGCGGATGACGAATGAGGAACTTTTCCTCGTCAAGCGTCTCTCAGATTCGCTCGGCATCACCAACATCGACGTGCTGCCACGGGCGCAGAAAGGCGATGGATTTCTCGTATCCGACGATGGAAATCCGAACACAACCGGAGCGAAATTGCTGGGCGTGGCGACGGGTCGGCTTCCAGCCATCACCCAAGGCGTCGCCTCGGGCGTTATCACTTCTCTTCTCGTCATTGGGGAAGATGCGGTGGACTGCGGGATCGCGGCTCAGGATCTCGCCAAACTCGAATCGCTCATCGCGATGGGAATCCTCGAGAACGAGACGACCCGCGTGGCTTCGATCGTCCTGCCCTCCAGCGCCGCGGCGGAAAAACGGGGATCGATGATTAACATCAAGGGCCGCCTCCAGCGGCTCAATCAGGCGATTCAACCTCCGGGTCTCGCCCGGGACGACTGGGAGATCCTGCGGGACCTTGTTCAGGCGGTCTCCGGAACGAATGGCGTTTACTCGATCGAGGATGTCTTCAAACAGATCGCGACCGAGGTGCCGGCTTTCCAAGGGTTGACGATCAGCCGGATTGGCGATCTCGGAGTTCAACTCGACATCCTCTCGTGATCGCCCGCAGCCTTCGGTTCTGCCTGGTTCTCGGCTTGGCCGGAACGCTGGCTGGCTGCGGTGGGAGAGAGACGCCAACCGCTTCAACCGGGCCACGCCAAGTCCGCATCGATTGGCTTGGCAACCAGAGCTTCAAAATTTCCTCGTCGATTGGGACGTCGATTCTGACCGACCCTTACGTATCCGGAACGAATGGCCGCTCGCTGCCGTCGCCGCTCAAGCCGGATATCGTTCTCGTAAGCCACGAGCGCTCCGACGCGAACAATATCGACGCGGTCGACAACCAACCCGCCATTTTCCGCGGGAGCGTCGCAATGGGAATCAACAATTCTTCGGGTATCCGAATCCGCGGAGTTCCGACGTTCCGCGATCCGGGCCAACAGGCCGTCGAGGGAATGAACATCGTCTTCGCATGGACAATGGACGGCATGCGGTTCTGCTTCCTCGGGTCACTCGTCGGACCACTCACACCCGACCAGATTTCCGAGATTGGGACGGTCGATGTGCTCTTTGTTCCGGTGGGCGGATCGCTCTCGCCGGAGTCCCGCGAGACGGTGCTCGCTCAGCTCCGGCCGCGCCTGGTGATTCCGATGGGTCGTGGTGCCGGAGGCTGGACGACCGGGCGGATTCATAGTGTGCCCGGGCGGTCCGTGAGTCTCTCCCGCGATATTCTGCCGTTGCAGACCATGACGATCCTTTTCGGTTCCTAGAGATGAAAATCCTCATTATCGGCTCGGGCGGTCGCGAGCACGCGCTGGCTTGGAAAATGCGACAATCCGCCCACGTTTCGGAGATCTTCTGTGCGCCCGGAAACGCCGGCACGGCGGGCCTTGGCGAGAATGTTGATATTGGAGCGAACGATATCGCGGGCTTGGTGGCGTTTGCGAAATCGCGCCAAATCGGACTCACCGTGGTTGGTCCCGATGACGCGCTGGCCGCCGGAGTCGTGGATGCGTTCGAAGCCGCCGGGTTGAAAATTTTCGGCCCTTCGGCCAGTGCCGCTCGATTGGAATCGTCGAAAGCCTTTGCGAAAGACTTCATGCGCCGGCATGGAATTCCGACGGCGGCATCGGCCGAGTTCAGCGACAGCTTGGAGGCTCATGCGTGGTGTCGCACGGCCAGTTATCCTCTCGTCATCAAGGCCGATGGCCTCGCACTCGGGAAGGGAGTCATCATTGCTGAAACGCCATGGGATGCCGGTCTGGCGATTTACCGCTGTATGGATGCGGGGGTGTTCGGATCCGCCGGAAACAAAATTGTGATCGAGGAATTTCTCACCGGCGTTGAGTGCTCGATCCACGCGCTCATCGATGGGAAGGATTTTCTCCTGTTCCCGGATTGCCGCGATCACAAGCGGATCTTCGATGGCGACCAAGGCCCGAATACTGGGGGGATGGGAACAATCAGCCCGTCGGGATCTCTCGACGGAATTCTCCGCGAGCGGGTCAAATCCGAGGTTCTCGAGCGATTCCTCGCGGGAATCAAAGCCGACGGGCTTTCTTTTCGCGGAATGCTTTTCCCCGGTCTGATGCTGACCCGCGAAGGTCCGAAGGTCCTCGAGTTCAATTGCCGCTGGGGCGATCCCGAGACCCAAGTGCTTGTGCGACGGCTGGCGTCCGACCTTTTGCCGCTCTTGGAATCCTGCTGCGATGGCACACTGGCTCAGCAAAAACCGGAGTGGTCGGACTCCGCGGCGGTCTGCGTCATTCTGGCTTCGGGGGGGTATCCGGGTGCGATCGAGAGGGGCCGGAAAATCACTGGCCTGGCGGAGGCCGAAGCGTTGGCCGATATCACCGTTTTTCACGCAGGAACGAGAGCCGGTCCAGCTGGTATCGTGACCTCGGGGGGACGCGTGCTCGGCGTGACCGCGAGCGGATCCGGGCTGGGTGACGCGAGAGCCAAGGCTTACCACGCTGCGGACCGGATCTCGTTTGACGGCCTCCAGCGCCGTAATGATATTGGAGCGACGATTCCGATCGCATGAGGTATTTTCTTTTTCTCGCTCTGGCTGCGACGCTCCACGCGGAGTCCCCCACGCCACCGCCCGCTGCCCCGCAGACGCTGCGTGAGACGATCAACAGTCTCGATCCCGCGCAGATTCAAAAGGCGATGGATGCCTTACAAAACAACTTCCTCGCACCGTCCTCACTCGACGAGCCATCGCGCCAGCGTGCTCTCCTCGAGGGAGTCATTCGTCGCCTTTCGCCCGGAGCGGCCATCGTTTCAAACAACGAACCGGCTTCGGTCGCGTCCGGAGTTCCCTACTTGGCGGAGATCCTCGACGACCGGGCCGGGTATCTCCGGCCCGGGGCAATCGACGCCGCAACGCTCGGTCAGATCGATTCGGCGCTCGCCAGCTTCACGGAAAAGCGACTGCCTGCCGTGATCCTCGATTTGCGGGCAGTGCCGCGCGGGAGCGAGTTTGATGCGGCAGCCGACTTCGCGCGGAGGTTCAGCCCGACAGGAAAGATTCTCTTTACGATCCAGAAGCCCAGCGCGAAACAGGAACGCATTCTCACCTCGGATCAGAAACCGCTTTTCACTGGCCTGCTGGTCGTGCTGGTGGATGGAAACACGGCGGGTGCGGCGGAGGCTCTGGCGGCCACGCTTCGGATCAACGCCCACGCGATGATTGTTGGCACAGACACCGCCGGGGAGGCGGTCGAGTTTGCCGAGTTTCCGCTCGACGGAGGAAGGAAGCTTCGCGTCGCCGTGTCGCAGGTCATGCTCCCGAATGGCGCGGCGATTTTTCCGGGTGGCGTGAAGCCCGACATCGCCGTGTCGCTGGCTCCCGAAGTGCTGGAGGAAATCTTTTTGCAGAGTCGCGAGAAGGGCGTAGGGCAGTTCGTTTTCGAGGTCGAGCGCGCCCGCTTGAACGAAGCCGCTCTAGTCGCCAATACGAACCCAGAGATAGAGAACACACCAGTCGCAAAAGCCGAGCGCAACAAGCCCGTCCTTCGGGATACCGTCCTTCAGCGTGCGATGGACCTTGTCACGGCGGTCGGTTTTTTTCAGAAGCAGAATTAAAGCTCGGGAGACGGTCTCAGAATCCATGAAACCTTTCCGAATCGTTTTTACCGCCGCGCTGAGCATCGGACTCGCATTTCCCGGACTGGCTGCAGAGGAGTTCGTGCTCAAACGGGAGCGCTGGCAGCTTCGCGATGCCGGACTTCGTGAGGCCAGCGGGCTGGCAGCTTCGCGGAGGGATGGAGCGTTCCTGTGGTCGCTGAACGACAGCGGTGCGGCTGCCGCCCTGCATCTTCTGGATGATCTCGGCGGAGCCCACGGATTCGCTCGCATCGAGGGCATTGCAAACCGGGATTGGGAGGATCTTGATTCGTTTGAACTCGGCGGCAAAAGCTATTTGCTCATCGCCGACACGGGCGACAACGCCGCGCTCCGGAAAAGCTGTGCGATCATTATTGTGCCCGAGCCGGATATCCGTTCCGGTCGGATTGACGGGACCATTGCTCCGTCGTGGACGATCCGATTTCGCTATGAGGATGGCCCGAGAGATTGTGAATCCGTCGCGGCAAGTGTTCCGGACATGAAAATCCTCCTCATCTCGAAGCGGACGTGGCCACCGATGCTTTACGAGTTGCCCCTGCGACCCGCAGGGGCAGATACGATGCAGATTGCGCGACGGGTCGGGCCTGTGAACCTTCCCCAGGCCGGCGTGCTGGCCGGCCCCTACGCAAGCCAGCCGACTGGCCTGACCGTGAGCCCCGATGGCCGTCTCGCGGCTGTTTTGACGTATGCCCGCGTCTTTCTTTTCCATCGGTCTCCGGAGGAATCCTGGGCGGAGGCCTTCGCGAGGGAACCGATCGCACTCCCGGCACACCGCCTCGAACAAGCCGAGGGGATTGGGTTTTCGCGCGATGGGCAGCGAATTCATGTCGTCTCCGAGGGAAAATTTGCCCCGATGGTGACCTACAAGCGCGAGTAGGGCACTGGTCAGTCCCGGGCGAGCATTTCCCGGATCGAAGCAAAACTCGCGGCCACATCCTCCTCGGCGACCGGGCGGTTGACGATTTCCTCGTAGCCCTCGCTCAGAACACCTTCCCCCGCGATCTCGTCCAGGAACGGACTCGGACGACAAAACATGGCACTGCCGAATTTCGTTCGATTCCGGGAGTGTGTGATCGTGAGGGATTTCATCGCGCGGGTGATTCCCACGTAGAAGAGGCGGCGCTCCTCATCGACTGTGCCCTCCGATTTCGAACGCTCGTGCGGGAGGAGACCGTCCTCGGCACCGATGAGAAAGACGTGCGGGAACTCAAGGCCTTTGGCGGCGTGGAGGGTGATGAGGGTAACTCCGCGGGCGTCTTCCTTCTTGTCCTCATCGCGCTCGCGATCCAGCGTCATATCGTCCAAAAACCCCCGTAGCCCAGTATTCGATCGCTTCTGATGATCTGCGAGGGCGCGGAGAACTTCCTTCACGCCCGCCTCGCGATTGAGGGATTCCTCGGGTGTCTTGCACGAGCGTTTGAGATCCTCGAAATAGCCCGACTCGGTCAGAAACTGCGAAACAATCTGTGAGGAATCCGCGCCCGGCGTGAGCAGGCGGACTCGGGTCGCGCTGAGATTTGAAGCGAACTCGCGGATCGACTCCGCCGTTTTGCGCGAAACCTGCTCGGCGAAGTCCGGGTGCGTCAGGGCCTCGAAAAGACTCGAATGTGCGGACCCGCTTCGTTCGAGGGCCAACTCCACGGTCGACGCCCCGATGCCACGAGGCGGGGTGTTGATGATCCGCAGCAGGGCCACATCGTCCGAGGAATTCATCAGGCAGGACATGGTGGCCAGCACATCCTTGACCTCGCGGCGGTCGAAAAAACTCTTGCCGCCCACGAGCCGATACGGAATGCGGAGGCGGCGGAGATTTTCCTCCAACAGGCGTGATTGCGCATTCATCCGATAAACGATCGCAAAGTGCTCCCAGGGGAGTCCGGCCGGGGCGCGGATGGCGCCGATTTCATTGATGACAAACTCGGCTTCCTTCTTGTCGTCGGGAACCGAGATCACATGGACGGGATCCCCTCCGTCTTGGGAACTCCAAAGATTTTTCCCACGTCGTCTCGGGTTGTTTTTAATGAGGCGATTCGCGGCACCGAGGATGGCATTCGTGCTGCGGTAGTTTTGTTCCAGCCGGATAAGCGTGGGGTTGCGGAAGTGTTTTTCGAACTCCAAGATATTCGTCACCTCGGCACCTCGCCAGCCGTAGATGCTCTGGTCGTCATCGCCAACCACGCAAACGTTCGGCGGATCCCCGGCCGCGAGAAGGGTCACCAGATCGAGTTGCAGACGATTGGTATCCTGAAACTCGTCGACGAGCATGTGCTGAAACCTCGCCCGCCACTTGTCGCGAACATCCGGATGGTCATTGAGCAGACGCACGGCTTGCACGAGGAGATCATCAAAATCCATCGCGTTCAGGGCCTTGAGTTCCTGATTATAACGGGCGTAGACGGCACCGAGGACGGTCTCCTCATCTTTGGGTGCCGCCCAACCGTTGTTCTTCGCCTTGCTGATCATGTTTTTTGCGAGATTCGGATCGAGCTTCTCGTCGCGGGCCGTCACGCGGTTGATGATTTTTTTAATGAGGCCCATCTGGTCGCCCTCGTCGAAGATGCTGAAATTATTTTTGTAGCCGAGTTTGTCGGCATCAGCGCGGAGGATCCGCACACAGAGGGCGTGAAACGTGCTGGCCGTCATCTCGGACGCCTTGTCCGTGCCGATCATGTCAGAGATCCGTTCCTTCATTTCCCGCGCGGCCTTGTTCGTAAATGTCACGGCGAGAATGCGCGAGGGATCGAGACCTTGGGCAACGAGCCACGTGATCCGCGCGACGATCGTGCGGGTTTTTCCCGTTCCCGCCCCCGCGAGAATGAGAAGCGGCCCCGACTCATGCGTCGCCGCGCGCTGCTGCTCATCGTTGAGGTCGAAGAGGCGAAAACGGCTCATGCCAGCTCCCGTCGGGCGAATCGACCGACCACGGCCGGATAAAGCTCGTGCTCGGCGACTTGGATCCTCGCATGGAGCGACTCCGCGGAATCGCCGGGGAGCACCGGCACTTCCGACTGCGCGATGATCTCTCCGGTATCCATCCCCGCATCGACAAAGTGAACCGTGCAGCCGGTTTTTTCTACTCCGGCTTCGATGGCCTGCCGCCAGGCTTCGAGGCCCGGGAACGCCGGGAGCAGCGACGGGTGGATATTGATGATCCGGCGCGGGAAGGCCTCGAGCATTGCGGAACCAACCATTCTCATATAGCCGGCGAGGACGACGAGATCGACTCGTCGGGCGCGGAGCTGATCGACCAACGCGGTTTCCGTCGCAGGCGAGAGCTTTGTTCGGAACTTCTGCTCGTCGACAAAATGAATCGCTACCCCAGCCTCCCGAGCAAGGGCCAGGATACCCGAATCCGGAAAATCCGACGCTACAAGCACCGGCTCGACATCCAATTCCCCGGCCGAGATCGCCGCGAGGATCGCGCGAAAATTCGACCCCTTCCCGCTGCCCATCACGCCGATTTTCAAACGCTCCATGGCCGGAGATGATGCACGGCAAAAACGTCATGGCAAGAGGTCCATTACAGGAAGTTTTTCCGTCCGCCCAAGGCCACGGATGCCCTATTTACTCCGCCCCGGAAATCTGGTGAAGTGTCCGGAATGGAAGTCCACAGCACCAGCGAGCAGCGGTTTACGGGAATACCCGTTGCGCCGGGCATCGCACATGGCGCTGTTTTGGTCCAGTGGGAGGAAGATGAGGAGATTGCCCTGCGGAAGATCGACGACTCCGAGCTTCCCGGGGAGATCGCCCGGTTCGAGTCGGCCCTGATCGCCACCCGGGCCGAACTGCTGGAAATCCAGCAGCGGATTGCCAACGCGATTGGGTCAAACGACGCCAGTATTTTTGACGCCCACCTCCTCGTCGTCGAGGACCGGACGCTGATCGACGAGGTTCTTCGCAGCCTAGCGCGTGAGAAATGTAATGTGGAATACCTCTTCCACCAAGTCGCCGAGCGCTACTGCCGGACACTCGGCGAGATCGATGACCCCTACCTTCGCGAACGCGTCATCGATATCGAGGATGTTTCCCGTCGCGTCATCAGAAATCTTCTGGGCAAGGCTCCCCATAACCCCTCGGCCCATGGCAGCCCGCACATCATTGTCGCGCACAATCTCACGCCATCCGATACGGCCCAATTGGATCGCGATTTGGTTCTCGGCTTCGCAACCGAGACGGGCAGCAAGACTTCGCACACGGCGATCCTGGCGAGATCGATGGACATCCCCGCCATCGTCGGCATTCAAGGCATCTGCCAGAAACTGACGAGCGGGGACAGTATTCTCCTCGACGGCTACAAGGGCATCCTGATCCTGAACCCCTCCCCCGAGACGCTTCAGGAATACGGACGGATCGAGTCCGAGAAGGAGGAAATTTCCGAACGTCTCGAGCTCATCCGTGAGACGAGTTCGACAACGCGGGACGGCCGCCACGTGGTTCTCTCAGCCAATGTGGACCTGCCAGACGAGCTTGAGGACTTCGCCGAGAGCGGCGCGGAGGGCATCGGACTTTACCGCACAGAGTTTCTCTATCTGAATCGCCCCAACCCGCCCGACGAGGACGAGCAGTTCGAACACTACCGACTCGCCGCCGAAAAAGCCCAACCGCACGGACTCATCATTCGCACACTCGATATCGGCGGCGACAAGACCACGAGCAGCCTGCACTTGCCCGAGGAGCAGAACCCTTTTCTTGGATGCCGGGCGATTAGATTCTGCCTTCAGAATCCCGAGATTTTCAGAACCCAGCTCCGCGCCATCTTGCGAGCCGCCGTTTCGAACAATATCCGGATCATGTATCCGATGATCTCCGGCTTGGAGGAACTCCGGCAAGCCAACGCCGTTCTCGAGGAGAGCAAGGCCGAGCTCGCCGCACGGAATGTTCCCTTCAATCCCTACATCGAGGTGGGAATCATGATCGAAATTCCCAGCGCGGTTCTCTCCGCCGATCACCTCGCCGGAGAGGTCGCGTTTTTCAGCATCGGGACAAACGATTTGATCCAATACTCGATCGCCGTCGACCGGGTCAACGATCGCATCGCACACCTTTACAATCCCACCCATCCGGCGATTTTGCGAATGATCAAAATGGTCGTCGAGGCCGGACGCGGAGCCGGGATCTGGACCGGCATCTGCGGAGAAATGGCTGGTGACGTCCTCCTGACTCCACTTCTCCTCGGTCTGGGCATCGATGAATTGAGCGTGACGGGAACCGTCTTGCCGCGCGTCAAAAAGGCCGTGCAATCGCTGGAATTTGGGGCCTGCGCTGATCTGGTCGTAAACGCGCTCGGAATGAGCGATTCGGCAGCGATTTTTGAATTGAGCCGGCAGGCGGCACTCGAAAACTACGCGGAAATCGCCTACTGATCCCCGCGATCTTCCGGGCGTTCTAGGCTCTCAGTCGCAGACCGTCACTTTTTCTTCGCTCCCGACCGCCCGGCACGCGTAATCTTCTCCACTCACTATGTCACAACATATCAAGTTATTCATTCCCGGACCGGTCGAGGTCTCAGAGAAAACCTTTCGGGCCATGTGCGCCCCAATGATCGGACACCGAGGGGGCGAATTTAAAAAACTCTACGCCTCGATCCAGCCACGACTTCAGCCCCTTTTCGGAACGACCCAGCCGGTCTTCCTCTCTACCTCGTCCGCCTGGGGCGTCATGGAAGGCGCTTTACGAAATCTCGTCGCGAAGAGAGTCCTGAACTGCATGTGCGGAGCGTTTTCCGACAAATGGTTCGACGTGAGCCAGCGTTGCGGCAAAGAGGCGGAAGCCCTCCAAGTCGAGTGGGGCCAGCCGATCCTGGCCGAACAGGTGCGCGAAATGCTCGCATCCGGCAGGTTTGATGCGATCACGCTTATCCACAACGAGACCTCGTGCGGCATCCTCAATCCACTCGCGGAAATCGCGGAAGTCTTGCGGGAATTTCCGGACGTGATGTTCATCGTGGACTCGGTCTCGTCCTTCTCCACGCAGCCGATTCCGATGGATGAACTTGGCATCGACGTGCTCCTCACCGGCAGCCAGAAGGCTCTGGCTCTCCCTCCCGGGCTCGCACTCTTCGCCGTCTCCGAGCGCGCAATGGCACGTGCTGCGACGATCAAGGATCGCGGATACTACTTCGATTTTGTCGAGTTTGCAAAAAACCAAAAAGACGACATGACGCCGAGCACGCCCGTGATCCCATTGATCAATGCGCTCGCGTCCAAGCTCGACGACATCTTCACCGAAGGACTCGAACAACGCTACGCACGTCACGCCGCGCTCAATGGAATGGTCCACGACTGGCTTCGCTCGAAAGGCTTCGAATTCTTCGCTCCCGCCGGCTACCGCTCGCTCTCGCTCACCTGCGCGAAGAACAACCTCGAGATCGATGTCGCTGCGTGGATCAAGACCCTCCGCGAAAAACATCGCTTCGTCATTGATGGCGGCTACGGAAAGATCAAAGGCAAGACCTTCCGTATCTCAAACATGGGCGACGAAACCCCCGAGACCATCACCGCCCTCCTCGCAGCCCTCGACGACTCTCTTCCGGCCTAAACCGCCCCCCCGGATACCGACTTTGCTCTTGCGCCAGGATCCGGGGGCAAAGGGCATCGTATTCTACAGCCCGGAGGCGAATTTTTTTGTCGGGCATTCGACAGGTGTCGGGTGGGTGATGTAGTTTCGAGGCATGTCATTCGTCCATCTGCATTGTCACTCGGAGTATTCGCTGTTGGACGGGGCGATTCGTGTGGAGGATTTGGTGAAGAAGGCGTCGGAACTGGCGATGCCGGCAGTGGCGTTGACCGACCATGGGAATCTTTACGGTGCGGTGCCGTTTTATCAGGCAGCGAAAAAGAAGGGCGTGAAGCCGATAATTGGCTGCGAGGTTTATGTGGCTCCGGGGTCGATGCTCGACAAGAATGCGTCGTCGGCGAAGGACGCGGCTTTTCATCTGACACTGCTGGCCACGGATGATGCAGGGTATCGGAACCTCGTCAAATTGGTGAGCGCGGCGCATCTCGAGGGGTTCTATTACAAGCCCCGCGTGGACAAGGAGCGGATGGCGGAGTTTTCCCAGGGATTGATCGCGCTGAGCGGATGCTTGAGCGGAGAGGTGAGCCGCCATTTGATCAATGGCCGACCGGAGGATGCAGCGAAGGTCGCAGTCGAGTATCGGGACATTTTCGGAGCGGGGAATTTTTTTGTGGAGATCCACGACCACGGGATCGAAGCGCAGCGGCGGATCAATCCCGGGTTGGTGAAGATGGCGAAGTCGCTCGA
>JBMOHW010000011.1:0-36913 GCA_049317665.1 Terrimicrobiaceae bacterium | reverse complement strand
TGCTCCCTGGGATATGAAAAACGTTGCCACGAAACTCGAAGCCGCTGGGTGCCGGCGCTACTTTTTTACCGAGCGCGGCACCACATTCGGCTACAATAACCTTGTCGCCGACATGCGATCCATTTACTGGATGCAGGGACTGAACTGTCAGGTCGTATTCGACGCAACGCACTCCGTGCAGCGGCCCGGGGGCAGCGGAGACACGACGGGCGGCGATGGTGTCCTCGCCCCGGTGCTGGCACGCGCTGCGGTTGCCGCCGGATGCGACGGCATTTTCATCGAGACTCATGAAAACCCAGCCAAAGCCCTCTCCGATGGTCCGAACCAAGTTCCGCTGGGCGACCTCGCCCACCTCATTGCCCAACTCCGAAAACTCCGTGAAATCGTTGTTTAAAATTTTCGTTCTCTGTCTCGCGGCAGCGATTCCTGCCTTCGGGGAGGACAAACCCGCCCCGGCTGCGGACCCGGCTTTCGACATTCCCGTGCCTATGGGGATGCCGGTGAAGGGGATCAAGATTCCCCACCGGGACGCCAATGGGAAACTCCTCATGGTCTTCGAGGCTGACGTAGCCAAAAAGCTCGACGACACCCGAATCGAGATGGATGAGCTCAAGATCGAAGCCTATGATGATGACGGACGGAAGGTCTTCGTCCAGATTGCCCACTCGATTTTCAACTTGGAGTCCCGCATCCTCGTCGGAGATACCCGGTCGCTAATTCGAAGGGAGGATTTCGAGATCACCGGAGACTCTGTCGAATTCGACACCCGCACCCGGAATGCGACGATGCGTGGAAAAATCAAGATGACCCTTTTGACAGCCGACAAACTCTAATGAACACCCAATACACCACCATTTCTCTGATCACACTCCTGATGTTCCTCGGAGCCCTCCCGATCCCAGCGCAGGATCGTCCGTCGATGACTTCGGGAGAACGCTCGACGAACAGTTCGGGGTTCGGCGCTTTGGCCGGGCTCGGCAAAGACCGCCCGCAGGATGCCCGCACGGAGATCACGGCGACCAAAGAGGCGATGTTCGACAACGCTGCCAACGTCGCAGAATTCCTCGGTAGCGTCGTCGTCCGAGATCCGCAGTTCACGCTCACCTGCGACAAACTCCGCGTCACCCTGAGCAAGGACCGGAAGGGGATGGAAGTCGCCGAGGCAACGGGAAACGTGATCATCATTCAGGAAAACAAGGACAGCTCGGGCCGGACCACCAAAGCCATCGGCCGCGCCGGCGTGGCGACCTACACTCCGGCGACCGGGGAGATCAGGCTCCGGATCTGGCCGTCGGTCCAACAAGGGATCAACAATCAGGTGGCCACCGAAGAAAGCACAGTAATGGTCCTCAACCGTGACGGAAGATCGACGACCACCGGGGGCAGCAAGACCATGATTAGCGATGCCAGCGAGACAGGAGCAGCGCGATGAGTGACGCCGCCCCAGAGCCAGCCGCCACCGAGGCGACTCCCCTCCTCCGGACGGATGGGCTCATCAAAATCTACAACGGCCGCTCGGTTGTCAACGGCGTCGACATCAACGTCAAGCGAGGTGAGATCGTGGGTTTACTCGGACCGAATGGAGCTGGAAAAACCACAACATTTTACATGATTGTCGGCCTGATCCGGCCCAATGGCGGACGGGTATTTTTCAACGACGCCGACGTGACAGACATGGCAATGTATCGTCGAGCCCGCCAGGGGATGGGCTACCTGCCCCAGGAGGAATCGATCTTTCGCAAGCTCACGGTCGAGGAAAACATCCTCGCAATTCTCGAGACAACCAAATCCACAAAATCCGAGCGCAAGCACCGGTGCGAAGAGCTGCTCACGCGGTTCGGCATCGAGCATCTGGCAAAAAACCAAGCCCTCACTCTGTCGGGTGGAGAAAAGCGACGACTCACGATTGCCCGTTCGCTCGTGACAAACCCGTCGCTTCTCATGCTCGACGAGCCATTCAGCGGGGTGGATCCGATTGCCGTCCACGACGTCCAACAGATTGTCCAGGACCTGCGCGCGCAGGGCTTGGCCATCCTGATTACTGACCACAATGTCCGAGAGACACTAAACATCGTGGACCGTGCCTACTTGATTTTTGAAGGCCGCGTCGAAAGCCAGGGCAACAAGGACTTCCTCCTCAACGACCCGATCAGCCGCAAGCTCTACCTCGGCGAGACATTTACGATGTAACGCCCCCTAGCTCCAGAAACTCTTCCCGATGCCCGACAGTCGCGTTCCACACATCACCGTTGGCCATTTCTACGCAACCCATGCGGAGAAACTCGGCTTGCGTCTGGAGGGCTCATCCAAGGGCCTCAACAAGCTGATCCGTGAGCCCACCATCAACCGGCCCGGCCTCGCTCTCTCCGGATTTTTCAGCTACTTTGCCGTCAAGCGGATTCAAGTCCTCGGCGCCGCCGAGCTCAGCTACCTCAAGAGCCTGAAAGTCGCTCTCCTCCGCGAGCGCCTCCGGGAACTCTTCTCGCGGAACATGCCGTGCCTTGTCGTCGCCCGGAACGCTCCGATCCCGGCGGCAATTCTGGAGGCCGCATCCGAGTTCGAGACGCCCGTCTTCCGCACGGGAATGATCACGATGAACTTCATCAATGCCGCGACCATCGCGCTGGAGTTTGATTTCGCACCGTCCAAATCCGAACACGGAAGCATGGTCGACATCCTCGGGGTCGGCACCCTCATTCGCGGAGCAAGCGGAATCGGAAAAAGCGAGTGCGTCCTCGGCCTCATCGAACGCGGCTACAGTCTCGTGGCCGACGACATCACACGGGTCCGCTCGATCGAGGGCCGCGAACTGGTCGGCATGGCCGACAATCTCTCCCGCTACCACATGGAGGTTCGGGGCATCGGCATCATCAACATCGCCTCCATCTTCGGAGTCGGGGCCGTGCGACCGGAAAAACGCCTCGATTTTGTTGTCACACTCAAAGATTGGCATGAGGTCGAAGATGTGGATAGAATCGGCCTTGATCGCGACTCTTACGACATCCTCGGAATCAAGGTTCCTCACGTTACTCTGCCGGTTCGCACCGGGAGGGACCTTGCCCGGCTCGTGGAAGTTGCGGCCTTGGACCAGAAATTGAAGGACATGGGCGAAAATAGCGCGGTGGAATTCAACCAAAGATTGCTACATATGATCAGTGAACGTCGGAGCCGATAATGGGAATTCTTTCGAAAAAAAAATCACCGGATGATGGACAGCGCTGCAGCAGCGAAGTCACAATCGACAATCGCAATGGCATGCACGCACGCCCGGCGGCCATGTTCGTCAAAATCTCCAGCCGTTACCGCTCGGAAGTCTGGGTCGAAAAAGACGGCGAGCGGGTCAATGGAAAAAGCATTATGGGCCTGATGATGCTCGCCGCAGGAAAGGGCTCAAAGCTCACGGTCGTCGCCGAGGGCGTCGACGCCGACAAGGTGGTTGCTGAATTGAAAAACCTGGTCGAGACGCGGTTCGGCGAGGAATAGACTTAATTCCCGGAGCCAACGTATTGGGCTGAATACGTGTCAAACTTTGCGGTCTGGCCGACTTGCGGCGTGGACTTCAAATCGTAAACGTTGTTTCCCACGACCTCATTCGTCTGGGTATCGAAAACCATCACCGCGGCCTTGCCCTGTGTAGCTTCCGATTTCTCGGTTTGCACGGCGATGAAGCGGGGTTTCTTCGCCGGTTTTTTGCCAGCCTCGGCTGCCAGGGCTTTTTGCTTCTCCAATCGCGCCATGTAAATGCGAGCCCGCTGTTCTGCGATCTTGCGCTGCCGCTCGGTCGCCTGGTGCTTGGCGATAATGTAGCTGCCAGCGGCGGCGACCGCGACGGCTCCCGCGGTGACAGGAATCGTGATCGCGGGATCCACTCCGGAAGCGGCCAGCGGGATTCCAACGGCCAAGCCGGTGGCGGCACCGAAGACTCCGGCATTCTCCGCTGGAGTGAGATTTTCGCAGGCACTGTTCGCGAGGGCGAGACAGGTGAGGGAAGCGGCGAGAATTTTCATTTTCATCGTTTTGGAAAAACCTATCGAAACTTTAATATTCCTCTCTCAAAGGTTTGACAAGGCGGATAAAGCCCGATCACTGGGTGATCCGAACGGCGCGGGTCTTGTCGAGCTTGAGCACGCCAACCTCGCCGGGCGCCAACGTCACTTTGGCATCGGAGATTTTTTCTCCCCGCCATTGCACGCTGCCCCCCTCGACAAGTCGCCTGGCATCTGAGCGCGATCGCGTAGTGTGGAAACACTTCGCATACGCCCCGACCACGAGACTCAAAATATCCCTCGCCTCACCGGGCGAAAAATCCGGAAGCTCCGCGGATTCCAGGTCCCGGGCACTGAACCGGGTATTGAAATCGTCAAGCGCCCGAGTCGCTTCGGCTTCCGAGTGGTAACGGGCGGCGACCCGCCGGGCGAGGGCTTTCTTGGCCTCCATCGGGTGCATCCCCGCAGGAATCGTCTCGCCGAGCAGCATATCGTAGTAGCGCAACATCAGTTCATCACTGATGCTCATGACTTTTCCAAACATCTCACCAGCCGGTTCATTGAGGGCGATGTAGTTTCCGAGGCTCTTGCTCATCTTCTGGTGCCCGTCGAGCCCCTCCAGAATCGGGACCGTCATGGCCACCTGCTGCGGTTGGCCTTCCTCGCGTTGCAGATCGCGGCCGACCATGATGTTGAAAAGCTGATCCGTTCCGCCAAGTTCGACGTCGGCCTTGACCATCACCGAGTCCCAGCCTTGCATAATCGGGTATTGTATTTCGTGAGCGCGGATCGCCCGCCCCTTGTCGAGACGATCCCGGAAGTCCTCACGGACCAGCATCTGCTGGAGGGTGACGCGGCTGTTGAGTTTGATGACATCCTCGAAGCACATCGCCTCAAACCATTCGCCGTTGAACACAATGCGAGCCCGCTCGCGAAGAAGAATCTTGAAGGCCTGCTCCTGATAGCTTCTCGCATTCGCGAGCACCTGATCGTGCGTGAGCTGGGGCCGGGTCGCCGAACGCCCGCTCGGATCCCCGATCATCGCAGTAAAATCTCCGATGATGAGAATCGCCTCGTGTCCCAACTCTTGGAACTGCCGGAGCTTCGACAGGGAAATGCTGTGCCCGAGATGGATGTCGGGAGCCGTCGGGTCCACGCCCAGCTTGACCTTCAGCGGCCGACCGAGTGCCAACTTTGCGGCGAGTTCTTCCTCACTGAGGACTTTGGCGCATCCGCGCGTCAGGAGATCAAGGTCAGACATTACTCGAGGGATCAGCGGGATTTATTCAGAATTTCCCGGACTTGGTCAATTGTCATGTCCTTCGAGATCTTCTCGGTGATCTGACCGACCGTCCCTTCGGTAGCCCCCTTCGGAATGAAGGCCCGGACGGGAACGACGGGAGATCCGTAGTTCATCTGTTTGTCTTCTTGAAAGTAGCCCTTCGCCTCGACATCCCGAGCTGCGAATTTCCGGTCCGCCCCGGCCATCTGCGTGCTTGCCCAGTCACCGGCCTTTTTGCTGTCATACACTTTGTTGCCGAACCATGGATTTTTGATTCCCAGGAAAGACCGCGAGTAAGGGAAGTCTTTCATGTAGGCATTCTTGGCTCCCGAGAATGTCGCCTGAGACTCGGACGACTGGCGCAACGTCACTCCACCGCTCGGCTGGTAAGCCTTCCCCTGAAGAAAGTTCCCGCGTTGAAGATCCGGCTTGAGCATTCGGTCCATCAACTTCTGCTCCTGCTGCTGACCAAAAGCGGCAGAAGGAAGGAGAAGGACGGACAGCAGGAGGAGGATTTTCATTTCCGAGTGGAGACGATACCACATCTCCCCTGCGCAACGCAATCCCGGGCCATCGAGGCCCTGGTGGTGACGAACCTACTTCAGCGACTTATTCCACTCGGCGATCCGGTCTTTTTTGGATTCGAAGAGCTCGTCGGTCGGGTCGAGGATCTCGATCGAGACGATTTTGTCGCTCTGCTTGATGGCGTTGACGACATCCTGCCCCTTGGTGACTTCGCCAAAGACGGTGTGTTTTCCGTCGAGGTGGGGAGTCGGTACGTGCGTGATGAAAAACTGGCTCCCGTTCGTGCCCGGGCCGGCATTGGCCATCGAGAAGATCCCCGGCTTGTCATGCTTGAGTCCGGTTTTCACCTCGTCCTCAAACTTGTACCCCGGCCCGCCCATGCCGGAGCCGGTCGGGTCGCCGCCCTGAATCATGAACTGAGGGATGACGCGGTGAAACGTGATGCCGTTGTAGTAGCCGCGTTTGGCAAGGTTGAGGAAATTGGCAACGGTGAGAGGAGCCTTCGAGGCGAAAAGGGTTCCCTCGATCTCCCCTTTGTCGGTTTTTACAATAATGCGAATGTCGTTCATGGCGGACGCGTTCGTCGCGGACAGCGAGACAATTGTCAAACCAAGAAGAACGGAAAAAAGCGTGTTTTTCATCGGCGGAAAATGTGACAGGGTTCTGGGCATGGCGCAACTTCTTGTGAAAATCGGCGTCGTGCAGCACACCTGCACGGCAGATGTGGAGGGCAACCTCGCGGCGGCAGAGGCGGGAATCCGCGAGGCAGCGGCGCGGGGCGCGAACATTGTCTGCCTCCAGGAACTTTTTCGATCGGTATATTTTTGCCAGGTCGAGGATCATAAGTATTTTGATCTCGCCGAGCCCGTTCCCGGCCCGACAGCAGAGAGAATCCAAGCGATTGCGCGCGAGCTGGGCATCGTCGTGATCGCGTCGCTCTTCGAGCGGCGGGCTCCCGGCCTTTACCACAACACGGCGGCGATCATCGACGCGGATGGAACGTTCCTCGGCAAGTATCGGAAAATGCACATCCCCGACGATCCCCTCTTTTACGAAAAGTTTTACTTCACTCCCGGCGACCTCGGCTTTCGGGCATGGGATACGAAATTCGGACGGATCGGCGTTCTCGTCTGTTGGGACCAATGGTATCCCGAAGCTGCGCGGCTCACCGCCCTCCAAGGGGCACAGATCCTTTTCTATCCGACCGCGATCGGATGGCATCCGAAAGAAAAAGCCGCCCACGGTCTGCGGCAACATTCGTCTTGGGAGACGATCCAACGCGGTCACGCTGTGGCGAACGGGTGCTACGTCGTCGCTCCGAACCGTATCGGCCACGAGGCACCCGATGGCGGCGACGGGATTGAGTTCTGGGGCCAAAGTTTCGTGTGCGATCCCGCCGGGCAGATTCTCGCGAAGGCCTCGATCGACCAGCCCGAGGTTCTTGTCGTCGAAGCCGACCTCGGGGCCGTGGATACTCAACGCACGCACTGGCCGTTCCTCCGGGATCGCCGCATCGATGCCTACGGGGATATCACGCGACGCTACATCGATTGACGGGCCGGTGAATCCACCGAGTCTGAGGAAGTTTGCGCTGTTCTGGCTGAAGATCGGTTGCATCAGCTTTGGCGGACCGGCCGCGCATATCGGATTGATGCACCGTGAGATCGTCGAGCGACTCGGCTGGATGGATGAGAAGCGCTTTTCCCATGCCCTCGGTTTCTGCATGCTCCTCCCCGGGCCGGAGGCCCAGCAGTTGGCAACATATATTGGATGGAGGATGTATGGCGCTGCCGGTGGCGTCATCTCCGGAGCGCTTTTCGTCCTGCCGGCGGCAATTTTGCTCTGGCTTCTAAGCCTTCTGTATGTTCTCGGCGGCAATATCCCAGCGGTGGCGGGATTTTTCGACGGCCTCCAACCCGTGGTTGTTGCGTTGATAATGATGGCGTCGATCCGAATGGGCCGACGATCTTTGCGACGGGCGGCTCCCATCATAGCGGCTTTGGTCTCCTTTGGGCTTCTCACGATCTGGCATGTTCCCTATCCGGTGGTTTTGCTCGGAAGCGTCGCGGCCGGACTTTTGCTTCCCGGTCGCTTCGGAATCGAAAAATCGGACATACCGACCGGCATCGAAACCGGCGGCCGAACTTACCGCGCAGGGTGGATGGCGCTGGCGCTCTGGGTGATTCCCCTCGGGTTGCTCTGTATTTTCGAGCAGGGGCTTTTTGCAAAACTCGCGACTTTTTTCAGCACGACATCGTTGCTCACGTTCGGTGGTGCCTACGCGATCCTACCTTATGTGGCCCAGGCCTCCGTGGCCAACGGCTGGCTGGGTGCGCCGGAAATGCTTGATGGTCTCGGCCTCGCGGAGTCGACGCCTGGTCCGCTGATCATCGTGCTCCAGTTTGTCGGATTTCTCGCGGCTTACCACCAACCCGGGGAGTTGTCACCGCTGGTCGCCGCCACGCTCGGGGCGATCGTGGCAACGTGGATGACGTTCGTGCCGAGCTTTGTCTGGATATTTTTCGGTGCCCCGCACGTGGAACGAATGCTCCGCAATTTCCGTCTGTCGTCCGGTCTGGCGGCCGTCTCCGCCAGCGTCGCCGGCATTGTGGCCAGTCTGGCGGTCTGGTTTGCCATGCATGTTTTTTTTGATTCGGCCGCGGGAATCCAGTGGTTTTCCATCACCATTTTTCTTGGCTCGCTCGCTGCGCACCGACTCGGCGTGGTGCCACTCATCCTGATCGGGGGACTTGCCGGGGTCCTCCGGCAGATCGTCACCTAGACTTGACCCGCGCGTTTCTCTCGAAGTTCTACCACCGAGAGACCGAAGTCATTTTCCGCACGGCCGATGAGTGATCCGACATTTTCCCTTGAGCCCGACTTCGTCAACGACTCAATCTCCGCCGCTGCGGAACTGACGGCTAGGAATCCGAAGTTCGCTGCGCTCCCCTTGATTTGATGCGCCACTTTGCTGGCCTTGTCCAAATCTCCGGAACTCTCCAGCCCGGCTAGGGATTCCAACATCACGGGAATCTCCGCCAAGAACTCGCCGAGGATTTCCAGGAACTCGGGCGAATATCCATCGGCGATCATATCCATCTGCTCCCAATCAATTAACCTCGGATCCGCCACCAGCGAGATATTATGAACTTTTCCCCGAACGTCAAAACCTGATTCGGCATCGTCATTTGATTGACGTCGGTCAAAGACGCGGCTGCGAATGCCGAGGAAACTTGGCGCGTGTTTGACTTTGCATCGCTTGCTAAAAATCCAACAATCATCATTTGGGAAGTCACCCGTCGATGTGGACTCTCCTGTAGACACTGCCGGGCGATCCCTCAGTCCCGGCGGGATCCGGGGGAACTTTCTCCTGGCGAGGTGGAAAACGTTCTCGATCAGGTCGAAGAGGCAGGGCCAAAGTTTTTCATCCTGACGGGCGGCGACCCGGCGACCCGGCCGGACTTGCTGGAAATCATCAGACAATCTGCGGCCCGTGGTTTGCGTGTGGCGATCAGCCCGAGCGCGACTCCCCGGCTTTTGAATCGGGATTTTCCCGAGCTGAGGCGGGCGGGAGTTGAGCGAATCTCACTCAGCCTCGACGGAGCCAGCGAGGCGACTCATGACGCGTTTCGCGGGGTTCCGGGGACATGGAAATGGACCCGACAGGCTCTGGAAAAGGCTCGCGCGGCCGGTCTGGATTTTCAGATCAACACAACATTTTCGCGCGCGAACATTCAGGAGTGGGAGGGCTTTGAAACAATCATCCGTGAAATGAAGCCGAAAATGTGGAGCATTTTTCTGTTGGTGCCGACCGGTCGGGCGCAGGCGACCGAGATGTTGACTGCGAAAGAGACTGAAGATCTGTGGAACCGGCTTGCCGAGTTTCAGGAAAAATCCGGCATTCCCGTGAAGACGACGGAGGGCCCGCACTTCCGGCGGGTGTTGATGGAGAGAAACCATTGTGTCCGGAAAGATTCGACCGTCTGGAGGTTCGCCCCGACAAATGATGGACGGGGATTCGTTTTCATCTCACATCGGGGAGATATTCAGCCGAGTGGATTTCTTCCATTGACCTGCGGGAATGTGCGGACAGACAACTTGCTCAGCGTTTATCGGCGGTCCCCTGTTTTCCAAGCCCTACGGGATTCCGACGGACTGCGCGGCAAGTGCGGGCAGTGCGAATACCGGAAAATCTGCGGGGGCTCGCGGGCCCGGGCCTACGCGCTAACGGGCGACTACCTCGCGGCCGATCCCTGTTGTCTTTATCAACCGGCCGGGCAACTGGCGATGACCTCATGATCAACGTAACGAAACTCCTCTGCGGTTCGCCACAACCGGCCGACGCCCTCCGCTACGGCGAAGGCGCCGACGCACCGGCCCAAGCGTCCCTTCGCAAGCCGGTCGTTGTCTGGAACATCACCCGGCGATGCAACCTCAAGTGTGTTCACTGTTATTCCGACTCGACCTCGCGGCATTACCCGGGCGAGCTCACGCTCGAGCAGAGCATCCGTGTGATCGACGATTTGGCGCATTATCAGGTGCCAGCCCTCCTGCTCTCGGGCGGCGAGCCAATGATCCACCCGCGCTTCTTCGATCTGGCGAGCTATGCCGTCAGCCGCGGGATCCGGGTCACCGTCTCGACGAACGGCACGCGAATCGATTCGAGCGCGGCGGTCCGGCTGAAAGACCTCGGGATCACCTACGTCGGGATTTCCCTCGACGGAATCGGGCCGGTCCACGACAAGTTTCGCGGGCGAACCGGTGCGTTTCAGAAAGCCGTCGAAGCATTTCGTCATTGCCGTGGTGCCGGACAAAAAGTCGGGCTGCGCCTCACCCTGACCCGCCAGACGGTCGGGCAGCTCGCGGAGATCCTGAGTTTTATCGAGAAGGAGGAAATTCCTCGGGTTTGTTTTTACCATCTCGTTTCGAGCGGCCGGGGAGCCGACCTCGGTCTCCTGCCCGCAGCGGAATCCCGCGCGGCCCTTCGAATGATTGGTGACGCCGTGGTGCGATGGAACCGGGATGGCATCCACCGCGAGGTCCTCACGGTCGATCAGCCCGCCGACGGACCGTTCTACTGGATGTTGGCGCGTCGAAGAAATCCCGAACGCGCGGACGAAATCTGGAAGCTTCTCGAGTGGAACGGCGGGGGTCGCCACGCCTCGGGGCTTGGAATCTCGAACATCGACAGCCAGGGCAATGTCCATCCGGATCAATTCTGGCAGACCTACACGCTCGGAAACGTGAAGAGGAAGGCGTTCAGCGAGATTTGGGACAATGGTCGGAATGACCCGTTATTGAGCGGCCTGCGAGACCGACTTCCGCGGCTGGAGGGACGATGTGCGTCTTGTCGTTTTCAAGAGGTCTGCGGCGGGGGATTTCGCGTCCGGGCTTTCCAGAAATACGGAAATCCGTGGGCAGAGGACCCGGGATGTTACCTACGCGATTACGAGATTCTTCGACCGAGCGGAACCGCTGCGGAGAATCAGCGAAGCCGCCAACGTCCGTCGCCGACGCTGAGGACCTCGATGCGAACGGGCGTTAGGCCGGCCTTGTGAAATCCGAGATCCTTGGCCGCGGCGGATGTCACGTCGAGTGTGCGGCCTTCAATAAACGGTCCGCGGTCATTCACGCGCAGAACTTTCTTCCGTCCATTCCGGAGATTCGTCACGCGAATCTTGCACGGGAGGGGCAGCGTTTTGTGCGCTGCGGATTTTGTCCACGGATACTGTTTTTCTCCGATGGCAGTTTTTCCCGGGAAGAAATACAGGAAACTTTCGTCGTAGTGTGAGGCGACTCCCTCCTCGACGTATCCGACGGCATCGTGGGGATCGAGCGGGTAGTAGGTCTGTCCGCGAACAGAGTAAGGCTTGTATTTGTAGCCCTCATAGCCACCACCACCGCAGGCGGTCAGAAGCAGGCCAGTCGCGAGCACTCCAATCAAGGGTAGGAAAATCCCCCGCGGTTTCGAAGCAGTCGACAGGCGAGCCATCTCCGTCTCGAGCAGAAGGCCTGTTCCTAAGCTGGCGCCGGAGCCGGAAACCCACCGGGTGGGAGTCCGGGCTTCACTTGCTCCGGCGGCTCTGGAGTGGAATCCGAGGGCGGAGGTGGAAGGGGCGGTGGGGCAACCTCAATTTTTGGGGGATTTCTGATCTCGCCGAATTGGACGATGTCCCGAATGTGCTCGGCATCGAGCGTCTCGTATTCGAGCAGGCCCTTGGCAATAATCTCAACCTTCGCCCGATTTTTCTCCAGAAGGTCGGTCGCCCGTTGATACGCCTCGTCGATGATGCGCTTCACCTCGGCATCGATTTGCTGGGCGGTGGACTCGCTGTGCTCGCGAGAGCGGGCCATGTCGCGACCGAGGAAAACGTAATCATTCCCTTCGCTGAAGCTGATCATACCGAGCGAGCTCATCCCCCACTCGCAGACCATGCGGCGGGCGAGCGTGGTCGCCTGTCGAATATCCCCGGAAGCCCCGTTGGAAACATCGTTGGTAAACATTTCCTCGGCAATGCGCCCACCCATCATCACGGCGAGCAGGTCCAACGCTTCTTTCTTCTGAGTCGAGTATTTGTCGCCTTCTGGAAGATACATCGTTGCGCCGAGATACGGACCGCGCGGAATGATTGTCACCTTGTGGAGCGGATGTGTGTGCTCGAGCAGGACGTTGATGAGCGCGTGGCCCGCTTCGTGCCAGGCTGTTGAAATTTTTTCCCGTTCGCTCATGGCCATGCTGCGGCGTTCCTTGCCCCAGCGCACTTTGTCGCGGGCTTCTTCGAGTTCACTTTGGCCGATAGCCGGACGACCCTTGCGTGCAGCCAGGAGGGCGGCTTCGTTCAAAACGTTGGCGAGCTCGGCCCCGGAGTAACCCGGCGTCCCTCGGGCGAGGACGGCCAAGTCGACTCCCTCGGCCAGCTTTACCTTCTTGGCGTGAACTTTCAGAATCTGCTCGCGACCGTTGACATCCGGGAGGCTCACGGTGACCTGCCGGTCAAAGCGACCCGGACGCAGGAGCGCGGGATCGAGGACGTCGGGACGATTGGTGGCCGCGATAATGATAACGCCATCTTGGGTATCAAATCCGTCCATCTCGACCAGGAGCTGATTGAGCGTCTGCTCACGTTCGTCGTGGCCACCGCCCAGCCCATGACCGCGGTGCCGTCCGACAGCATCGATTTCATCGATGAAAATCAGGCACGGTGCAGATTTTTTTCCCTGTTCGAACATATCCCGGACTCGGGAAGCGCCGACACCGACAAACATTTCAACGAAGTCCGATCCGCTGATCGAGAAAAACGGCACGTCCGCCTCCCCAGCGATGGCGCGGGCGAGAAGTGTCTTCCCGGTTCCAGGAGACCCAACCATGAGAACGCCCTTAGGAATCCGACCGCCCAGCTTTTGGAATCTCTTCGGGTCCTTCAGGAACTCCACGAGCTCCTGCACCTCGTCCTTCGCCTCTTCGACGCCCGCGACATCCTTGAACGTGATGCGGTTCTTTTCCTTCGACATCATCCGTGCCTTGGATTTCCCGAAGTTCATCGCGCCCTTGCCGGCCATCTTGATTTGCGAGCGGAAGAAAAAGTAGAGGATGACGAGGAAGAGGATGATCGGCAGGAAACTGAGAATCGCGGACGCGAGGTAATCGGTCTTCGGCACGATGGCGGGCGTGATATTCGCGGCCTTCAGCGCCTTCTCGATTTCCGAGCCGTTAAACTGGGTGAAGATCGGCGTGCGGAACGGAACGACTTCTTCCTGGCCCGTGGTCTTCGACTTTTGTTTGACCTTGCCCTCGAAGTATTGCGTGTTTCGTCCTTCCTCGACAACGAGTTCCAATGGGCGTTCCGGCGTCACGACCAACTTGCCGGTGGTGACGAGGTCCAGAAACTGCGGATACTGGATCAGTTCGGGCTGGACGAAATTATTTCCGCGAAAAAGGAATGCTCCGCCAATGAGTGCGAGGGCGACCGAGAAGAGGACGAGTCCGCGCCAGTTCATTTGTGGATCATTGCCGCCACTGGGGCCGGGCCGGTTCTCTCGTGGCGACTTGGGATTTTCTTCTGACATAATGCAACCTTTCTTCTATCACATACACTTGGCAAATGCAAAAAGTGCTTCCACCCAAGCGAAATCCCTCGTTTTCCCGAATCCGGGCCGTAGTCGTGTCGATCCACGATGTGAGTCCTGCAACCCGTGATCGGACGGAACAGATCATCGAGGACCTCGCGGCTTCCGGGGTCGATCGCCTCTCGCTTTTGGTCATCCCCGACCACCATCACCGCGGCCTGATTTCTTCGGACCCGACGTTCGTTCAGTGGCTGCAAGACCAGTGCGGTCGGAGGCACGAAGCGGTTCTCCATGGATTTTACCACATCCGCCGCGCAGAGGCCTCGGACGGGCCTTGGAAGCGCCTCATCACACAATCTTATACCGCCGGGGAAGGCGAATTTTTTGACCTCGGTGAAGAAGAGGCGTTCGATCTCCTCATGCGAGGGAAGAGTTCGCTGGAGGAATGCGGCGTCTCTCCCGCGGGATTCATCGCGCCGGCGTGGCTACTCGGGCCTGATGCAGAGAAGGCAGTCCGACGGGCGGGCTTCGCATATACGACCCGGATCGGAACTTTCACTGACCTCGAAACGAATCGCGTCCTCCGCTCGCGGAGCCTGGTCTGGAGCGTCCGGGCTGGCTGGCGGCGTCTGTGCAGTCTGGGATGGAACGCCTGGGTGTGGGAGCGCGAAGCCGCCAACGATCTGCTGCGAATCGGCATTCATCCGCCCGACTGGAATCACCGTGCAATTCGGAATCAGATTTTGAATCTGTCCCGTCGGGCAGCTCAGGAACGCACTCCGATGACTTACGAAAGCTGGCTGAGCCAAACACGAAATCCATGAAGGGTCTGGTTCTCGGAATTTTGGCTCTTGCCACTGGGTTGATTGATTCTGATTTACGCGGGGAGTCTGCGGTTCTGACCATCTCTGCGGCGGCGAGTTTGCGAGGTCCTTTGGAATCGGTCGCAGGGGAATTTGAAAAGTCACATCCCGGAACGAAGATCGTCTACAATTTTGGTTCCTCCGGGTCATTGAAACAGCAGATCGTCCATGGTGCACCAGTCGACATCTTCATCTCGGCAGCCTCCCGACAGATGGATGAGCTGGAAACGGCCGGATTCGTCGATTCTGCGAGCCGGTTTGTCCTGGCGGGAAACACGATCGTCCTCATTGCGCCGTCCCGGGCAAAACGAATAAAGGGGTTCGAGGACCTCACGTCGGCGGGCAGGATCGCCATTGGCGAACCAACGAGTGTGCCGGCCGGGATGTATGCGATGGAGGTTTTTCGACATTTCGATTTGACCAGCTTGCTGAAGGACCGGTTGGTTTTTGCGAAAGACGTGCGGCAGGTGCTTGTCTACGTCCAGGGAGGAGATGCCGATGCGGGCCTCATATATGGGAGCGACGTTCTTGGCGTAAAAGATATCGAGGTCGTCGCGGTGGCTCCGCTGGATTCCCATACGAAAGTCGAGTATCCCGCGGCCATGGTCGCCACCTCGCCAAAAAAGGCGGTGGCTTCGGATTTCCTAAAATTCCTCCGCTCTTCGGCCGTCAAAGCAGTTTTTCAATCGGCAGGATTTTTGCCGGCGGGTTGAGATCTTCGTCAGACCCGCGTGATTTCATCCGCGATGATTCGCAGACCCGCGCGGACGGTTTCCTCAGACATCGCAAACGAGAGGCGAAGGCACTCGTGGCGGTGCGGCCAGTCGTCCGGCAGACCGAAGAAAAAGTATTCGCCCGGAACAACGAGAACGCCGCGGGCTTTCAGCGCATCGTAGATCTGGCGTGACGTTCGCTTCGAGTCGCGAACCCAGAGCCAGAGGAACATCGCACCGCCGGACTCATGGAGCGAGTAAGGGAAACTCTCAGGAAAAAATTCCGCGACGGCTTCGAGTGCCCGGTCTCGTTTTTGAAGGTAAAACGGTCGCACAATATCACGGCTCAACGCGAGAATCGAACGATCGGCCATGAGCGGGCCAGCGATGGCCTGGCCGAAGTTTCCATTGGCGAGCCCGCTGACGGCCATCATCGACGAAACGGCGGAGGCGATCTCCGGCGGGGCAATGACAAACGCCGTGCGGGTGCCGGGCAGGCCGAACTTCGAGAGGCTCAACACATGGATGGTCTGCTCGTTCCAAAGTGGGGTGGCATCGCCAAAAACAATACCCGGGAATGGCCATCCGTAGGCATTATCAATGATGAGGGGGATCTTGCGATCCTGAGCCAGAGCCGCGAGGCGGGCGAGTTCGGAATCGGACAGCAGGTTTCCGCTCGGGTTGGTCGGGCGGGAAACACACATCGCCCGGATCTCTGGTCCGGGGTCAAGATTCTCAAAATCGATATGATACTTAAATCGGTGCGGGCCGGTGTCCTCGATCCGCGGTCGCAGGGAAACGAAGACATCGGGCTCGAGCGATTGATTCGCGTAGCCGATGTATTCTGGCATGAGCGGAAAAAGGATCCGGCCGATGCTACCGTGATCGCGCTTTCCGCCGAAGAGATTAAAAAGGAAAAAGAACGCCGTCTGGCCGCCGGGCGTGACCGCAATGTTCTCCGGACCAACCGGCCACCCGAGCTCGTCGCGTAGGAGGGCGGCAAGGGAGGCGAGACATCCGGGGTTTCCGCGGGGCGGATCATAGATCGCCAGGGTGCGGCGGAGTTTCGCCGGGTCAGAAGTGATCGCCTCCATTTGCGCAGCCCAGACGGCCTCCATCTCGGGAATGTGCGCAGGATTTCCCCCACCAAGCATCTGCACCGACGGCCCGGACGCGGCCAGGGCATGGCCGAGGTCATCCATCAATGTCTCGATCCCACTCCCGCCGGAGAGTCGTTTTCCGAGCGCCGAAAAATTCATACCAACTCGGACTGGATCGTGATGAGCCGATCGTAGAGAGGACGCAGTCCGTCGGGGATGATTCTGGTGCCGCCGATGACCGCGATGAAATTCGAATCGCCGATCCAGCGCGGAACGATGTGGATATGAATGTGGTCGTCCACACCGGCTCCGGATGCCCGCCCGAGGTTCCAGCCGATATTGAACCCCTGGGCGCGGACCGCCTTCTCCAAGAGGCGTTGGGCGTGGATCGCCAGTTGCCAGAGCTCGAGCACCTCGTCGTCGGTGAGGTCGGACATCTTCGCGGTCTTCCGATACGGAACGGCCATCAAGTGGCCGGCGGAATACGGGTATTTATTCATCAGGAGAAAAGCTGCTTTTTTTCTCGTGATGACCAGGTGCGCCGGATCGTCATCGGTCTGCGCTGCCTCTCCGAGAAAATCCCAGCCTGTTCGGTGTTCGGCTTGGAAATACTCAACCCGCCACGGTGCCCAGAGCGATTCCAAATAGCCTTTCGGAAATTCTTCGTCCATCCCACGAGCCTGCCCGATCCAGCGACGGCGTGCGAACAGATTTTGTCAGACCTTCGGGTTAGCCGCGTCCAAATTTTCGTTCGAGTTCGGGAAACGACCACTGGATCATGGTCGGGCGGCCCTGCGGGCAGGCGTAGGGAAGTTCGCAGGCAAGGAGTTCGCGCACGAGGCGGCGGGCTCTCGGTTCGTCGAAATCAAATCGATCCAGAGCGGCCAGACGGCAGACCGAGCGAATGAGCGCATCCAACGCCTGCGGACCGGGCGTGGACGAACCGGAGGATCGGAGGATCTCGCACAAATCAAGCAACGCCCCGCGAGCATCGCGGTCGGCCAAACAGGCGGGCAGCGCCTCGATTTTGAACGACGTCCCACCGAAGGGTTCGAGGTGAAAGCCTGCCGTCTCGAGTGCAGTGAGGTTCTCGGAAATCCAAACAAAATCCTTCGCCGTCAACTCGACCACGTCCGGCAGAAGTAAACGCTGCGAACGGGATGTTCCGGCGGCGGCCTCATTGCGAAGTGTCTCGAAGAGGATGCGTTCGGAGGCTGCGCGCACGTCCAGGAGCACAAGCCCCTCCGCACTTTCCATCAAGATCCAGTGGGCCCCGAGGCCGCCCAGCACGCGGAATCCCTCGTCGGCAGCATTAGCCCGCTCCACCGGCACGTCGAGTTCTGGCTGCGGCGACGGGGAGAAACGAGCGGGTGACACGGCGGGTGGCTCGGGAGCGAGCGAGACTCGCTCGGCTCGGACCGCGGTCGCGAGCGGCGCGGCTCCTGGTTTGCGAAATTCTTCCAACCTCCGGCGCGCCGCCTCGAAGACGGCCTGCCGAACGAGGTCGGGTCGATGGAGGCGAATCTCGCGCTTGGCCGGATGCACATTGCAGTCGAATCCCATCGGGTCTATGGCCACGCAGAGCACGGCCAATGGATGGCGACCCCGCGGAAGGGATTCCGAATAAGCCTCGCGGAGCGACTGGAAAATATCCGGGCACTGGATGACTCGTCCGTTGAGCACCACGAACTGCTGGTCACGATCCGGCCGTCCCTCGCCCGGCCGGGCAATAAATCCCGAGAGCGTCACGCCATTTTCGGTCACCGGATCGATGGCCAACAGGCGGGACAAAAAATCCGCACCGAACAAATCGCGGATCCGGACGGCGAGATCGCTCGTCGCCGCCGCCAGCCAAAGGCGCCTCCCATCGCGAAGGACAGACATGGCGATCCTCGGGTGAGCGATCGCGAGGGATTGCATTTGTTGGACGATGTGCGCAGCCTCGGTTTCCTCCCCACGAAGAAATTTTCTCCGCGCCGGCATGTTGAAGAAGAGGGATGCGACCTCGACCGACGTGCCTTCGGTGCCCCCGTGATCCGAGACCGACTCGATTTTTCCGCCAGAGACGAGAATCTCGGTGCCCACGTCGGCGCCTTGTTTGCGAGTGGTGAGGCGGAATCGCGAGACACTGGCAATGCTCGGAACCGCCTCGCCACGAAATCCCATTGTGCCAACGGTCGCGAGATCCTCGGCACTCCGGATTTTGCTGGTGGCATGTCTTTCGAGACAGAGCAGGGCATCTTCGCGGTCCATTCCACTGCCATCGTCGGTGACCACGATTCGCTGGGCCCCGCCGCGGGCGAATTCCACAGTGATCCGCTGAGCCCCCGCGTCGATGGCATTTTCCACCAACTCTTTGACAACCGACGCCGGCCGCTCGACGACTTCGCCTGCCGCCACCTGGCTGGCCACGTCATCCGCGAGCAAACGAATCTTTCCCATGCCATTTGACTTCGCACGGTTTCGTTCATAAGAAAAGAACGTGATCCAAGTGACTGATACCGCGGCCGCAGCCCTGCTTGACTTGATTCGAGAGAAAAGTTCGGGGAACGGCCTGCGTTTGGCCGTCGAGAAAGGCGGTTGTGCCGGGCTCCAATATGCGATGACGCTCGACTCGGAGAAGTCCGGCGATGCCGTTGTGGCTCGTGGAGACGCCCGCGTTTTTGTCGATCCCGAGAGTGCATCGTATCTCGATGACTGCACGCTCGACTACGAGGACGGGCTCTCCGGTGCAGGGTTCCGCATCATCAACCCTCGAGCCGTGCGTTCCTGCGGATGCGGCACATCATTCGAGCCGGACGCGCCGGCGCAGTCGTAGTCATGCCGGGAGCCCCACGAAGGAAGAGACCGCTGCCCAGCCGGCCCGAGGAACGGGATCTCGGTGCTGCTGATGAAGATTCCGCCCACGATGGCAGCCTCTTCATTTGGACGATTATCATCCTGGTCCTATCCGGCATCGCGATCGCGTGCTGGATCGGAAGTTTCTATATCTTCGGGCATCCCGAAAAGGCGTTGGGCTATGGAATTCTCACGAAGCTCAAGAAGCTTGATCCCCCCAAGCGCTTTGTCCTCACCGAGGCTCCTCGTGGCGAGTTCCTCCGGGCGGCTGATATCAAAGAACGGTTTGGACGCATGACTCCCCGCGAGCTCGACAAGGCCAACGAGGCCTTGTTGCGAAACTACCTCCGGAATTACAAACTCTCGTCGGATCTCGTTCCCTACGTCGTCGGCACTTTCAACATTCTCGATTCCTACGAGCTGACATCCGAGGATTTCTTTCCCACGGGCGTCGTGGCCCTCGCACAGTCCAAGGTGACACCGGACGTTTTGCTCGAGCAGGTTTTTACAGCCGATTCAAAAGTCGTTCCCGCACTGCATCGCACGCTTCTGACCGGGCTCGATATCGACCTAAAGCGGGAGAACGAGCTCGCGGCCCTCATTCATGTCGCGCGACTCGACGACGGGCGCCTGAAAGCCACGGCACTTTCGATTCTCTACCCGAGCTATGAGTCCACAACCGCCTCGGGAACGTTCACCCTGGAGCCGCCGAACCGGATGAACGTGCAAGCAGGGCTGCCGGTTATACCGACCACGCGAGTCCGCGCCGCAGATCAGAAGTATGCTTCCTACCGTCAACGCGCTGGAATCGGAAACGCCCAAGCGTCCAGCACAGACGTCCCACAAAACCGACTGATGCGCGTCGAGCGTCCGGTCGCGGTCAATCTCGCGACACAGCCCGAAGTTCCGACGGCACCCGCAGCTCCGGTTTTACCCGAGGACGCGCCCGTGCGCCAAGCGATCCCGGTGAATCCGGTGGCTTCCGCGCCGCTTCCACCGGAGCCCGCTCCGACGCCCACCGCCACGCCGGCCACGAGTCCTTCCCCGCCCGCGGTCGTCGCAGCGACATCCGGGAGCTGGCCGGTCTATGCGCCCGGCCAAATGCCGCGTGGCCGCCTGCTGAATGCGAAAGAGACTTCCACGATGGAGGGAGCTGATGTGGCATCCGAGCGCGTTTATCTTCAAGGGAGCTTCGTCGTCACCGCCTCGGGCCCGAATCGCGCGGTCCTGCGGAACCAAGGAGCGATCGCCAATGCCCTTGGCTTCGGGAGTAGTGGCGGCGACATGCGTGTCATCGTGGAGTTTCCGGCTGGAGCCCGCCCGCCCGCCGAGGGCTCGACATTTTCGCGGGATGCCCGTCGGCCTTTCCAGATCACAGAGATCCGGCGAGGCAATGACGGTCAGGTGAATGTTTACGTGCGTGAAGTTACCAAGCCGTGACGCTGACCTCGTTCTGCGGATTGCGTCCGAGATCGAATTCTGCGGGAGCATTCCATTTTCGCGATTCATGGAGCTCGCCCTCTACGACGCCCGGGACGGCTACTACGCTTCCGGACGTGCCGCGGTGGGACGAGCCGGGGACTTCTTTACCAATGTGAGCACTGGGCCCTTATACGGCGAGTTGTTGGCCGGACAGCTTCTCGAAATGCGCGAGCGACTCGACGGCCGTGAGTTTCTAGCAATCGAACAGGGAGCTCACGACGGGCAAATGGCTGCGGATATCTTGGATGCCATCCCGGCAATTCATGCCTCGGGTCTCCGCTACATCATTGTCGAGCCGTTCCCAGCGCTTCGGGCGCGTCAGGAGGAGAAGCTCATCGGGCGAGCTGTGGAGTGGGTCTCTTCGATTTCCGACCTGCCAATAGGCGAGGGAGTCCACTTCTCGAACGAACTTTTCGATGCCCTTCCCGTCGATATCGTTCGCTCGACCGGCGAGGGATGGCGCGAGCTTTGTGTCGGTTACGAAAGTGGAAGTTTTGTCTGGCGGGACGGTCGCGAGGTTGACGAGAGACTTCCCCGGCGTCCGGTGGGATATACGACAGAAATTCGAAACTCCCACCGCCCGCTTCTCCGGGAGATCTCGGCCCGGCTTACCCGTGGCTTTATCCTGGCGGTCGACTACGGGATGTCCCGGGATGACCTGCTGGCACCGCACCGCACGGAGGGCACCCTCTCCTGCTACCGGGGGCATCGGCGGGATTCCGACCCGCTCATCGACCCGGGATCGAAAGACATCACGGCGCATGTGGATTTCTCGGGTGTTGTCGAAGACGCAGAGTGCCTTGGCTGGGATCTCGCCGGGTTCACCGATCAGCATCACTTCTTGGTTGGGGCTGCTTCCCAAATGCTCTTAAAAATGGACGGCATTGGCCCGGACGCGCAAGCCGCAAAAAAAATTCGCGCACTCCAGACGTTAATCCACCCGGAAACCATGGGCACACAGTTTCACGCCTTGGTGCTGAGTCGAGGCGTTGCCAATCCCAGCTTGTCAGGATTTCAATTTGCCCGTGACCCTCGGGAGAGACTTTTCCCGACCCCCGTCTAGTTCCCACCGACCACGTCAGCGATAGCCCGTCACAATTTCGGGGAGCGGAGCAGTCGATGGATCGGGAATCAGCAGTTCGGGCAAGGTAAGATCGGGCTCCGAGGGAAACTCGGATTCGAGCGGTTCGGGTTCTGCGCCTCCGAAACGGATGTGAAGATGAGAATTTCTCAGGAAGAGCGGTCGGCCGGATTCGAGGGGCGAGCGTTTGTGGGTGATGACCAGCGAGTTTTCCCCAGGAAGCCAGAACCGCGCAGGAATGAAAAGCGCTCCATCGCGCCAACCTGCAACGATAGGCCGATCGAGGCCATCGGGGACAACAGCCGGATCGTCCAGACGAAACGCGGCAAACCCGACATCTCCAATCTCGATTCCATTCACACGGACTTCCAACTTCGCCTCAAGATCTAGACCCAGGACGTCGAGGCGGAGCATCGTTGCCTCCACTTCGCCCGAGATCGGAATGATGAACTCCAGCTCTCCAGAAACCTCTTCGACATCCGCCGCCAACTCCGCCTCGACGACAGCCCCCCGCCGCACATCGCCAGTGATCGGGGCCGACCTCAGGCCGTTAACATCCCGACTCTCGTAAACCCTGAGCGCTTCATCGACGAGGGCAGGATCGGCCTGGGCACCCAGCACCGCCAGCAGGTCCTCACGGGCGGGTCGGACGGCCACGTTGAGCAATCCTTCGAACTTTCCGTAATAGGATACCAGAAGCACGCCGCCTTCGCGGGTCAGATTCTTCGGCAAAAGGATCGTCCTCGCATTGAGTCCGAGGGAAACGCCGGTCTCGCCCAAGCCCGGGGATATCGTGGACACCATGCCCCCAGCCCCGTGCCATTCGATCGCCGGTCCGCCGTCCCCCCGGTCGTCAAAAACCACCGTCAACACGTAAAACTCCACCGACGGAACCTCCCACAACGCAGGAATCGGCACCTCGATCGTCGCTGTCTCGGGGCGCACGGTCGCTGGCGCGGGCATCCACGGCGGCAACGGGCTCATTTGAATCGATGGCTTCAACGCCAGAACGAACGGCGCCAGCTTGCGTCCGGTATCCATCGAAGGATCGAGCACCTGCGCGCTGAGCGTGGTCGCGACGAAAAATAAAAACGATATAGCCGACGGGAAGCGCATTAGGATGAAAAGCGTAAGCCGAACCGCAGCCGAAAGGAAAGCCGGGAATTCACGAGCTCTCGAAACTCGCTGGCCAAACCCCGTCATCCACGGTATCTTCAAACCTCATGTTGTTGCGAATTGTGATTCCGAGTCTCTGCCTAGCCGCATTCTCCGCGGCTCCGGCACTGTCCGAGTCCACCCTCACAAAACCCCAACTCGAGACCGTCGTGCAGATCGACGCTCTGACGATTCCGACGCCCGGCGAGTTTTTCGTAGCGATGGACAAGCAGGGGCAACCAAACTGGACTCAGCTATTCAAGCCAGAGACTCCCTCGGCCACCGCCAGCCGAGAGCAGATGGCTCTGATGCTTGGCGTCCTCGTCGCCGACGGCTACATTGCGGTGGAAGCTCAAGATGGACAGGGCGTAAAAAATACCGGCAAGGATATCATCAATCTCGCCAAGAAACTCAATGTCAGCCAGAGCATCCTCGGTCGCGGGAACAGCATCAATGACTTTGCCTCCAACAACGACTGGAGCGCCCTCCGCGAGGAACTCGAAGCCACCCAGAACGAGGTCAAACTCGCCATGGCCGAGCAGAAAGACCAGGACCTCGTCATTCTCGTTTCGCTCGGCGCATGGATTCGCGGCACCGATGTCGCGACCATGTTCATTTCGGGAAACTACTCGCCGGAGCTCGCGGAGCTCGTCCGCCAGCCCGCCATCGTCAGCTACCTCCTCGATCAAGTCTCGAAGCTCCCTGAGAAGGTTCACTCCGATCCGCTGATCCTCAAGCTCGCGTCCGGTTTGGAATCCGTCCGGCAACTTGTGACCACCGACGTCGACGTTCCACTCCCGCCAGATTCTGTGAACGCTCTCGCCGAGACGATGCGCTCGATGGTCCATGCTATTGCGGAGGGAACGAAACAGGAATCATGAGAGCACTAAGACTCGCGCTTTTCGTGACAGCTACCGTCACATGCGTCACGGCTCAGGAGCCAGCTCCCCCGAAAGCCGCCACGCCACAGCCGACCCCCGCTGATGCGACCGTCGCTCGGAGCCGGGCTCTGGAACTAGCCGGGGCCTTCGCCAATGACGGCTACAAGGTGCGAGATGGGTTCTTCTCGGGGGCCCTCGAAAAAGGGAAACCGGTTTTTCTTCAGGTTAATCTCTTCTCCGGTAACGAATACTGGTTCTCCGCAGCAGCCAATGGTCCGGCGAGGAAGATTTCTGTGGATGTCTTTGACGCCAAAGGCCGCCCGCTCGAGGGCGAAACCTACAAGGATGCCGACACGGCCGCCGCTGGCATCGTCACTAAAAAGAGTGGCCCTCACGTCGTCCGAGTCGAGTTGACCGACGGCGACAAATCCGACTTTTGTCTCGTATACTCCTACAAGTAACCCACCGATGAGCACCGCCACCGCAGAAAAACTTGAGAGCCCGCTCGTCCGGCAGTTTTCCGTCTTCCTTCAAAACAAAGTCGGCGCATTGCTCGAGGTCGTCAAACTTCTCAACGAGAACAACGTCGTCGTCCTCGCCCTGAGCATTCAGGATTCTTCGGAATCCGCCATCGGCCGCATGATTGTCAGCGATCCGGAGCTTGTCTGCGAGCTGTTCACCGAGCACGACATCCCGCACAGTGAATGTGAAATGATGATCGTCGAACTGGCCGATGGACCTGCCGATCTCTCCCGCGTTCTGGCGGCACTCCTCATGGCGGAAGTGAACATTTATTTCAGCTACCCGCTCCTGATCCGTCCTCGCGGAAAAGCCGTTCTCGCCCTCCATCTGGATGACCTGGAGTGCTCGACATCGGTCCTGCGCGGCGAGGGATTCAAATTACTCGGGCAAGGCGACCTTTCACGGTAAAAAATCTCGCAACTCTTGCCCGCTTCGGGTGTTGAATGGATGCTATGGAGGAATGGAAAAAAGATGATGAGGTCTGGAAACTGCTCGGGAACGCCCGTCCGGTGACCGTCTCCCCGTATTTCTCCCGCCGCGTGCGGGCCGCAATCCGCACATCCCCAGTGCCATCCGGCCTTCGGCTTCTTGTGTTACGCTGGACGGCGGGTTTTGCGATCGCCGTTCTTACGCTCGGATTCATCCTTTGCGTTCAGCCCCAATCAGCGACGGTGGTCACGAGTTCCCCGGAATTTCTCGAGGTTTTTGATTCCGCCGCCGGGCTCGATAAAATCGCGGCCGTCGAGGATTTTACCGTATCGTCTTACGCAAACGGCCTCTGATCGGTTCGCGGTGGGACAGAAGACCAGCGCGCTAGCCGGTCACCCCGTTCAGGCCGAGACCTTCGAATTGCGACGGACGACGAAGATGACAGCGCCCAGAGCCAGAAAGCCCATCACCCACGTGCTGGTTTCCGGCACGGCCGCGACCGCTCCGGCGGACGGCGTATAGTCCAGCGTCTTGCCGGTCAGTTCAAACTTCGCGCCTTCCTTGGAATTGTTTCCTGTGATCGTCACGTCGGCACTGAACGACCACCCCACCGAGGAAAGATCACCTTTGGTCCCGTTGTCATTGAAGTAGGCGAGATAGCTGTCCACCATGGGAGTAGTATTGTTCGCCATGCCTGAGAGCGGAAAGGCTCCGTCCAGCTCGATTGTCGGGTCGGTCACCCCGAAAGTTACATTTTCGAAACTCACCGTGCTCCCGACCGCCGTGGCTTGAGAAAAGAGGTGAAGGGCATTATACGGGATAGTCTGAGGCGCAATCTGTACATTCCCTGGGCCGAGTAGGGTTGCAGCCGAAACCGATCTATTCGGTGTCACGATAATCCCGGGAGCTAATGTCCCGTAGGCCAGCGCGAAATCCACTCGCGTCGTGAGTGGCGTCCGATCCAGAGTGAAGGAAAGACCTCCTCCCACCTGATTTACCACCGTATACCGGTAGGTCGTCCCGGAGATATTCGAACTGCTCCCGATGTCAGTCTGGAGAAAGGAACCTGTCCTGATCGGCTGGTCGCCATTTCCCAACATCACATCCCAGTTTGTGTTATCGATTTTCAACCGGGTTTGAACACCTGCGGGATTCGCGTTCGATACGTCCGAACCGGACACGCCCAGATAGATTTTCCCGGCTTGTGCCTGCGGAGTCGAAATCGCTAAAGCAATGGCGGCTATCGAGAGGGCTTGCACCAGTTTCGTTTTCATATGGAATTAAACTACTCCCAATTTCCAACGGCGTCAACAAATTTTTTAAAAAATATGCAATAGGTTGTTTGAGTCCGAAAGGAGAAACCTCCCGGACATTCCGAAAATTGGGTAGAAAATCGACTCTGACACGCGATAGGTTGCGGGCTTTGGATTGAAGATGAAACTTCCAAAAACCCAACGGATCGTGCGTTGACCCATCAGTGGACCCAAGATGTTTGGTCAGCCTGGCTCTCACCCCGTGCAAAAGTGACCAAGCATTCTGGAGCGAGAATCACGTTGTTGCATAAGTTGCGTAACTCATTATGAGGAAGATCCGAAAAGCGGTCCCAGTCTGTTGACTTCCAGTCCCCCGACATTTTCTCAGCCGACATTCTCCCATCTCACGGGGCCGGAGGATACGATTCCGCTTGTCTGCGGAAAAAGCGTGGGCAGGCTCTGGGGAATCATGCGGCTCCTCTTGGTGGACGGACACTATTTTCTCTATCGTTCCTTTTATGCGATTCGCGGGCTGCGAAATTCGCGTGGGGAACCGACCAATGCGATTTACGGATACGCCAAAGCCCTGCGGAAAATGCTCGCCGACGTTCAGCCCGACCGGGCGGCGGTGATCTGGGATGCCGGGCTTCCGGCCCGCCGGGTGGCACTCCAGCCCGGATACAAGCAGAATCGCACGGCGATGCCCGATGACCTCCGCCCGCAGGAGGATTGGCTACAGGCAAACGTCCCGCTCTTCGGTCCAGCCAGCATCAGCAGCGAGGAGACTGAGGCGGATGATCTCATCGCATCGTATGCGCTGGCCGCTGCCGGGGAAGGTGCCGAAGTGATCATTGCGACAAACGACAAAGACATCCTCCAAATCGCGTCGCCTTCGATCCGGATCTACTCAACTGCCAAGACCGATGCCGGAACGGCGGGCTTCGTGCTCCTCGGCGTCGAGGAGGTGCAGAAAAAATGGGGCGTCGAGCCAGCCCGAATTGCCGACGTGCTCGCCCTCACCGGAGACGCATCGGACAACATTCCCGGCGTCCCGGGCATCGGAGAAAAAACGGCTGTTTCGCTGGTCAGCCAGCACGGAACCGTTTCATCGATTCTCGAAAATCCGTCGGCGATCCCGAACGAAAAACTCCGGGCAAAAATCGAATCCGCGCGGCAGCAGATTCTCGACAATCGCGAAATGGTCCGACTCGACGACGACTTGCCGCTGCCGGTCCCATGGCAGGACTTTCGAATCGAGCCGAGCTACCCCGCGCTCATCGACGCCCTCCGCGCCTGCGAGTTTCGGGGGTTGGTTGCCGAAATCGAAAAGGAAGCGTCGGCCCACCGCCCCAGCGCCCAAGGCGAACTCTTCTGACAGAGACCGATAGCCCATGCGCCCCGCAAGACTCCGAACACTGGTCGTGGTGCACTATCACTTGCGTCCGGGTGGGGTGAGGAGTGTGATCGAGACGTGCCTGCCGGCCATCGTGAAACGGATGAATGTCTCGCGAGTCTTGATCCTCGCCGGGGAAGATGCGCCGGACGATTGGACGATCCGACTCGCAAAACATCTGCCTCAAGCCGAATTGGTGACGCGATACGAGAGGGCGTGCGGCTATTTCTCCGAGCTTACCCTCCCCGCAGCGACTCTACGACGCCGCATCACGCAGGCGCTCGACGATGCCATCTCCGCCGATCATCCCGAGAAAACATTAATCTGGTTTCACAATCCGGGCCTCGGCAGGAATCTCCTGCTCAATGAGGGTCTGCGAGTCTTGATCCGCCGGACAGGAATCCGCCTCGTCGCGCACCACCACGATTTTTGGGTTGAGAACCGATGGAGCCGCTGGCCCGAGATGCGCCGGGCGGGGTTTCGGACTCTGTCCCGAGCCGCCGATGCCGTGTTTTTCTCGGGAACGAACACTGCGCAAAGCACAATCACCCGGCGTGATCAGGGGGCGCTCGCAGACAACCTGACTGCGGTCACTTGGCTTCCGAACCCTGCGAGATCGTTCCCGAAACGCACCTCGGCGGCTCGGAGTTGGCTGACCGGACAGCTCGGCGATTCCTCCCCGGTGTGGATCCTGCCGACGCGTTTGCTCCGACGCAAAAATATCGCCGAGGCGATCCTCCTCACGCGTTGGTTTTGCCCCGACGGATGGATGATTTCCGCCGGAGGAGCGAGCTCGGCGGCGGAAGCCGACTATGTCCGCCGGATCGCCCAAGCCGCGCAAATCGGTCGGTGGCGGGTGAACCTCGGGCTGAAACCATCTGCCGGCACTCCCAGCGTGAGCGATCTCATGGCCAGCTCGGAGGCAGTTTTGCTGACATCCGTTCAGGAAGGATTCGGACTTCCGTTCCTCGAAGCCGCGTCGCTCGGCAAGCCCCTCATTGCCCGGCGTCTCGATAACATTCAGCCGGATCTCGACGCGCTCGGCGTCCGTGTTCCTCATCTCTACACCGAAATCCTCATCCCGTGCGGCCTCTTCGATCTTCGGGCCGAAGTTGCCCGACAACGAAGGATTTTTCAGCAATGGAAGTCCTGCCTGCCGCAGTCGATTCGGACCCTGGCCGAGCAGCCGCAGATTCTGAAAAATCCGGGAGAGACCATCCCCTTCAGCCGCCTCACATTGACAGCGCAGTTGGAAGTCCTCGCTCATCCGGCACAGGAATCGCTGGCGGCATCCCAGCCATGGAATCCGGGATGGGAATCGGTTGCTAATCGCCAATGGATACCCATGGAGCTGGGCAAGCGTGCAGCGCGTTTTCTCTCGCCAGAGTCCGCCGCGATGCGTTTTGCGGGTCAACTCAGATCAATTCCGCGAACCATTCAAAGTTCTGCCGCAAGTGCCTGCCTGAGTCGATTAATCCACGAAAGCCTGCGGTCCGACAGCTACTTTCCGATCCTCGCAGAGGACCACTCACAAGCCTGCCAGCGGTCCAACCGGGCGGATTGACAGGAGAGTTGGCGGGAGGCACGGTGCCGCAATGAACGCGGATTCACAAGGGTGGGCATTCGACAACTCCTACGCACGATTGCCTGAGGTGTTTTTCACCCGAACGAACCCGGCCCCGGTCCGGGAGCCAAGGATGGCCCTTTTCAATCGTCCGCTCGCCGGAACGTTGGGCCTCAATGCCGACGCGCTGGACACGGAGGCCGGAGCCGCGATTTTTTCAGGAAACAACATTCCCGCCGGAGCCGAGCCGATCGCCCAAGCTTACGCGGGCCATCAATTCGGACATCTCACAATGCTCGGAGACGGCCGCGCGATCCTACTCGGCGAGCACATCGCGCCCGGTGGTTCGCGCTGGGATGTTCAACTCAAGGGTTCCGGTCGCACACCCTACTCCCGCCGCGGTGACGGACGCGCAACCCTCGGCCCAATGCTGCGCGAATACATCGTCAGCGAGGCTATGCACGCGCTCGGAATCCCAACCACGCGGAGCCTCGCCGTTGCACAGACGGGAGAAACTGTCGCGCGTGAGAGTCCCCTCCCTGGTGCCGTTCTCACCCGCATCGCCGCAAGCCATATTCGCGTGGGCACGTTCGAATACGCCTCCCGAAGTGAAGGCCCAGAATCGATCTCGACTCTTGTGGACTACACCATTCGACGGCATTTCCCTGGCCTGGAAACAGCAGAAAATCCCGCTCTCGCCCTTCTCTCGGCCGTCATCGAGCGTCAAGCCTCGCTGATCGCGCAATGGATGCTCGTCGGATTTGTTCATGGGGTGATGAACACCGACAACATGGCCGTCTCTGGAGAAACGATCGATTACGGCCCGTGCGCATTCCTCGACGAATATGATCCCGGAGCGGTCTTCAGCTCGATTGATCAACATGGTCGCTACGCTTACGAAAACCAACCCTCCATCGCCCACTGGAATCTTGCCCGTTTCGCCGAAACCCTGCTTCCGCTTTTTCACAGCGACGCAGATCACGCGATCGAGATCGCGAAAGGTGAACTCGAAAAATTCCCGACCCGCTTCCGCCATCACTGGCTCTCCGGAATGCGGGCCAAGCTCGGACTTTTCGACGAGCAGCCCGGCGACGTTGCCCTGATCTCATCGCTCCTCGAGGCGATGAAAACGAATCACTCGGACCACACAAATACCCTCCGCGAGCTCGATCCGGAGCTTGCGCCCGGAGAGCCCTCCTTCACGCCATGGCACGAAACATGGCAGGCCCGACTCGCGCAGCAACCTCAAACGGCCGACGAGACTCGGGATCTCATGCGGCGCCACAATCCCGCTGTCATTCCAAGAAACCACAACGTCGAATCCGCCTTGCAGTCCGCGGTGGAGGACGCCGACTTCGCTCCAATGAAGCGCCTGCTGGCGGCCATTTCTTCCCCATACGAAGCAAACGCCAAGCACGAGGAGTTCCGCTCACCCCCGCCACCCGGCAGCCCCTCCTACCAGACGTTCTGCGGAACATAAGCTGGACGCGATGCCCTGAGGGTCAGTCTGGGCCTTCTTGCGATGCGCGGCTGAACAGACATTTCTTTATACGCCGACGTCCAGACCGGCCCCTTGACTCCGCTGTCGGCGGCCTGTATTGCAACTTGCCGTATGGAAGGGACCAAACGAGAGGGAGTCGCTCCCGGCCTGAGCCGGTCCCTGGGATTCCCCGGCGTGCTCGGACAGTCCATCGCAGGCGAGGCCCCCACCGCCACACCGGCCGTGAATGTCGCTCTCGTTTTTCTGGCCGTCGGAAGCGGGACATGGTTGGTCTACGCCCTCGCAACACTGGCGATTCTGCTGGTTTCGCTAAACATCGCACCGCTGGCCAAGGCAACGTCGGGGGCCGGATCGCTCGCCGATTTTGTCGGTCATGGACTCGGTCGAACGGGGAAAATTTTCACCGGTTGGATTCTTCTCTTTACCTACTTGAGCACGGGAGTCGCTGTCCTCGTCGCGTGTGTGGGATACCTGGCAAGCCTGCTCCAGAGCGCGGGTGCCGTTGTTCCCGAGGTCTGGCTCGTCGCTATCGTCGGCGCTGCGGCAAGCCTTCTGGCGCTCCGGAACGTCCGCTTTTCCACGGGAGCCATGCTAGCCATCGAGTCGCTCTCGATTCTTCTCGTTCTGCTGCTTTGCACCGCCATTCTCGTTCGACTGGGCTTCAAAGCCGATCTCTCGCAATTCCGACTCGAGGGCCTCTCGTTCTCCGGGGTGAATGGAGCGCTGCTCATCGGAATTCTGAGCTTTGCCGGATTCGAAACCGCTGCCGCTCTCGGCGATGAGGCCAAGGACCCCCTGCGCAGCATCCCCCGGGCGCTCTTCGCCACTCCGGCCATTACGGGACTCTTCTTTGTTTTTACATCGTATGTTCTCGTGCTCGGGTTCAACCATTTTTCCATCGATGTCGCAGGTTCCGATACGCCTCTGGACATCCTCGCCGACCGTGTCCAACGCCCCGAGCTGGGAATCCTGATCAGTTTCGGAGCGACGATCAGCCTTTTCGGATGCACCATTGCCACACTCGTCGCCGCGTCCCGGGCCTTCTTCTCCCTCGCCTCGCAGGGGGCGCTTCCCGCTCAACTTACGAGAGTGAGCCCGCGCAGCCTCATTCCCGGGAGAGCCATGTGGATGTCCATCATTGCTGTCCTCGCGACAGGCATGATTTTTGCCACCTTCGCCAAGCCAATGGTCATCTATGACTGGCTCGGATCGTTCGCGACGTTCGGATTTGTCTCGGCCTATCTGCTGACGTGCCTGAGTTCCGCCATCGTTCTGCGTCGGACCGGACGGCTGGACGTCCGTGGCGGCCTCGTCTCTGGCGCCGCGATTTTGGTCCTGCTCTATGTGCTTGTCGCCTCGATCTATCCCCCGCCCGCTGCCCCTTTGAACCTTCTCCCCTGGCTGTTTGCGACGCTCGTCGTCATCGGTTCCATCGCTTCCTTGGTCCGGTGGCGAACCCCAAATTGATCCCGCGTTGAACGAGGGGTCAAGCCGGTGCGGAACCCGCAGCGAGGCACGCGGCACCGATAATACCGGCTTCGTTCCGCATCTGCGCGGCTTCGATGAGAACTTCGGTTCGGGACGTGAGGAAGGGGAGAAATTTGTCCGCTTTGTTGCTGACTCCGCCGCCGATGATGAAGACTTCCGGGGAGAAGAGGCGTTCGAGGTGCTCGAGGTATTCGCTGACACGCTCGGCCCAGTCTTTCCAACTCAGGTCTTTGTCCTCGCGGACTTTCTCAGAGGCACGGCGCTCGACTTCTTTGCCGCGGATCTCGAGGTGTCCGAGCTCGGAATTCGGAAGTAGCTTCCCCTCGTAGAACAGTGCGGAGCCGATACCTGTTCCGAACGTGAGGAGGATCACAACACCGGAACGCCCGCGTCCCGCACCGAATCGCATCTCGGCGATCCCCGCGGCATCGGCGTCGTTGACGACAGTGACGGATCCTCCCAGGTGGCTCTGGAAAAGATTGGAGGCATCGGTGCCGATCCAGGATTCATCGACATTCGACGCGGAGTAGATCACGCCTTTTTTGACGATGGCCGGGAACGTCACGCCCACCGGACCGGAATACTCGAAATGCTTCGCGATATCCCCAACGACGTCGGCTACGGAATTCGGGAGGGCGGGCTGCGGGGTCGGGATCCGGAAACGTTCCGCGACAAGCTCGCCGGTCTCGATATTGACCGGTGCGCCCTTGATTCCCGTTCCGCCGATATCGATGCCGAGCAAGATCATGGGGGGAGAGAGGGGAATCAGGCGCCCAGGAGAAGCCTGGCCGGATTTTCGATGCAGTCTTTCACGCGAATGAGAAAGGTTACCGCTTCCTTGCCATCAACGACACGATGGTCGTAGCTGAGAGCGAGATACATCATCGGGCGCGCAACGATTTGCCCATCGATGACGACCGGACGATCCTGGATTTTATGCATACCGAGAATCGCGCTCTGTGGCGGATTCAAAATCGGCGTGCTGAGGAGCGACCCGTAGACGCCGCCATTCGATATGGTAAAGACTCCGCCTTGGAGATCCTCCAACGATACTCGGCCTTCCCGGGACTTGACAGCGTAGGCGGCCAGCAACTTTTCGATGTCTGCAAACGTCAGGTTTTCGCAATCGCGAAGAACCGGAACAATCAGCCCGCGCTCGGTGCCGACCGCGACGCCAATGTCGAATGCGTTGTTCAAAATCAAGTCGTCCCCATCAATCCGGGAGTTGATGGCCGGAACGGCCTGAAGCGCGTCGACGACGGCCTTGATGAAGAAACTCATGAAGCCCAGCTTGACGCCGTGTTTTTTCGTAAAGTCCTCCTGCAATTCCTTGCGAAGGGCCATGACCGCGCTCATATCGCATTCGTTGAAGGTCGTCAGGATGGCGGCGGTGTGCTGCGCCATGACGAGTTGGGCCGCGATTTTGCGACGGAGCGGGGAGAGCTTTTTGCGAACGGCGCGGGAACCCGTGGCGGCTGGATGGCTCGGCACCATCGATGATAGGCTCGCCGCCGCCACGATTGGGGCCGCCGGACTCGGCGCGGGAGCCGGCTTGACCGGCGCAGGTGCTTGCGCAGGAATTGCGGCGGGCTCGGGCGCAGCGGGCTTCACGGGTGCCGCGGCAACGGCTCCCGGAACGATCTCCGCGACGGTCTGTCCGATTTTGACTTCCTCTCCCTCGGCCGCTTTCAGATGAATCACACCAGCTTCCGATGCCGCGACTTCCTGCGAAACCTTGTCGGTCTCCAAGGTGAAGAGGATTTCATCTTTGCGAACGGAATCTCCGTCTTTTTTGTGCCAGACAGACAAAATGCCCGACGAGATCGACTCGCCGACGGCGGGAACTTTCACTTCGATATTCATGAATACGCGCGTTACTACACTTCAAAAGCCTGTTTGACCAGCGCGGCTTGTTGCGCTTTGTGGACGCCAAGCGAACCGGTCGCGGTGCTGGCACTTTCCGGGCGGCCGGCGTAGCCGATGAGCGAATGGACGACGCCTGCGATTTTCGGCGCTAGGAAATTCCATGCTCCCATGTTTTCCGGCTCCTCCTGGCACCAGACAAACCGTTTGACGTTCGGATACCTCTGCGAGATGGCGGCAAGTTTTTCGGTGTGGAGCGGGTAGATTTGCTCCACGCGAACGATCGCCGTCGTGTCGGCTTGGCCTGCGGCCTCGCGGCCTTTGAGGAGATCGTAGTAAACTTTTCCCGAGCAGAGGACCATTCGCGTGACCTTCTCGGGATCTTTGATCGCTGAGTCATCGAGAATTTCGTAGAATCGGGAGTTCGTGAAGTCCTCCGTCTTCGAGGCCGCCTCCTCCGAGCGGAGCAGGCTCTTCGGCGTCATGATGATCAGCGGCTTCCGGTAGCCGCGATGGATCTGGCGACGGAGGGCATGGAAATATTGCGCCGGTGTGCTGAGATTGCAGACCAGCATATTGTCCTCGGCGCAGAGTTGGAGGAAGCGTTCGAGGCGGGCACTCGAGTGTTCCGGCCCCTGCCCCTCGTAGCCATGCGGAAGGAGCATGACAATCGAGCTTGGGCGCCGCCACTTCGACTCTGCCGACGCGATAAATTGATCGACGATGATCTGCGCGCCGTTTGTGAAGTCTCCGAATTGCGCCTCCCAGATGCACAGCATCGACGGAAAATCCATCGAGTATCCGTAATCAAACCCCAGAACAGCATACTCCGAAAGCGGGCTGTTGTAGACACAGAAGCGCGCCTGGCCCGGAGCAATATTCATCAACGGAATATAGCGCTCCCGAGTCACTTCATCATAGAGCACGGCATTACGGTGGCTGAAAGTGCCTCGCCGACTGTCCTGCCCGGAGATCCGCACCGGTGTTCCCTCCAGCATGAGAGATCCAAATGCGAGCGCTTCCGCAAATCCCCAATCGTAGCCGACGCCGGCTTTCCAAGTCTGCAGTCTCCGGTCGAGGACCGTGCGCTTGATTTTTTGAAGCACCCGGAAGTCCGCCGGAGCCGTCGAAAGGGCCTTCACAATCGACTCGAGCGTCCCGGCAGTGATGGCAGTATTGACCGGCTCGTGCGAATACGGAGGCTGAAAAATCGCTGTCGATCCTGCAAACTCACTCTTCGTGGAATCGGCCGGCTTTTTCGCATCAACAAGCGCGGCTTCGAGCTCGGCCAGCGCTACCGATTTGATCGCGGCCGCCTCCTCGATTTTGACCGTCCCCAGCGCTGCGGCCTGTGAGGCGAACTTCTCGCTCAAGAGGGGATGATCGTCGATGACACTGTAGAGGTCGGGCTGGGTGAAGTTCGGTTCGTCGGTCTCGTTGTGCCCGTGGCGACGGTAACAATAAATGTCGATGACCACATCGCGTCCGAATTCCTGGCGGAATTCGAGGGCCATCTGAGCCACTTCGATGACGGTGAGCGGGTCCTCGCCGTTGACATGAAAAATCGGTGCCTCGATCATCTTCGCGATGTCCGTGCAATACATCGTCGAGCGACCATCCTTCGGCAGCGTCGTGAAGCCGATCTGATTGTTGACCACGATGTGGATTGTGCCACCCGTCCGATAGCCCGGGAGCTGGGACATATTGAAGACCTCGGCGACGATCCCCTGCCCGATGAAGGCCGCGTCGCCGTGGATGAGAATCGGCACAACCATCTTCCGCTCGACGGAATCCCCCAGCACACGCTGGCGTGCGCGGGCCTTGCCCTGAACGACCGGATCAACCGCTTCGAGGTGACTCGGATTCGCCGCCAGGCGGATTTCGACCTCGCTACCGTCCGCCAACGTGCGGGTCGTCTGGTAGCCAAGGTGGTATTTGACGTCGCCGTTTCCACCGACGAGTTCGGGAATGAAATTATCCTGGAACTCGTTGAAGATAATGTGGAGCGGCTTGTTGAGAAAATTGGCCAGCACGTTCAGACGACCACGATGGGCCATGCCCATCACGAGTTCTTTGACGCCGCGGGTCCCGCAATCTTCGAGAATCGCGCTCAACGCCAGGATCAACGACTCACCACCTTCGAGCGAAAACCGCTTCTGCCCGACATACTTCATATGGATGAACGACTCGAACGTTTCGGCTTCAAAAAGCTTGCGAAGGATATCCCGGTGAACGCTCGAGTCGTTCCGATTCCGGTTTTGCCGGTTCTCGAGGCGGTCGCGGACCCAGTTCCGCACCTTCGGGTTTTGAATATGCACAAACTCCGCGCCGATCGTGTCGCAGTAGGTCGCCCGCAAGTCGGCAATCAACTCGCGCAGCGTCATCTTGCGCTCATCCCGGAAGTATCTCGTCGAGACGGGCAGGTCGAGGTCCCGCTCGCTGAACCCGAACTCCGAAAGGTTCAACAACGGATTCTCCGGAGCACCTTCGGAAAGGGGGTCGAGGTGGGCCATCGAATGCCCCATGGTCCGATAAGCATAAACAATAGCGTCCACCCGGGCCTGCATAGATGGTGCCACCGCTCCCTCGGAGGGCTGATCGGGCAAGGCCGAGCCATTGGCCTGGCTGCGGCCGTAGCCCAGTTCGAATCCCTCAAAAAATGCGGCCCAGCCGGGATCAACGGACTTCGGGTCTGCGATCCATCGTTCGTAGTTCTGATCAATCAGCGCCTCGTTCGAGCGCGCTGCAAAGGTGATGTTCATGAATGCGTCAATTATAGGGTGCCGACTCGCGGGAAAAAATCCCCCCGGGCCGAGCGGAATGGCGATACCTTGTGGGATCTTCGCCATTTTCGCAAGCCGCGAGCGACAATTCCCAAAAAAGATGCAGGCCGCCGTAACGAGTGCTACGACGGCCTGCTGTTCCCC
>JBMOHW010000010.1:0-37925 GCA_049317665.1 Terrimicrobiaceae bacterium | reverse complement strand
CGGTCATCTCGCGCCTCAAGATCATGTCGGGCCTCGACATTGCCGAGCGCCGCCTTCCGCAGGATGGACGCATCGCGCTCGAGCATTCGAACAAATCCATCGACGTCCGCGTGGCAACCATCCCGTGCGTCTACGGCGAAAACGTCAGCCTCCGACTCTTGGGCCAGGAGACTTTCAATTTCGCCCGCCTCGGTTTGGACGGAGTTTCCGAGAAACGGATCCGCACACTCCTCGCCCTGCCAAATGGGATCGTCCTCGTCACCGGTCCGACCGGATGCGGAAAAAGCACATCGCTCTACACGTTTTTGAGCAGCCTGAATGTGAAGGAACGGCGCATCGTCACAATCGAGGACCCTGTCGAGCACAAGCTCGATGGCGTGATTCAGATTGCGGTCAAGCCGGAGATCAACCTCACGTTTGCCAATGCCCTCCGCAGCATCCTGCGCGGCGATCCGAACGTCATTATGGTGGGCGAAATGCGCGACTTCGAAACCGCCGAGATCGCCATCCGCGCCGCCCTGACCGGTCACTTGGTTTTTAGCACCCTGCATACGAACGACGCCGTCGGTGGGATCACCCGTCTGCTGGATATGAATGTCGAACCATTCCTCGTCGGCTCGTCGGTCCGCGCGTTCATCGCTCAGCGCCTCGTCCGACGCCTATGCACCCATTGCTCACAGCCGGCTTCGTTCAAGGACGAGGAACTCGCGGAGTTTGGATTTCCGCTGGAGTGGAAATCTGGAATCCGCCGCCCGGTGGGTTGCGAAAAATGTCGGAATACCGGCTACGCGGGCCGCACCGCGATGTTTGAGATTTGCATGATGACCGGCCGCATGCAGGAAATGATCCAGCGCCGGGCAACCGGGCAGGAACTCCGCGATGTCGCCATGCGGGAGGGCATGGTTCCCCTCCGCAAAGACGGCTGGCAGAAGGTCGCCGACGGTGTCACGTCGATCGAGGAGGTCCTCCGCGTTACCACCAGCGAACTGGAAGTCCTCGACGAGTAGGGTCTTCCGAGCCGCTTCCTGTCTTGCTTCCCGGCTCCCGGGTTGCTAAGCTCGATTCATGTTTCTACCCGTGCCCCACCTGATCGTTCAGCCCGACGATGGAACCGCCCCAGTCCTTGACCTGATTCGCCTCGCCAAGGAAAGCCTCCTGATGAAGCAGTTCACGTTCAGTGAACAGGAAATCATGCAGGCGGTCGTGGATCGCAAAAACGCGGGCGTCAACGTGCGGATCATGCTCAACCCGAAACGTTCGGGTGGCGATCGGGCGAACGATGATACATTTGAGTTTTTCAAAAATGCTGGGGTCGCCATTCAATGGGCGAGCCCAAAATTTTATGTCACCCACGAAAAGTCGATCGTGGTGGACAAGAAGGTGGCCCTCATCGCCACGTTCAACCTTTGCACGAAATATTTCACCCAGACCCGCGACTATGGAGTCGTCGTCATCGAGCCGGCCAAGGTCGCCCAGGTCGTCGAGGGCTTCGAGGCGGACTGGGATCAGCGCGACTGGACGCCGTCCTCCGATGCGGGCCTGCTCTGGAGCAATAACAACTCGCGTGGACTCATGTCGAAGTTCATCGATGCCGCCGAGACATCGCTCGATGTCCAGCATCCGAAGTTCGTAGATGCAACCATCTTGGATCGCCTCGCCGATGCTGCTGGGCGGGGTGTCCACGTTCGGGTCCTCTGCGGAGGCAAACACGGGATCAGCGACTGGGACATCCTCGACACGTTTTCCTCACTCCGAGTGATGCACCGCCTGGGGATCAAGGTGCACAAACAAAAAAATCTGCGTCTGCATGCGAAGCTTCTTCTCTCGGACAAACGCCATGCCCTCGTTGGGTCGATGAATATCGACCGCTCGGCATTTGACCTCCGGCGCGAGCTCGGCACGACCGTCGCCGATCCAGGCGTCGTCGCACGCCTCGGGGCGACATTTGATTCCGACTGGGAATCCTCGCACCACTACGACGCCCCGGATCCCCTCGATCCCTCGCTTCACCAAGAGAACGATTTCCCGCATGATGCCGAGCTCACCCACGAGTGACGCTCCGCGGCCGACGCTCGCCGAGCTGGCCTTGACATTCAATCACATCGCGCTCGCTTCGTTCGGCGGCGGGCTATCCGCCTGGTCGCGCGAGGTGATCGTGGTCGAAAAAAAGTGGATGGGCGATGAGGAGTTTCTCAGCGCCCTCACGATGTGCCGAATCCTCCCCGGCGCGAACCAGGTGAACATGGCGGTCTTTGTCGGCACAAAATTTCGCGGCATTCCCGGTGCCATCGCGGCCGCGTTCGGGCTCACGTTTCTGCCCGTCGTCATCATCCTCGCCCTGGGATACGCGTATTTCCGTTACAACAATGTCCCGGCCCTCCAAAGCATCCTCAAAGGCGCAGCCGCTGCCGCCGTGGCCCTTACATTTTCGATGGCGATCAAAACGGGCCAGAAGTGCCTGCGAGGAGCGATCCCGTTGATCCTTTTTGCTGCGACGTTCTACCTCAACGGCGTGCTCCGCTGGCCGCTCTTCGCCGTCCTCGCGATGATTGCCCCGCTCGCACTCGTCTGGGCGTGGCCAAGAAAGGAGCCCCAATGAAAGACGAGGGCATCAACTTTTACCACATCCTCATTCTCTTCAGCTCTCTTTCGCTTCTCTCGATTGGCGGCGGAAATTCCGTCATTCCAGAAATGCACCACAAGGCGGTCGCAAACTACGGCTGGATGACCGACAAACAATTCGCAGACATCTTTGCCATCTCCCAATCAGCGCCCGGACCGAGCATTCTCATCGTGACCCTCGTCGGTTACAAAGCCGCCGGAATCGCTGGCGCAATTCTCGCCACCGTGGCCATGATGCTCCCCGCGGGTGCACTCGTTTATCTGGTAACCTGCTTCTGGCAAAAGGCCGAAAAATCCCCCATCCGCCACGCGATTGAAAAAGGCTTCGCCCCCCTCACCGTCGCCCTCGTCCTCGCGAGTGGCTACGTCATGTCGAAAGCCGCCGACCACGATTGGCGCGGATTCCTCCTCACCGGAATTTGCACAGTCATCTGCACCGTCACCAAGATCAATCCCCTGATCATCGTCGGCGCCGCGGGATTCATCGGCTGGATGGGCTGGGTCTGACGACAAATCACAGCGAAACATCGACCAAAACCAAACAATTTTGTTGACCAGAGTGGGGAAAAGTGGTGAAAAGTGGGGTGTTGTGGCAGACTTTGTCACGGCACACCTTCGAGATCATGGGTCAGGAATCCAAAAAGCCACCGCTCTACCTGGGCACGTTTCCACGTTCATTGGACGTGAAGAAGCGTGTCGCGATCCCATCGGCTTGGGTCGCGGGCGAGGGTGAGGAGTTCCACGTGGTTCCCCACCCCGGGCAGGGGCAGTTGCTGGTCATGGGGAGCGAGGAGCTCTCGAGTTACAAAAAACTCTTCCTCGACTCTCAGGCGCTGAGTCCGGTCGAGAAGCGGGAGGCGATCCGTGCGTTCTACGGCGAGGCCCACACCGTTACGACGGACAAGCAGGGTCGCATCGTTCTTCCAGAAAAACATTGTGAACGCGCCGGACTCGGCAGCGAGGTCATTTTTATCGGGGTCGAGAGTCGATTTGAAATTTGGGCGAAGGATCGGCACGAGGCAACCTCGGCATCCAGCTACGCAACATTCCAGAAAGCGGCGGAGGCGGTCGGACTTTAATTTTTACATGAAAGGCCATCAACCATGAGGAGGAGTGACTGATGTCGAAAGGCGGTCGTTCGTTTTTCTTTGGCTTCCATGCCGGAAAAAGCACCAACGGCAAACCGCCCGGTCACGCCACCATCAAAATCCGCCCCCGGAACGCATATGAACTTCTTGGACTCCGACGACCTGTTGGGAATCAATTTGGAAAACACTGAGTCGAGCACTCACGATTATCACATCGCCGTCATGGCGGACGAGGTGACCGCCCTGCTGCGTCCTGCTCCGGGCATGTTGTTTCTGGACGGGACTTTGGGCGGTGGCGGGCACAGTGAGCGCCTCCTTGCGGCCGGAGCCGAGGTGATCGGCCTCGATCAGGATCCGGATGCCCTCGCAGAATCCGGACGCCGGCTGGCTCGGTTCGGCGGACACCTGCGAACCGTTCAGGCAAACTTTCGTGATGCAGGCGCGGTTTTGGAGAGCCTCGGTGAGCACCGGGGATTGGGCGGGGCGATTCTGGATATCGGCGTTTCCTCCCATCAACTCAACGATCCGGGCCGCGGATTCGCCTTCATGAAGGATGGCCCGCTCGACATGCGCATGAGCCAGACCACCGGCCAGACAGCAGCGGATCTCGTTAATAATCTGCCGGTTGCGGAACTCATCCGCATCTTCCGTGATTATGGCGAGGAATCCCGCGCCGCCCAGGTCGCGGCACGAATCGTTTCGTTGCGAGGCGACCACCCCTTCGAGACCACATTCGACCTCGCCGCGGCGGTCTCGTCGGTAGTTCCTCGCACCGGCCCGCGCCATCCGGCGACAAAGATATTTCAGGCCCTGCGGATTGCCGTTAACGACGAGTTGGGCGCACTCCGCGAGGCGCTCGTCACCCTGCCCACACTGCTCGCGCCCGGTGCCCGGCTGGCCATCATTACCTTCCACTCGCTCGAAGACCGAATCGTCAAACACTCGTTCCGCGAGCGAAGCCAGGAATGGATTGACCGCCCAGAATGGCCCGAACCCAGGCGAAATCCCGGCCGGATCTTCCGCCTGCTCACACCGCACCCCATTGATGCCGGCATCGAGGAATCCGAAAGCAACCCGAGGTCCCGAAGCGCCAAGCTCCGGGTCGTCGAAAAAATCCAGGAGACCAAACAATGAACACCTCTGAAAATCGCAGAAAGCAAGTCAACCCGGTCCACTTCCCATCGCTGATCCGATGGTTGCTGATCGCGCTCCTTTGCGGCAGCGCGGGGTTGGTATACGTTTACATCAAAAATCAACAGTTCGCCCTCGGTGAGGAAATCCGCCAGGTCGAGCGGCGCATCCGCGAAATCCGCGCGGCCAACGAAGTCCTCCTCGCACGCGTTACCGAGCTCTCGTCCCGCCGGACACTCCAGCAGCGGGTCGCGGAGGGATTTATCTCGGTCAAGCCGATTCAGGATATTGCCATCGCCCGGCTCACTCCCCCGACGGAAGCTGCCGCCGATGGGGTATTAAGAACCGCATTTAACGAGGGCCGACGCCAATGATGAAGACGGCACGCACACGCACGGGGATCGCCTGTGCGGCCGTCGCTCTCGTCTTCACGGTTTACTCGGCACGGCTCGTCCATCTCCAGGTTAAAAAACACGACGAGTATTCGGCCCTCGCGGCACAAAAGCATACGATGCGCCAGGTGATCCACGCCCGCCGCGGATTGATCTTTGACCGGAATGGCGAGCTGTTGGCATCGAACCTCCCCGTCCGAACGATCACGGCGGATGGCTCGCACATCAAGGATCCATCGGCTCTGGCAGCCGCGGTCGCTCCGATTCTCGGCCTCGATGAAGCCGAGCTTGTCACCAAGTTGACGACAGACCGCAAATACGTCGTCATCCGCCGCGGCGTTCCCGAAGATCAGGCCCAGGCCGTCTTGGCGGCTGCCCAGGAAGCGGGTCTTCGCGGCCTTTACTCCGAGCCCGATGCTGTCCGCACCTACCCGAACGGCCAGATGCTCGGCCATGTCCTCGGGTTCCTCGATCACGACGGCACCGGCGTCCAAGGGATTGAAATGACGATGGAGGCATATCTCCGCGGCAAGGACGGTTATCGCTACATCGAGCGGGATCGGACCGGCCGCGAAATCATGCTCTACCGCGGCCAGGAGGAACCTGCCGAGAACGGACAGAATGTTCGACTGACGATCGATATGGGTCTCCAGTCGATCGTCGAGGAAGAGATCGAGACGGCCTTTCAAGATCTCAAGCCAGAAACAGCGATCGTGCTGATGGTGGATCCGAAGACCGGTGAGATCCTCGCGATGGCCAGCCGCCCGTGCTTCGATCCGAATGATCCCGGTAACGCCGGGCCGGAGCAGATGAAGAACCGCGCGGTCATCGACATGGTTGAGCCGGGCTCGACGTTCAAAATTGTCGTGGCGTCCGGTGCCCTGAACGAAGGGACCGTCAACGCAAAATCCATGATCTTCTGCGAGAACGGACACTTCGCTTATGGAGGAAAAATCCTTCGGGATCATCACGGCTACGGATCGATGAGCGTTCACGACATCCTCGTCAAATCATCGAACATCGGCTCGGCAAAGATGGCAATGATGATGGGCGAAGAGAAATTTTACGAATACGTCCGGCGCTTCGGCTTCGGCGAACGCTCGGGAATCGAATTGCCGGGGGAAATTCCCGGCCTCGTCCATCCGCCCCATCGCTGGGACAAACTCACGATCACACGAATGCCTATGGGACACGCGCTGGCCGTCACGCCGCTCCAGATCACAATGGGCATGTCGGTGATCGCCAACGGTGGCCACCTGATGGCTCCACAGATCGTTCGTTCGGTTGAAGATGAGGACGGTCAAACCGTTCTCGACAAGCCCCCTCGAATCACCCGCGAGGTCATCCCGACCTCGACAGCTCATTTCGTCAGCGACGCCCTGGCGGAAGTGGTGGGTGAGCGGGGCACGGCCCAGCTCGCAAAGGTCTCCGGATTCACCGTCGCAGGCAAAACCGGGACCGCGCAAAAAGTCAGTCCAACCGGCGGCTATGCAGCGGGACAATATGTCGTTTCGTTCGTCGGATACCTTCCGGCGGAAGATCCACGTTTCGTCTGCCTCGTCATGATCAACAACGCAACGATCTCATCGTCATTGAACTACGGCGGCACCGTCGCGGCGCCGATCTTTTCCCGCATCGGGGAAAAGGCTGCCCGCTACCTCAATCTCGTTCCCGCACTCCGCGCGGAGCCCATCGGTGCAACTCCGCTCGCACTCGGAAAACCGATCGAGGAGCGCGCGAACTGACCCATGAAGCTCTCCGCATTGCTCCAATCCGCCGGGATTCCACCGGTCTTAGCCGACCCGGAGATTTCTTCTCTATCGTATGATTCCCGAACAGCCGAACCGGGAAGTCTTTTCTTCGCGCTACCAGGCGGGAAACTCGACGGAATGGGCTTTGCTCGCGATGCTGTAGCGCGTGGCGCTGTGGCGGTCGTCGGCGCGGAGGATCCGGGCGACCTCGGAGCACCTGTCGTTCAAGTGGAGAACCCCAGATCGGCCATGGGATCCCTCGCTACCGGGTTCTACGCTACCCCCGCCTCTTCGTTGAAGTGCGTCGGAGTGACGGGAACGAATGGAAAAACAACAACGGCTTTCCTCGCCCAGCACCTCCTCAATGCGGCGGGATTGTCGTGCGGCCTTGTCGGCACCATTAAATACGTCGTGGCGGGACAGGAGATCCCTGCCCCGCGGACGACTCCGGAATCCATCGACCTCCAAGCCCTCCTTGCCCAAATGCGGGACTCCCACGGACGAGCTGTGGCCATGGAGGTTTCCAGCCATGCCCTCGTCCAGCACCGTGTGGATGGCGTGTCGTTCGATGCGGCTGTCTTTACTAATCTGACACAGGATCACCTGGATTTTCATCGCACGATGGAAGCCTACTTCGACGCGAAGGCCTTACTCTTTGAAAAGCTCGCCGCCCAATCGGACAAGCGTGGATGCGCCATCATCAATGCTGATGATCGCTACGGCCATCGACTCATCGAAAAATTCGGCAAGACCGTCAAAACCATAACGTTCGGCCGTGGCGTCAACGCGGGATTCCGCGCCAGCGCAATCCGCTTTGATGGAAACGGAACCGTTTTCCAACTCGACGCACGAAAGAAGAGTTTTCTCGTCCGACTCCCACTCATCGGCCTCTTCAATGTCTTCAACGCTCTCGGAGCGCTCGCCGCAACGACGGCTTGCGGCGTCGAGCTCCGGGCCTCCGTCGCCGCACTGGCGCAGGCCCCACAGGTTCCCGGACGCCTCGAGCGCGTGGCTTCAAAACGGAATTTCCACACTTATGTGGACTACGCCCACACCGATGACGCCCTGCGCAATGTGCTCAGGACTTTACGGGAACTTCAGCCGAGTCGGTTGATCACCGTCTTCGGCTGCGGAGGCGATCGCGACCGGGCCAAACGTCCTCTGATGGCTGCGGCGAGCGAGGAACTTTCGGACCTTTCGATTATCACATCGGACAACCCACGACGCGAAGATCCGGAGGCGATTCTCCGCGATGTCGAATCTGGCATGAGAGGGACAAGGTTCGAAACGATCTCGGATCGCGAAGCGGCCATCCGCCACGCCATCGATATCGCAAAGCCGGGCGACATCATCCTCATCGCCGGGAAGGGCCACGAGAAAACGCAGGAATTTGCAGATAAAAAAATCGTGTTCGATGACGTCGCGGTCGCCGAGCGCGCCATCGCATCCAAACGATCGGAGACCTGAACCATGAATCCGATTCCACTTTCAGAACTGGCCGTCATGGCGGGCGCACGCCCCGTTCAGGGATCTCCCGACCAACCCATCACGACAGTGAGCAAGGACTCCCGGTCGATCCGCCCGGGTGACCTCTACGTCGCACTTCGCGGAGAAAACTTCGACGGCAACGCCTTTGCCGCCGATGCCGTCGCCCGCGGAGCCGCCGCGGTTCTTCTGGATTCCGAGGATGCCGCCGCCGGGCTGACGGTTCCCGTCCTGCTGGCGGACAATGGACTGGCCGCCCTACAACGCTTGGCCGCCGCGTGGAGATCCCGGCTCGCCCTCCGCGTCGTCTGCATCACCGGCAGCAATGGGAAGACGAGCACAAAGGAGTTCACCGCAGGGGTCCTCGGGAGCGTCTACCGAGTCACAAAGACCGTCGGAAATTTGAACAATCATATTGGGGTTCCGCTTTCAATTCTCTCGGCCACGACCGACGACGACGTCGCCGTTTGGGAGACCGGAATGAATCACGCGGGAGAGATCGCTCCGCTCGCCGCGCTCGCCCGCCCGGATGTCGCGATCATTACAAACATCGGCGTGGCTCACATTGAGTATCTCGGGTCACGAGATGCCATTGCCCTCGAAAAAGGAACACTCGCCGAGGCCGTTCCCGAATCAGGAACGATCATTCTCTCCTCGGATGACGACAAAACTCCGGAAATCTCGGATCGCTGCCGCGGTCGCGTCGTCCGGGCCGGACTCTCGGGCGGCGACTTAACCGCTGACTCCCTCGTTGAGTCCGATGCCGGATGCACGTTTCAAGTCGTGGTCGACGGCGAGCGCCACCCCGCCTCGATCAATGCCAACGGCGAACACATGGTGCGAAATGCTTTGCTCGCCCTGGCCGCCGGCCTCGCTCTCGATGTTCCCATCGACCAGGCCATCAAGGGACTCGCAGCCACCCAACTCGTCGGCGGTCGCCTCGAGCGCCGGATCATCGCGGGCGTCATCTTTCTCGACGATACCTACAACGCCAGCCCGGACTCGGTCGAAGCCGCACTAAAGACTCTTCGATCTCTCCCTGGATCCGGCAGGAGAATTGCTGTCCTTGGAAAGATGGGCGAACTCGGCGATTATGCAGCCAAAGGCTACGAGCGCGCAGGGCGTTCCGCCGCCGCGACGGCAGACATCCTTGTGACAGTCGGTCCGGAAGCTGGAGCCATCGCCTCCGCCGCTCGCGACGCACGGCTCGGACGGACACATGAGGTTGACGACACCATCTCGGCCGCGCGGATGCTGAAGAGTCTGGCCCGACCCGGCGATATCGTTCTCGTCAAAGGCAGCCGTTCCGCTCGGATGGAATCGGTCATCGAACACTTTAAAAACTGATGCTTTACTACCTTTCCGATCTGAGCAGCTGGGCAGGGAATAATGACTTTTTCAAAGCCCTGAATGTTTTCTCATATATCACCTTTCGCGCGATCTGCGCGGGGGTCACGGCTTTTCTGCTCAGCCTCGTCTTCGGCAATTTTGTCATCCGCAAGCTCATCTCGCTGAAGTTCGGACAGCCGATCCGAAGCAGGGAAGAAGTCCACAAGCTTTTCGAATTGCATGGCGGGAAAAAAGGCACCCCGACCATGGGGGGCATTCTCCTCATCGGCTCGGTCCTGATCTCGACGCTCCTGTGGGCTCGCCCGGAGAATCCGTTCGTCTGGATCGTCCTCTTCAGCATGCTTTTTCTCGGTGCCATCGGCTTTTACGACGACTGGCTCAAGGTCACAAAGAAAAGCTCGGACGGGATCAGCAGCCGGTTGAAGTTCGTGCTGCAATGCATTCTCGCGGGTGTTTTCACGTGGTTTTTTCTCAGCAATCCCAAAGTCTCCGAAGTTGCACAGCAGCTCTACATCCCATTCTTCAAGGATCCGATTGTCCTAAGCATGGGCGGATTGACGTTTATATTCTATCTTCTGGTCATCGTCGGCACGTCGAACGCCGTGAACCTCACCGACGGACTCGACGGCTTGGCCACCGGCTGCACCGCCACGGTGGCCGCAACCTACGCGGTCCTCGTTTATCTCGCGGGCAATTTCAAGGCAGCCAGCTATCTTCAGATTCCGTTTGTTGTCTATTCCGGCGAGCTCACCGTTCTTTGTTGCGCGCTCCTCGGGGCGTGCCTCGGATTCCTCTGGTGGAATGCCTACCCGGCCCGCGTCTTTATGGGCGACACCGGATCGCTGGCAATCGGCGGCGTTCTGGGTGCCGTGGCGATCTGCTGCAAACAGGAACTCCTGCTCGTCATTGTCGGAGGCGTCTTTGTCATCGAGGCCATGTCGGTCATTCTGCAAGTGGCCAGCTTCAAGACGACCGGGCGGCGGATTTTTAAAATGTCTCCCCTGCACCACCATTTCGAACTGAGCGGATGGAAAGAAAATACCGTCATCGTGCGCTTTTGGATTATGTCCGTCCTATTCGCTCTTCTCGGACTCGCGACTCTGAAACTTCGGTGAACAAATGATCTACAGCGGAAAACATGCAGTTGTTCTCGGGCTCGGCCATAGCGGCCAGGCCGCGGCATTGCTTCTCCAGGAGGAGGGGGCATCCGTCACGGTCTGCGAGACGCTGGAAAACGACGAGATCCGGGCCAAGGCTGGCTCTCTCCGCGTTCGCGGGATCAATGTTCTCCTCGGTCCGGCGGCCGATTCCGACCCATCAATCTATGACGTCGCGGTGATCAGCCCTGGCATTGATCCCGATGTCCCGCTCGTGCGCAACGTCGTCACCAAAAAGATTCCCCTCATCGGCGAGCTTGAGCTGGCATTTCAAGAATGCTCGTGCCCGGTCGTTGCCATCACCGGAACGAATGGAAAAACGACCACGACCGAGCTCACGACCACAATGCTCCAGAGCGTGGGGCTGCGGGCGATGGCCAGCGGCAACATCGGACTGCCCTTCGCAACAGCCGTTCAGCAGAGTCATGAGCTGGACGTTATGGTCCTGGAGGTCAGTTCCTTTCAACTGGAGACGATCCGCACATTCCGCCCGCAAGTCTCAGCCTGGCTCAACCTGAGCGCCAACCATCTGGACCGTTATCCCGGCGTGGCCGAGTATCGCGCGGCGAAGCTGCGGATTTTCGAGAACCAGACGGCAGACGACGTGGCCATCGTCAATGCCGTCAACGATCTCCCGGAGATCGCTGCACGAAAAGTGACATTCAGCGCGGTCCATGATGACGCCGACTTCACATTGCGGGGAACGGTCATCCATCACCACGGGCTACCGATCATCGACCAAGCCGACACCGCTCTACCCGGGATCCACAACGCCGAGAATCTCATGGCGGCCCTCGGCATCGGCCACGCCCTCCACATCGATCTCGACCAACTCGCAGCCGCCGTCGGGCGCTACGCCCCTCCCGAGCATCGGTGCGAATTTGTCCGCGATCTCGAGGGGGTTCGGTGGATCAATGACTCGAAGGCAACGAACCTCGATGCGATGGAAAAAGCCATCCGCTCGCAGGACCGCCGGGTGATTCTCATCGCGGGAGGAAAAGACAAGGGATTCGAATTCGATGCCATTGCGCCGCTCGTCCGCGAGCGGGTCCGCGCGGCTGTGTTGATCGGGGAGATGCGCGAGCGGATCGCCAAGTCTTGGTCGGGCACACCATGCTCGCCCTGCGCGTCTCTCGACGAAGCCGTTTCCGCCGCTCAGGCCCTCGCCACCGAGGGCGATGTCGTCCTTTTCTCTCCCGGCACCTCGTCGTTTGACATGTTCCAGAACTACGGTGAACGCGGAAATCTTTTCAAGTCAGCAGTCAGAAACCTCAGCAGCCAAAAAACAAAAACCACATGAAACCAAAACCCACATCACGGCCGCCCACTCCGCGCCGCGTGCCGAGGAGGCTTCCTCCCCGTCGCACGCTGCTCCAGGCCCGGGCGGCAGCCAGCACCGAAGAAATCGAAGACTACGACGGCGAGTCCGAGCCTAACATGAAGCTCTCGCACGCCTTCATTGTCGTTCTTGCTCTTCACGTCCTCGCCGTCGGCGGCGTGTTCGCGTTCAACTCGCTGAAGGCCCGTCCAGCCATGGCCGAGCGTGCGCCAAAGGCCGCGACGACAACCGCCGCCCAGCCAGAGCCGAAGGTCGAGACATCCTCTCCGGAGCAGGACCCGACAGCCGCCACTCCAGCAGCCAAGGTCGCCGAGAAGCCAGTGATTCCCGCGAAGCCGGCACCAGTCGCCGATGCCGTGGCGTATACAGTCGTCCCGGGCGATACACTCACGAAGATCGCAGCCCAGCATAAGACATCGATCGAGGCGATTGAGCGTGCCAACGAAATCCCAGCGGGATCGACGATCCACGTCGGCCAAGCGCTGCGGATTCCGTCCGCGGATGTCCCGAAGGTGACAACCTCGGAGGTCAAACCGGCACTCACGGCACCCAAAACGGCAGCCACTCCGGCCGCCAAGCCTGTCGCCCCAAAGGTGGTTGACGCGAAAAAGGTTCCCGACGCTGCTCCGACGGCCATTCCGGCCACTAAGCCAGCGGCGGCACCCGCGGCTAAATCGGCGGGCACAACCTACACGGTGGCCAAGGGCGACAATCCTTACTCCATCGCGAAGAAGTTGAAGGTGACCTACGCCGAATTGATGAAGGCCAACAAGATTGAGGATCCGACCAAGCTCCAAATCGGACAAAAGCTGATCGTTCCCTAAGCGGTCACTTCTGAAGAATCGCCATGCAGAAACACGGTATCCACCTCCTGCTGCTGACCGTCGCGGGCCTCATCGCCCTCGGCCTCGTCATGCTTTTCAGCACGAGTGCGTTTGCCCGTGACAGCCATGGCGATATCTATTTCTTCGTCAAACGGCAGGGCATGTGGCTCGGGGTCGGGCTGGTGGTCGCCTTGTGCGCGGCGTGCATCGACTACCATTGGTGGCAGAAGACGTGGTGGCTGTGGTTTGCCGGCGCGTTTTTCCTGCTCCTGCTCTGCTTCGTTCCGCCAATCGGGCTGAGGATCAACGGGTCATCGCGCTGGATTAATGTGGGATTCGGCGTTGTCCAACCGAGCGAGTTGGCGAAGGTGGCCGCGATCTTCTTTCTCGCGTGGTGGTTTTCGAAGTTTGAAAAGGATTCGCGCACATTTTGGAAGGGTTTTGTTCTCCCGCTGGCGATTGTCGGTGTGCTGCTCGTGCCGATCGCGCTCGAGGTGGATTTGGGAAACACCGCGCTGATCGGAGCTACGGCCGTCGCCCTCATGTTCGTTGCCGGAACCGCCCTGCGCTGGCTGGCTCTCATGGCACTCTGCGGCTTCGGCGGAATGATGACGCTGGCGATGCATATCGACGAGCGTCAAGGGCGCCTGCTGGCGTTTCTCAATCCGGAACAATATCGACTCGGCGAGGGACTCCAACAGTGGCAGGCACTCATCGCATTTGGCTCGGGCGGGATCGAGGGGCTTGGCCTCGGCGAAGGTCGCCAGAAAATGCTTTACCTGCCCTACGCGCATACGGATTTTATTTTTCCCATGATCGGCGAAGAGCTCGGGCTCCGCTTTACATTATTGACGGTGGTAGGCTACCTGATGATCTGCCTCTGCGGTTCGCTGGTGGCTGCGAATGCGCGAGACCGATTCGGGCTTCTCCTCGGCTTTGGTGCTGTCATGATGATCTCGCTCCAGGCGGCTGTGAATATCGGCGTGACCACCTCGCTCCTGCCGAACAAGGGAATGCCACTCCCGTTTATTAGCTATGGAGGATCGAATCTGATGGTTTGCCTATTTCTGATCGGCGTGCTCGTCAACATCCACCGGCACGGCATGCCCTTGGTGCCCCGTTTTGCCCCGGCTCTTCTGAAGCCCAGCATCCAGCCCCGACTATGAGTGAGACACCTCCATTTCGAGCTGTGATTGCCTGCGGGGGAACCGGTGGGCACCTATTTCCCGGCCTGGCCGTTGCGGAAACTTTACTGTCTCGCGGGCATGAGGTGCTCTTGTTTGTTTCCGAGAAGGAGATCGATACAACGGCGTTGAAAGATCGGCCGGAGTTTCGATCCGAGAAGCTGCCATCGATCGGAATGCCATCGATGCTCGTCTCGCCGGCGTTTGTGCGGTTCCTGCGTCGTTTCTGGGAGAGTGTCTCACTCTGCCGGGGGAGCTACCGCCGGTTCCGACCGTCCATCGTGCTCGGCATGGGAGGATTCACGTCGACCGCGCCGGTGCTCGCAGCACGGATGCGTGGCCTGCCCGCGTTTGTGCATGAGTCGAATGCGATCCCCGGCCGGGCAAACCGTCTGGCGGCAAAGTTTGCGACCAAGGTTCTTCTGGGTTTCGAGGAGTGCGAGGCGCGACTGCCCGGAGTCTCATGTGCAGTGACCGGGACGCCCGTCCGGAAGAACCTAGGTGCCGCCATGGACCAGGGCGCGGCGCGGCGATTATTCCATCTCGCACCGGATCGCAAGACGCTCCTCGTCACGGGAGGCAGCCAGGGTGCGGCTGGGATCAATCAACTCCTCTTCAAGGCCGCCCCGCTGCTCGCCGGCAAAAACGTCCAGGTCATTCATCTCACAGGCGACCGGGATGATCGGCTCGCCGCCGCAAACTACCAACGGGATGAAATCCCCCACTATGTCTCGCCATTCCATCATCGAATGGAGGAGGCCTATTCCGCCGCGGATCTCGTCGTGTCGCGAGCGGGAGCGTCGAGCCTCAGCGAGATTTCGCAATTTGCGTTGCCCTCGATTCTCATCCCCTACCCCCACGCGACCGATGATCACCAGACCGCCAATGGCCAGATCTACGTTCGCGCCGGAGCGTCCGAGATGCTTGTCGAAAAGGATACCGTCGCTGAGACACTTTCCGCGTTGATCCTGAACATCCTCGGGGATGACCAACGACGCGAAAAGATGTCCATGGCCGCCCACCGGATCCCCCCCGCATCGGCCGCCTCAAATGTTGCAGACCTCATGGAACAAGCTGTCCGGGAGGCGACGCGATGACACTTCAGGAACTCCAGGAAGCTCTAACTGGCCCGACCTCGCGGCGGGTCCATCTGCTCGGAGTGGCAGGATCCGGAATGAGCGGAATCGCGGCTCTGGCTCTGGCTCTCGGAAACCAGGTGAGCGGATCCGACAAAGTCGATACCATCGAAGTGCAGCGCCTTTGCAAAAAAGGCCTGCGATTTTTTCCCTCTCATCGCGCGGAAGACGTCGCCGATGCGGAAATCGTCATCTACTCGTCGGCAATCAAACCCGGAAACCCAGCCTACGACGATGCCGCCCAGCGCGGCATCCCGATGGTCCGGCGGGCCGATGCGCTGGCCGCGATGATGGCGGCGAAAAAAGGTGTGATCGTATGCGGGATGCATGGAAAGACGACCACCTCTTCGATGGCTGCTCACGTGCTCCGGGCCTGCGGGCTCAAGCCCTCGCATTACGTTGGGGCGGAAATCCCGATCCTCGGCACGAATGCGCGATGGGATTCCGAGGGCGAATACTTTGTAGCCGAGGGCGACGAGAGCGACGGAACCCTGATCAACTACCATCCGGAACATGCCATTGTCCTGAACATCGAGCCGGAGCATCTCGATTTCTACAAGGACCTCGCGGCAATCGATGCGGTTTACACGCGCTTGGTTAATCAGACACAAGGCCATGTCTTCTACTGCCGCGATGATGCCGGTGCCCGGCGGGTCTGTGGGGCTCATCCTCGGGCGATCTCGTATGGTCATTCGGCGGACAGCGATTACCGGCTGGCCGCGCTCCGCACGGAAAACTTCCGTTCGAGGTTCGTCGTTGAACACGGCGGTGCCACGCTCGGAGAAATCGCTCTCAATGTTCCCGGAGCCCACAACGCCGTGAATGCCGTCGCGGTCGTTGCCCTGGCTACGTCGTTGGGTATTCCGTTTGAAAAAATTGCACTGGCTCTCGATGGATTCCGCGGTGCACGTCGGCGATTTGAGATCCGCTACGAGTCGGCCAACAACCTGCTCGTCGACGATTATGGACACCATCCCACCGAGATTGCCGCCACGCTGGCCACGGCGCGAACGGGTGGCTGGAAGCGGGTGATTGCGATTTTCCAGCCCCACCGCTACACGCGCACACTGGCGTTGAAGGAATCTTTTGGCCGGGCCTTTGACGACGCCGATCAGGTCTTTGTCGCCGATGTTTATCCGGCTAGCGAAAAGCCGATCCCGGGCGTTTCTGGCCAGACTATCGTCGATGCCTTGGTTGCCCATGGTCATGGCTCAGCCCGGCATGTGGCCGAGGTTTCCCGGATCCACCAAGCTGCGGCCGCCGAGGTGCGCGAGGGCGATCTGGTCATCACTCTGGGTGCCGGGAACATCCACGAAGCCGGCGCGCGGTTGGCTGATGATCTCGCCACTCGTGAGAAACTTTCGGAGGCGATGGGGCCGGGAGCGATCCGACTTTATGAGCCGCTGGCGAAGCACACCACGATGCGCGTCGGTGGTCCTGCGCAGTTCTGGGCCGAACCGGAAACCGAGGAGGGGTTCACGGACCTCGTTCAATTTTGCTCGGACGCCGGCATCCCATTCATGGTCATGGGACGGGGCTCAAACCTGCTTGTTCGGGATGGCGGGATTCCGGGCGTCGTCGCCCACCTGGCCCGAGGCGAGTTTGTTCGGCACGAGGTCAACGGATCCGAGATCACGGCGGGCGTTGGCGTGAAGTTTAAACAACTCAGCGGCCTCGCACGTTCGGCGGGGCTCAGCGGATTCGAGTGGATGGAGGGGATTCCCGGCAACCTAGGTGGCGGCCTCCGCATGAACGCCGGAGCGATGGGTGTGCAGACGTTCGATCAAGTCGTGCGGGTTCGATTTTGCGATCAGGACGGAAACATCTTCACGCGGACGCCTGAGGAATTCGAGGTCCACTATCGCAGTGTGCCGACGCTGCGCAAAAACTATGCGCTCTCGGCCGTGCTCCAAGGCTCTCCAGCAGAACGCACGGATATCGACCGGGTGATCTCGGAGTCGGCCAAAAAACGGCGCGAATCCCAGCCGGTGGCTGCGAGCGCCGGTTGTATCTTTAAGAACCCGGAATCGATTCCAGCGGGCCGGTTGGTCGAAGAATTGGGTTTCAAAAATTTTTCGGTCGGTCGCGCGCGGGTTTCGGAGATTCATGGAAACTTTATTGTGAATGATGGCGGGGCGACCGCCGGCGATGTCCTGACGTTGATCGAGGAAATCCGGGCCGCGGCCGACCGCGATCGCGGAATTCACCTCGAAACGGAAGTTCAAATTGTGGGGATCGAAGGATGAAAAAAATCTACGCTGGAATTTTGCAGGGAAAATCCGTGGCACTCCTCATGGGCGGGCCTGGCAAGGAACGGGAAGTTTCGCTGCGCTCCGGGGCTGCGGTGGGCCGGGCACTCCGGGAATGCGGAGCCGAGGTCACTGAGATCGACGTGACCGGCGCGGACTTTGATCTGCCACTCGGGACCGACCTCGCGTTTAATATCATCCATGGAACGTTTGGTGAAGACGGCGAGCTCCAAACAATTCTCGACGCAAGGGGAGTGCCGTATACCGGCGAGGGCGCCAGCGGGAGTCGCCTGGCCTTTGATAAAATCGAAACGAAGATTTGTTTTGGCCATGCCGGAGTCCCAACCGCGGCCTGGCAAATTCTGACGCAGCACGAGAGCCCCGCATTTGATTTTCCTTATGTGGTGAAGGCTCCGCGACAGGGATCGAGTGTCGGCGTGCACATCGTTTCCGGTCCCGAGGAACTCGAGCATGCCCTGACCGATTGTTTCCAGTATGGCGAACGGGTCTTGGCGGAAGAATTTTTCCGAGGCCGGGAACTCACGGTCGGCATCCTCGGAACCGAAGCGCTTCCGGTCGTCGAGATCGTGCCTCACGAGGGGTTCTACGATTACGAGCATAAATATACCAAGGGTGCCTCCGATTATCACGTGCCAGCCCATCTCTCGGCTGAGGAGACCGAAGCGGTCCAACAGGCCGCGCTCGACTCGGTGGCGGCCCTCGGTCTCGAAGTCTATTCGCGCGTGGACGTCCTCCTGGCTCCCGGGGGCGAGCTCAGTGTTTTGGAGATCAATACGATCCCGGGAATGACCGAGACGAGCCTGCTGCCAAAAGCCGCTGCCGTTGTCGGATTCAGTTTCCCAGCCCTCTGCGAGCACATCGCGGGTCTGTCGCTGAGGAGGTTTGCGCGATGACGAGACGCTCGACACCGCGGACTGCGGGAAACCGTCGACTCGGAGACGGCCGCAGCCATCACCTCTTGGATGTCAAAGTCCGCACGGTGACCGCGCGTCGGCAGCGTCGCCAGCAAGTGGGGGGATTTTTTTGGAAATCCACGTTGGTCGTTGTTCTCTGCACAGCGGGTTGGGTCGGCGTCACGACGGCGCTCGACAAATTCTTTCTCTCCAATCCCGAATACACATTGCGACGCCTGAATCTCGAACTCGATGGCGTGATGACGCGCGACGATGCCATCGAAGCGACCGGAATCCGCGAGGGGGAAAATATTTTTCGCATCGATCTCGCCGCCGCAGAGCGAACGCTGCGCGCGATGCCGCAAGTCGCGACCGTCTCGATCGAACGCCGGTTGCCGGATGGAATCTCGGTCACTCTTGAGGCGAGAAAACCTGTGGCTTGGATTGCGCCTCCGGAAAAAGATGCCGACCCGTTCGATACCGACCGTTCGATGCTTGCTGACAGTTCGGGCCTCCTGATGAAACCCCGGTTGATTCAGCCGGAGTTCTATCACCTGCCGGTGATCTACGGGGTGCAAAGCGACAACATCCGCGACGGCGAACCGCTCCACAATGAGGATCTGCGTCGCGCTCTGGCGCTTCTGGACGATGTGGTCAGCACTCCGGAATCGCTGCTCCGGATCCGCTCGGTAAACATTTCAAAGGGATACTGCATCGAGGTGACGAGCGATCGGAACGCGCGGATTACTTTCGCGCCTGAGGATTTTCCGGGGCAGCTGGCACGCCTGCGCCAGTTACTCGAGCATTGCCGCGACAGCGGACGAGAGATCGAATCGGTCAACCTGATGGTGCGCCGAAACACTCCCGTGAGATTTGTCATGGCCGACCCACCACAGCGGGAAAGCACAGTCAGTTTGGTCCAACAAGCGAAAGGAAGGAGAAACTAATGGCGAGGGAAGACATCCACGTCGGATTGGAGATCGGCACCTCCAAAGTCTGTGCCGTTGTCGCGGAATGCCGGGATGACGGCGAGATTCGTCTTCTCGCCGTTGGGGAGGCCCCATCGCGCGGCGTCAGAAAAGGAGAGATTGTCGATTTTGAAAATGCCTCGAAGTGCGTCCACGAGGCACTCTCCGATGCCGAGGAAAAAAGTGACGTCGAGATCAAGAGCGTCTGGCTGGCCGTCACGGGCAGTCACATCCAAAGCTTCAACAACCGGGGGTCGCTAACGATTCCCGAAGAATCCGGTGAGATCACCGAGGAGGAAATCCAGGGGGTCGAATACAAGGCGAAAGAAATCAGTCTGCCGAAAGAAAATGCGATCCTCCACTCGATTATTCAACGCTACTATGTCGATGGGCAGGAAGGCGTATTGAATCCGCTGGGCATGTTGGGGAGCCGGCTGGAGGCGGATTTTCACATCATCCACGGAACGATGACCCGCATTCAAAATGCAATCCGCTGCGTGAAGGAATTTCACATTGAGGTCGAAGACGTCGTGGTCAATTCCCTGGCCTCCGCGCAGGTTGTCCTCGATCAGAGCCAGAAAGAAGCCGGGGCGGTGGTCGTTGACATCGGCGGCGGAGTGACAGACTACGTTGTTTACCTCGACGAGACCGTGCGGCACAGCGGCGTGCTGGCTGTCGGCGGCGATCATATTACCAACGATATCTCAATCGGCCTACGCATCCCGATTACCCGCGCCGAAAAACTCAAGATTGAGGAGGGCTCGGCCATCCTCGGAAAATCTCTGCCCGGGGAGAAAATCATTCTCAAAAACGACACCGGATTTTCCGGAAAGGAAGTCGAAAGGGAGATGCTGAACATGATCATTCACGCCCGCCTGGAGGAACTTTTTATTCTCCTCCGGAAGCGGCTCACGGGCGAGGTTCCTGAGCATCTCCTCGGGGCGGGAATTATGCTCACGGGCGGCTGCAGCCTGATTCGCGGGGTCCGGGAGGTCGCGGAATCCGTCTTCGACTTGCCGGTGCATCTGACGCGCGCTCATGCCGTTTCGGGTCCGACCTCGGCTTTTGAGAACCCGCAGTTCTCGACCTGCATCGGACTCACAAAATATGCCCAGGCCGTCCGGTCTGAAACACCTGAGGAGGGGTTCTTTGGCCGACTGATGAAAACCGCCGGAAGAAAACTCCGGCTTCCGTTTTAAAAACCACCCATCGTCATGATTACGATTCCCAAATTTCTCGACCGAACCAGCGATCCCTCGCTTCTCTTGATTGGACTCGGCAATGCCGGGGTCAACCTCGCTGACCGAATGACCGTTGTTCACGGCGACAGCATTCCCGCCATCGTGATGAACTCCGACTTGCAATCGCTGTCGTCGTCCGTCGTCGGATCGAAAATCGCAATCGGCCCGCTCGCGACCCGCGGTCTCGGCGCAGGAGGCGATCCGGAGATCGGCCTGGATGCGGCCCGCGAGTCATCCGCGGAAATTGAAGAGGCCGTCAGCAAAGCAGACATTGTTTTTCTGTGCACAGGCTTGGGCGGAGGCACGGGATCCGGAGCCGTCGGCATCGTTGCAGAGTTGGTTAAGAAGAATGGCGCCCTGCTCATTGGCCTGGTGACGACGCCATTCGGGTTTGAAGGACGCAGGAGAGCGAGCCAGGCCCGCGTCGCGCTCGACGAACTCAGCGAGCACGCCGATGCCGTTATCCACTTTGAGAACGACCGGATGGCAGATCTCACGGCGCCGCGTGCCGGTGTGGTTGAGACCTTCGGCGCCTGTGATGATCTTTTGATCGGATGCCTCGTAACCCTGTCCCGGCTTATCGCGGCTCCCGGCCCGCTCGCCGTCGGCTTACCGGACCTTCTTGCGGTTCTCGAGGGCCGTGAGGCCGTTTGCTTGTTCGGAACCGGAAGCGCTGCCGGTGGCAATCGTGCACACCAAGCCCTCGAACAAGCACTCCGGAGCCCGCTCCTCAGCCGTGAACACCTCGGCGACGAGCAGTGCAGCCTCTTGGTTCATGTTTCAGGCCCCCCGGACCTTTCCTTTGCCGAGGTTGGGACGGTGCTCGAAGAGATTTCCAAACAGGTGGCCGACTCGGGACTTCTTCATCTGGGGGTGAGCACCAGCGAGGATGACTCCGCGCCTGTTGTGGTAACTCTGCTTGGAAAATACGGGCGAAAAGTTGCCCGCCGTGAACCTTTAAGACCGGCGCGCCCCGCTGCAAAGACTCCACCAGTTCGCGAGGAAGAATCCCCGACCGCAGAACCGCCTCTCGATGCAGATCCCGTTCCGGCACCCGTCGCAAAGGAAAAAGAAATTGTGGACGAGCCCAAGATCGAGCCCAATCCCGCTCCGCGACCGGCCCGCCAACCCGCTCCGGAACCGGCCAAGCCAAAGCCTGCTCAAGCAAAGGTCAAACAGGAGACCCTCCAATTTGAGCCCGTGGCCCGCGGTCGGTTTGAGAAAATCGAACCGACCATCGTCGAAGGAGAAGACTTGGACGTTCCCACATTCCTGAGGCAAAACCTCAAGAGCAAATAAAAAACTGCCCCGGCGTCTCGATGAGACGCCGGACTAACACGAACGTAAGGATGCAATCTCCCGGGGGGAGACTATCGCCGAAAATCGCGACCAGCACCACCGCGTCCGCCACCGCCACCACCGCGGCGATCATCACGCGAATCGCGGCGAGGCCCGTCGAAACGTCCACCACCGCCGCCGCCACCACCACCGCCGCGATCTTCGCGGGGCCGGGCTTCGTTGACCGTGAGTGCACGACCGTCGAGTTCTTTCCCGTGGAAAGTTGCGACTGCGGCCTGCGCTTCGGCGTCCGATCCCATCGTGACGAATGCGAACCCACGCGAACGTCCCGTGAACTTGTCCTGCATCAACATGACTTCGGATACGGTGCCGCTCTGTGAGAAGAGGTCTTGGATTGCGATTTCTGTCGTATTGAACGACAGGTTACCGACATAGAGTTTATTGCCCATGGTTTTATCTTTAACGCATTGGGATCTGAGACTGTTCCCGATTTCCGGGTTTCAAACTATCGCCGGGTTCTTCCGCACGACGTTCACCAAATCACGACCTTACCTGCTGAGAATCGCTTATTGTCGGTTTTCCGGATTTTGGCAAACGATTTCTCACACAAATTCGTGTGAGCGATTGACGCGGGGTCTTTAATTTTTGAAAGTCTCCGGCTGTGTCTCGATTCGGAATAACCATCGCCTGCGTTTTCGCACTTGCCATGCTGTCCCCTGCGCTGGCGGAGGAGGAGATCCGTGTGCCGTTCAATTTCCAATGGGGAGAATCCGCCCAACGTCTGGAGGACAGCCTCAAGCGGGTCCAGGCGGTTGTCGTCGAGCGGAAGACGGTCCAGAATCGCAATGTGCTCGTCGTCGAGGGCATTCCCCAGAAACTTCTACAGCGCGCTCTCTTCTACTTCGACGGTGATTCGCTGGTCGAAATAGAGCTCCACTACGGCGAGAAAAGCTGGGACTCGGTCCAATACGCCCAGTTCTTCGACCAGACGCGCCGCAACATCGACACGAAATACGGCATGGGCCGCGTCATTGCCCGCCAGAAGACCCGGGAGGGCGAAGTCCTCCAGACCCTGATCGGCTACCAATGGGTGCAGTCGACCACGTCGCTCCAGCTTTTCCTTTACACAGCCGAGCAGGGAGCCGACAGCCTCCGGGTCCTCAGCCTGCACTACAAGGGCGTCTAGCCGTGGCAGACGCCGAAGTGATCCTGGAGGTGAAAAATCTCCGCAAGGAATTTGACGGCTTCGTCGCCGTCGAGGATCTCAGCTTTCAACTCCGCCGCGGTGAGATCCTCGGACTGCTCGGTGTCAACGGTGCCGGAAAGACAACCGCCATGAACATGATCCTCGGGCTTACTGAACCCACATCCGGCACGATCCATGCCTTCGGTCTGCCCATGCCCCGCCGACGCATCGAGATTCTCCGCCGGTGCAACTTCTGCTCGGCCTACGCGCCCCTTCCCTCGAATCTTTTGGTCTGGCAGAACCTGCTCATCTTCTCGCTCATCTACCGCGTAAAAAATCGCCGCCAACGCACGGCGGCGCTTCTCGAACTTCTCGAGATCACCTCCCTCCGCGACCGCGTCACCGGCCACCTTTCCTCCGGAGAATCGACGCGCGTGAATCTTTGCAAAGCCCTCCTGAATTCCCCGGAACTCCTCATGCTCGACGAGCCCACCGCGAGCCTCGATCCGGACATCGCCGACAAGGTCCGCAAAACCCTCCGCCGCGTCCAGCGCGAGAACGGCGTCGGCATGCTCTACACGTCCCACAACATGCGCGACATCGAGGAAGTCTGCGACCGTGTCGTCTTTATTCACCACGGAAAAGTCATCGCCGAAGGCACACCGGAGGAAGTCGTCCGCCACTCCCAACACGATTCCCTCGAAGAAATGTTCATCGACCTCGCCCGCGCCGGAGGGAAAAGCTGATGCAACCTCACGTGATAGCGGGTCTGATTCTGCGGCATGTTTTGCTCTACTCGCGCAATGCGATCCGGCTGATCGAGCTGGTATTCTGGCCGGTCGTGGACCTGATGGTGTGGGGATTTCTCACGCTTTTCCTCAAGGAGAACACGAGTGGCGATTTTCCGCACTTCATTACATTTCTCATTGGCGCGATGATTTTCTGGGACATCCTCTTCCGCGCGCAACAGGGGCTGGCGATTTCGTTTTTGGAAGACGTCTGGACGCGCAATCTGCTCAACGTTTTTGTCGCTCCGGTGCGTCCGTCGGAATACGTCCTCGCCACGGCGCTCGTCGGGATGCTACGCGTCACCGTCACTGTAATCGTGCTAACGATCCTCGCCGCGGTCGCCTACGCCTTCCGCCTCTGGGATTTCCATTTCCTTCTCATTCCATTCTTCGCCAACCTGCTGGTCTTCGGCTGGTCGCTGGGCATTGTGTCGGTCTCGCTCATCCTGCGATTTGGTCAGGCGGCAGAATCCCTTGGCTGGGCGGTGCCATTCCTCATCCAGCCGATCTCGGCGGTCTTCTACCCGGTGAGCGTGCTGCCAGCCTGGCTCCAGCCCGTGGCACTCGCACTCCCATCGACTCACGTCTTTGAGGCCATGCGGGCCGTCTTGGCCGGCAACCCCCTGCCACAGTCCGAACTCATCATCGCCTCTGGGCTCAACGTGCTCTACCTCGCCCTCGCCGCCTGGCTTTTCGCCGTCACCCTCCGAAATGCCCGCCAGCGCGGACTGCTCGTTAAGATTGCCACGCAGTAGTTATCGCAAGTCCACGAGCCCACTCCCGGCGATGCAAAGAAAAAAGAAAGCCGCCGCCGGGCGTGTGGCCCGGGGCGGCTTCCTGTCGGGGAGGGAAATCCCTCCGGGGTGGAAATACTATTTCGCTTCTTCTAGCGCAGCTTGGGCGGCGGCGAGGCGGGCGACGGGCACGCGGTAAGGCGAGCACGAGACGTAGGCGAGGCCGAGCTTGTGGCAGAACTTGACGCTGTCGGGGTCACCACCGTGCTCACCGCAAATGCCGAGCTTGATGGCCTTGCGGGTGGCGCGGCCTTTTTTCACGGCAATTTCCATGAGCTGGCCGACGCCGGTCTGGTCGAGCGTGGCGAACGGGTTCTTCTTGAAGATTTCGTTCTCGGTGTAGGGCAGAAGGAAATTCCCCATGTCGTCGCGGCTGATGCCGAGTGCTGTCTGGGTGAGATCGTTCGTGCCGAAGCTGAAAAACTCTGCGGTCTGTGCGATTTCGTCGGCTGTGAGGGCGCCGCGAGGGACTTCAATCATCGTGCCGACCAGATAGTCGAACTTGATCTTTTTCTCGGCCATGACTTCCTTCGCGACGCGGTGAACGATATCGACTTGAAGGTCGAGTTCCTTCTTGAATCCCACGAGCGGAATCATGATCTCGGGTTTGACCTTGATCTTCTTTTTCACGACATCGGCAGCGGCTTCAAAAACCGCGCGGGCCTGCATTTCCGTGATCTCAGGATAAGCGATGCCGAGTCGGCAGCCGCGATGTCCGAGCATCGGATTGAACTCATGCAATTGCGCGACGCGCTGCTGGATGTATTCGACCTTGATGCCCAGTTTCCTCGCGAGATCGAGTTGCTGCTCCTTGGTGTGGGGCAGGAACTCATGGAGTGGCGGATCGAGGAAGCGGATCGTGGCCGGGAAGCCTTTGAGGGCTTTGAAGATGCCGGTGAAATCCTCGCGCTGATACGGGAGAAGCTTTGCCAGAGCGGCTTTGCGGTCGGCGATGTTGTTGGCGAGAATCATCTCGCGCATCGCGTCGATGCGGTCGCCTTCGAAGAACATGTGCTCCGTGCGGGTGAGTCCGATGCCGGTGGCACCGAAGGCCAGGGCATTTTCGGTTTGCTCGGGCGTATCGGCGTTTGTGCGGACTTCCATGCGGGTAGCCTGCGCACACCACTTCATGAGCTGGAGGAAGTTTTTGAACTTCTCGGTCTTCTGCGCCGCCTTGTCGCCGTGGAGGAGGCCGGTGATGATCTCGCTCGGGGCGGTGGCAATCTGGCCTGCGAAAACCGTGCCGGCCGTGCCGTCGATGGAGAGGAAGTCCCCTTCCTTGAAAGTCTGCCCGGCCACGCTGACGGTCTTCTTGTCATAGTCGATCTCGAGCGCGCTGGCTCCGCAGATACAGACTTTGCCCATCTGGCGGGCGACGAGCGCCGCGTGAGACGAGACTCCTCCCTTCGCCGTGAGAATGCCCTCGGCGGCAATCATTCCGCGAAGATCTTCGGGCGAGGTTTCGTTGCGGACGAGGAGGACTTTTTCGCCCCGCTCGGCGGCGGCTGCTGCGCGGTCGGCATTGAGGTAAACCTTGCCCGAGGCTGCTCCGGGTCCGGCCGGCAGGCCCTTGGCGAGTTCCTTCGCCTTCTTGATCTCGGCAGGATCGAAGATTGGCGCGAGGAGCTGATCGAGCTGATCGGCCGGATTGCGCATCACGGCGGTCTTCCAGTCGATGAGCTTCTCTTTATACATGTCCATCGAGAACTTCAACGCGGCGGCGGCAGTGCGCTTGCCGTTGCGAGTCTGGAGCATGAAGAGTTTGCCTTCCTGGATCGTGAACTCGACGTCCTGCACGTCCTTGAAATGCTTTTCGAGAATCGCACGGACTTTCATGAGCTCCGCGTAGGATTTTGGCATTTGCTTTTTGAGTTCGAGCACGGGCTCGGGTGTGCGAACCCCCGCGACGACATCTTCGCCTTGGGCGTTGATGAGGAACTCGCCGTAGAATTCATTGGCTCCATTGGCCGGATTGCGAGTAAAAGCGACTCCGCTGCCGGAGGTCTCGCCGGTATTTCCGTAGACCATCGCTTGAACGTTGACTGCCGTGCCCCATTCGGCCGGAATGCCATATTTGCGGCGGTAGACAATCGCGCGGTCGTTCATCCATGAGCCAAAAACTGCTCCGGCCGCGCCCTTCAGTTGCTCCCAGGGATCGTTCGGGAAGCCTTTGCCCGTGCGCTCCTTGACGAGCTTCTTAAAGCGGGCGACGAGCTCTTGCTGGTCGGCGGCGGTAAGTTCGCTATCGACGATCTCCCGGTGATACTTTTCGTGTTTGAACTCTTCGATGACCGTCTCGAACGGCTCGTGGTCTTCACCCTCGCGCTTTTGCACACCCAGCACGACGTCGCCATACATTTGAATAAAGCGGCGGTAACAATCCCACGCGAAGCGCTCGTTCTTCGTCGCCGCAGCGAGCGAGAGCACGGTCTGGTCATTGAGTCCAAGGTTGAGAATCGTATCCATCATGCCCGGCATCGAGTCCCGTGCACCTGAGCGAACGGCCACGAGGAGAGGGAAGCCCTTGGCGTCGCCAAACTTGTAGCCCATGATTTTCTCCATGTTGCGCACGCCGGCTTCGACCTGGGACTGGAGGGTCGGCGGGTAAGTCTTCTTGTGATCGTAGAAATACGTGCAGACCTCCGTGGTGATCGTAAATCCGGGGGGGACGGGAAGACCGATGCGGGTCATTTCGGCAAGGTTGGCACCTTTGCCGCCGAGGAGCGGTTTCATTTTGCCGTCGCCGTCAGCTTTGCCTGCACCCCAGGTGTAAACAAATTTGCCTTTGGCAGACGCGGTCTTTTTGGACGAGTGGGATTTCTTTGACATAAAGGGAGGGAGATTTTTATCAGGCCTTCGGTGCCTGTCAACGCGGTCTTGAGAAATGTTGAGGAGGCCGGTGAGGGGAAAAGATTGACCCGCCCTGCCGGATTTGACCTACTCAAAGCATGAAGGTCGCTTTCGCCATCGCCGCCCTGGTCGCCGTCTCCGCACTCACACTCCGGGCCAAGGACGAGAATGGCATGCGGGTGGAAGTCTCAAAATCCACGCTCTCCAACGACGACGAACGAGGCGCGGGTTATTCGCTCGACCGCGTCGAACGCACACTCGGCCTGAAGGTGCTGGCGAAGAATATTTCCATGAAACCCTTCGACGTTAGCCAGCTCGAATGGACGATGATTGTTGAGCGGTGGGGGGCCCCGAGTTCGTCAAGGTATGAGCGCTACAAGGGCACCGAGAATTTCCCGCCCCTCAAACCTGGCGAGTCGAGCACACTGACGGTCGGTCAATCCTCCATCGGTGGCTACGGCTACAGCAAAAACTATCAGGACAAGCTCGAGGCTTGGCGCGTCATTATCCGCCACGCTGGCACCGACACCATCACGATCGATAGCGGCTCGGCCTTCGAGCGGCTCAATGCCAAGGCGAAGGACGCCTGCAAAGAGTAAGATCAAGCCAGCGAAAGTTCCCGCGTGGCGGCAATGACCGGGTCTGGCCCGAAATCCCGCAGGCTGGCCATCTGCTCCCCGCCCACCGGCGCGCAGATGGCGATCCGCTGAGGGCCGGGCCGGTGCCAGTTTTTTGAATTCGTCGGCCCGAACAGTGTCAGCGACGGAGTTCCAAAGGCGGCGGCGAAGTGGGAAGCCGAACCATCGACCGTTAGCACCGCCCGGGCATTGGCACAGAGCCACAGGAACTCCCGAAGCGAGGTCGGTAAAACCCGCGGGCCATTGCCGATCAGACTAACAATCTCTTCGCAGTGACGGACCTGCCAATCCTGACCACCGCTGGTGAGCAACACCGGCGAGATACCGTCGAGCGAGCGGATCGTCTCCGCCCAACCCGACGGCGACCAAAGCTTGGTCCGCCAGCCAGCGGTGGCGTTGACGAGGATAAACGAGCGGCTGGAAACTCCACCCGGAGCCCATGAGTCCGGCGGACGACTAAGAATCGGCATGCGAAATGGACTCGTCGACGGGACGGGCGTGTGCTGCCAGAAAAACTCGGCGACGTAGGAATCCCCGAGTTCGGGGGATCGCGGTATCGCGAAGATCCATGGGTGGAACCACTGGAGTTCACGGCGTTCCGGAATGATCAGGTATCTGCCCCAGACCGGAGTCGTCAGTGAGCGGAACGCCGACTTGCTCAGGGGATCGAAGCAATACATGTCGCCGGTCGGCAGAAAGACCGGCGGTCGCGTAAATCGAACGCCCGGCATCAGCTCGACGAGCGGAGCATGCCCGCCCCGCGTAAAAAGGCGCACCGGCTCGCCGTGAAAATCCCGCAACCGCGAAAGCGCGGGCTCAAGGAGAGTCAGGTCTCCGAGCTGTTTATGGAAGGCGGCGTAACATCCGGGCATGTGCGGGAGCCTCATCTGGGTCCCGCCCGGACACAAGAGCGAACCTTGGCTTGCCGCTCGGCGTTGAATCAGAGTAGCGTGAAGGGCACATGGCACTTCGCCCGGACTCGACGCACTCGCATGGCGAATTTCAATTGCGCTACGGACACCCGATGCCGTTCGGGGCAAGTCACGTCCCGCATGGGATAAATTTTTCCATCTTCAGCGCACATGCCACGGGCTGCACTTTGGTCCTTTTCGAGAAGGGTGGTGACGTGCCGATGGCGGAGATCCCCTTCCCGCCCGAATACCGTCTCGGGCATGTCTGGGCCATGATTGTGAATGATCTCCAGCCCGACTCGTTCGAATACGGCTTCCGATTTGAAGGCGCGTGGGATCCCGAGGAGGGGCATTTTTTTGATCCGAAAAACATCGTGCTCGATCCGCACACGCGGGCGATCACCGGACGTGATCACTGGGGCCAGCCCGGGCCAGATCGCCAACCTTTTCATAGGGGTCGGATCCCGGGAAATAACTTCAACTGGCACCACAGCCGACCGCTCCGGCGACCCGAGAGCGAACTGATCATCTACGAGATGCACGTGCGTGGCTTCACACGGCATCCGAGTTCCGGGGTTTCGGCTCCGGGAACGTTTGACGGGCTCCGGGAAAAAATCGCCTACCTGAGTGATCTGGGCGTGACGTGCGTCGAAATGATGCCGGTCTTCGAGTTCGACGAATGTGAAAATACGCGGACGAACCCGCTGACGGGCGAACAACTTTGCAACTACTGGGGCTACAGCACGGTCGGTTTCATGGCACCGAAGGCCGGCTTCGCGGCCCGCGGCGCGGCAGGAAACCAAGTGTTGGAGTTCAAGGAGGTGATCAAGGCACTTCATGGGGCCGGGATCGAGATCGTGCTCGATGTGGTCTTTAATCACACGGCGGAGGGTGGAGCAGACGGGCCGGTGATTTCCTTTCGCGGAATCGACAACAAGACTTACTACATCCTCGATTCCCACGGGCGATTCGCCAACTACACGGGATGCGGAAACACGGTGAATTGCAACCACCCGACCGTCCGGGGGTTTGTGATCAACTGCCTGCGATACTGGGCCTCGGAGTTTCACATCGATGGCTTTCGTTTTGACCTGGCCTCCGTGCTGGGGCGGGATTCCTCCGGCGCACCGCTCGCCAATCCCCCGCTCTTGGAGTCCCTGGCCTTCGATCCCGTTCTGGCGGATTGCGATTTGATTGCGGAAGCCTGGGATGCGGGTGGACTTTACCAGGTGGGAAATTTTCCGTCTTACGGCCGGTGGATGGAATGGAATGGAAAATACCGGGACTGCGCGCGGAAGTTTCTCAAAGGCGATGTCGGCACGGTCGGCGAAATGGTTCAGCGGATCCTAGGGTCCCCCGACCTCTACGCCGCGGCCGGTCGCAAGCCCACGGCGTCCGTGAATTTTATCACCTGCCACGATGGCTTCACGCTGAGGGATCTTTTTTCCTATAACGAAAAGCACAACCTCGCGAACGGCGAGACCAACAACGACGGCACGAACGATAATCTGAGTTGGAACTGCGGTGCCGAGGGGGAGACGTCCGACCCGAACGTGCTGGCCCTGAGGAAGCGACAGCAGAAGAATGCGATGCTTCTTCTTTTTACGAGCCAAGGCGTTCCGATGCTGTCGATGGGCGATGAATGCGGGCGCACCCAACTCGGTAATAATAACGCTTATTGCCACGACGAACCATGGAACTGGCTCGACTGGAACCCCGATGACTCCGGAGCCGAAGTCCTCCGCTTTACCAAGAAGATGATTGCCTTCCGAAAGGCCAATCCGTCACTCCGCCAATGCGAATTTCTGACAGGCCGCGATCAGGTCGGCAGCGGCTACCCCGACATCAGTTGGCACGGAGTTTACCCTTGGCGACCCGACTGGACCGCATCAAGCCGCTCGCTGGCGTTCATGCTGCGTGGGAGGCACGGCGAGGCGGCAAACGCTCCGGGACACTTTATCTACGTGGCTTTTAATATGTATTACAAGCCGCTCGCCTTCGGCCTTCCGGTTCTTCCCCGGGGGATGGGTTGGAGGCGCTTTGCCGACACGAGCCTCCCCGCACCGCACGATATTGCCGACTCGCCGGAGACCATGCCGACGGTCGTCCAGAAGCAATACACCCTGCCGGAATGGTCAAGCGCCATCCTGATCGGGCGCGGCGAGACGGATTGATGGATTCTGCGCGCAAGCGGCAAGGACCCGTTTTTTCGTGAATTTGGGCTTGCACCTGCGCCAATCACGCGCTACTAATCGCCCCCTTTCTTCAGATTCAACCAGACCAAATGGCGACCAAGTCCAAAAAATCCCCAAAATCGCTCAAGCCCGCTCCCAAAAAGGCGGCGGCCAAGAAGCTTGCGCCTAAAGCCAAGCCGGCTCCCAAGAAAGTCGTCGCCAAAAAGGCCGCACCGAAGTCGAAGCCGGTGGCGAAAAAAGTGGCCCAAAAAGCCAGCAAGCCAGCGAAGAAGGTGGTCGGATCTCCGAAGGCCACAGTCAAGCCCCCAGCGGCACCTGCTGCAAAATCTTCCAAGAACGGATCGGCACCATCCGTGCCGGTCAAGCTCACGGGTTTCCTCGCCAAGCAACGCCAGCGTCTTTTGATTCTTAAGGATACCCTCCTCGACTCGATGAACGGGGTTGCCAAAGACAGCCTGCGTTCGCGCGCCGAGGGCAGCGAGGCTTCCGCCTTTGGAATGCACCAGGCCGATGCCGGCAGCGATGCCTACGACCGCGATTTCGCGCTGAGCCTTTTGTCCCAGGAACAGGATTCCCTTTACGAGATCGACCAGGCGCTCCGCCGCGTGGACACCGGTTCTTACGGCATTTGCGAAATCTCCGGAAAACCGATTCCGCACCCCCGCCTTGAGGCACTCCCGTTCACGCGATACACTGTCGAGTGTCAGGCGGACATCGAAAAGCGGAACCGTTTTAGCAGCGTTCGCCAGCCCGTTACCTCGCTCTTCGGACTCGGGGATGACGATGGCGGAGACGATGACGATGATTCACCGACTGATACAAAGGACTAACAAATATGGCACAGGATAACATCACACTCGAATGCACCGAGGCGCGAGCCGAGGGCAAATCCCCTTCGAGATACATCACGACTCGCAACAAAAAGAGTCCGCGGACGCCGAACCGTCTCGAAAAGAAAAAATACAACCCGAGCTTGAAGCGTTACACTCTTCACCGGGAAATCAAATAAACCGCCATGCAGCCGAAAACTCCTCAACGTCGTTCCAACTTCCGTCGTGCCAACCGCACGATGCCTCGCCGCCGGGTTGACCTCAATCTGGAAGCGATTGATTACAAGAATCCCGACCTCCTCAAGCGCTTCGTGACCGAGAGCGGAAAAATCCTCCCTCGCCGTGTCACGGGCATGTCCGCGCGTCTCCATCGCAAGATCACCCGCGAGGTGAAGCGTGCGCGGGCCGTGCTTTTGATGAAGTAAGTCCCGCCCACTCGGGCGGGCTGTGAGAATGGTCTGGCGAGAGTATCGCCAACCATTCGTTGGAAAAGGAAAGGCCGAATCAGTCGGCCTGCTCCATGGTTGCCAGCAAAAGGTGGCTGTGAAGCTCCTGCACGTAGAATTCCGCTTTTTCGCGGCCACCGGTCCAGACGATGGACCTTCCCTTCTGGTGGACCTCCAGCATGTGCTGTTCGGAGCGTTCCCGGGAGTATCCGAAGACCTGCCGGAAGATAAGCGAGACGTAGCTCATCAAGTTGACCGGGTCGTTATGGACCACAACATTCCACGGCGATTCGATCTCGGACTCGGTTTCGGTTTCCAGCTCAGGAGTAGCCGACGGAGGCATCGCTTCAAGCCGCACGAAGCAGACGGGGAAACTCCGGCAGGTTATTCATCGCCGAGGCAACAGCCGGCCAGACCTCGGAGATCGGCAGCGCACGCATCTCCAAAAGGAGCAGTGCCGCAACAGCCGTGTCTGGAGCGATATGAAAAATCGATGCCCTCGCAGAAAAGATCGTGACGAAATGCCCGGAGGCCGTTCCACCAGCGACCGCCTTCGCGTAGCGAGCCAATATCCGCTCGCCGGCCGGCGGAGTAAAATCGGCGGTCAACATCCGACCGGCATCCCGGCTTCTCCGGGCGGGTGGGCCGGCGAGCGATTCATCCAAGACCAGATCGATGGCGGCCAACTCCCTTGCGCCACCGACGCGCACCGCGGCATGGGCATTGAGCGCCGCCGGGAAGAGATGCCGCGCGAAAACCGCTTCCCGCCAGGAGTCGACCCCGGCGACCGGGCCGGAGAATGTCAACTCGCCGAGCCGGTCGAGGCAGGGCGCGCACAGCTTGGCTGCGCGAAACACATCCTCTCGCACACTCGCATCTTCAAACAATCGCATGGTCGGTGATTAGAGAGTCTCGTTGCCGGGAGCAAGTGATAAGTCCCCGATACCAGCTTCCCGTGCCGACGAGAATCAATCCAGGCAATGAATAAAAAACCCGGAGCGCAGCTTGGGTTCAAACCATGTGCTCTTCGGAGGCATAATCTGCCCGGCATCCGCAATCGCCATGACCTGATCGACGGTTGTGGGAAACATCGAGAAAGCTACGGCGGCACGACCGGAGTCCACACGCTCTTCGAGTTCCCGCGTGCCCCGGATTCCTCCGACAAACTCGATCTCCGGACTGCGGCGAGGATCCTCGATGCCGAGCAGCGGCGCTAGCACGCGGTCTTGGAGCACACTCACATCCAAGGTCGAGACCGGATCCGCATCCGTCGGCGCATCCCAGGCGAGGTCATACCATTCGTGGTCGAGATACATCGATGCGCGGCACGGACCAGCCGGAGTCGGGCAGCCGCCGGGAGTCACGCGTAGGACTTTTCCGAGAGCGGCCAGGAACCCATCTTGGGAATGTCCATTCAACGTGTGAACGACACGATTGTAGGCGAGGATCTGGAGTTCGTCGGCCGGGAAGAGCACAGCCAGCGTCGCTTCGGAGGCATCGGTCGCGTCGCCGCGCGTGCGTCGCAAAGCCGCCACCCGCGCCCCGCTCGCGGCCCGGTGGTGGCCATCCGCGATATAGACCTCGGGAACGGCACGAAAGGCCTCGGTCACGGATCCGGATTCCGTCACGCGCCAGACTTCATGGCGGATTCCGTCGGGTGCCGTAATATCGAAATCCGGAGTGCGCTTGATGAGTTCAGCACAGATCGACGCCAACCCGGCGGTCTGGCGGAATGCAAGCAGAATCGGGCCGGTCTGAGCACCGATCGTGTCGATCAATTTTGTCCGGTCGTCCTCCTTGTCGGGCCGGGTTTTTTCATGTTTTTTGACGAGCCCGTTTTCGTAGTCGCGGGCGAGGACCGTCGCGACAATCCCGGTTTGCCTGTGCGCACCCATCGTGAGCCGATAGAGGTAAATGCACGGCGCGGATTCGCGAACGAGCGCCCCTGCGGCCTGCAGACGTTGGAAATTTTCGTGCGCCTTCGCATACACTTCGGCGGCATACGGACTGCATTCCGGCGGGAGGTCGATCTCAGCGCGGTCGACATGGAGAAGACTGAGCGGATTGCCGGCGGCCAGCGCGGCGGATTCTGCCCGGTCCACGACATCGTAGGGCACGCAAACAACCTGGTCGGCAACAGTGGGCGAGGGGCTCAGGCCTCGAAAAGCTCGGATTTCCATCGCCCGCGATTATGCGTCTTGACGGCTCTTCGCAAGGTTTTTCCTCGAAAAGCTCGGCCCGAGAGATTGCTTATCCATTGACGAATCCTTGCCGCTCTGTGTTTATTCGTTTCGCTCCTTATGAAATTTCCCACTCTCCTCCTCGCCGCCAGCGGAACCCTTCTGTTCGGTGGCTGTGCCTGCTTTCAAAAACCGACTCCACCCACCCTTGAGGCCCAGTTCAAGAAGGCGGATGTGAACAACGACGCGAAGGTCTCGCGAGGAGAATTCCGCGTTTTGATGATCGAGGATTCGTTTGCACTCTTTGATGCAAACCGCGACGGAGTCGTGACGATCAAGGAATTCGTGGCCGGTGGCGGATCGCCTGCGGTTTTCCGCAAGTATGATTCCACGGGCACTGGAAAAATCACGGTCGCCGAGCTCAAAGCGAGCAAGATCAAGCTCGATGCCGTCTCGATTGCCTTCTACAACGCGGATGTCGACAAGGATGGATACGTGACCCTCGCGGAAGCTCTCAAATACCGCGAAAAAGTGCGCGAATACACCCGCTAGACCCGTTTTTTCTCATGGCAGCTGCAAACGACCTCCGCAAAGGCATGGCGATCCGCTACAACGGAAACCCGGCCATCGTCCTCGACGTTCAACACCGCACCCCGGGGAATCTCCGGGCTTTTGTCCAGTGCATCATCCGATACATCGGCACGGGAAAATCGGCGGACATTCGGTTTTCTTCGACAGAAAAAGTCGATCAGGTCGACGTGAACCGCCAACAACTCGAATTCAGCTACGGCGATCATCAGGGCTACCACTTCATGGATCCCGAGAGCTATGAGACGATCACGCTCCACGAAGATCTCATCGGCGACGCGAAGCAATATCTGGTCGAGAACTTAAAGGTCGAAGTGCTCAGCATCGAAGGCCGTCCGGCACAGATTGAGCTCCCCTCGTCCGTCACACTCAAAGTCGCGGAATCCGCAGACGGTGTCCGGGGCGATTCGTCAAACAATGTTCAAAAGCCCGCCACGCTCGAGACCGGGAAGATCATCAACGTCCCGCTCTTCATCAAGGAGGGCGAACTCATCAAGGTGAGCACAGCCGACGGAACGTATCTCGGCCGGGCCTGACGCCAACGGACCGTGGCTGCAAAACGTCGTCGCAGCAAAACCCGCTTCAACGCAAGTCTCGCCGGGGCGATCCCCGGACATGTTCCCACACGCTGGGTGAAATTCGTGGTCGGGATTTTTCTCCTGCCACCGGCCTGGGTGCTCACGCAGACGTTCTTCACGGCGTTTGCACGAACGACGGTTCACGACGCCTTTTGGGCGACCGAGGAGTTTTGGTTTTTTTCGCTCGGATCGTTGATGTGGCTGGTGATTTTTTTCGGGTTGCCGAAGTTTATCTGGGTTTACGTCTTCGGCCACGAGCTGACGCATGCGTTTTGGGTGCTCATGATGGGCGGGCGGGTCCACCGGTTTGAGGTGACGAGTTCGGGCGGGCACGTGCTGGCCGACAAGACGAATACGTGGATCGCCCTCGCGCCTTACTTCTTTCCGATCTACAGCATTCTCGCAATCTGGCTCTACGGGATCCTCGCGATTTTTTTTGACATGTCACCGTATCGGCAACTGCTCTATGCGGTCGTCGGGGCGACGTGGGCGTTCCACTTGTCCTTCACGTGCTGGATGATTCCGAAGGGCCAGCCGGACCTGAGTTACGGAGGGACGTTTTTTTCGCTGGTTGTGATCTATCTGCTGAACCTCGGCCTGCTTGCCGTGCTCCTCATTCTCGCATCGCCGGCGATTTCTTTCTCGGGTTTTGCGGCGGATCTCTTGAACAATGCCTCGGCACTGTCGAGCGACTTGATTCGGGTTCTCCGGCGAATCAAGTCGTAGCCGACCGACAAACCGCCCGGAAGCGCTCCGTGGCGTCCGACCACGCTGGGCCGGACTCAGGGGAAAATTCGCGGGTGGGAATCGAACGACGGACGGTTTCGCGTAGCGCGGCGAGGTCTGCGATTTTTCCGTCAACCAACGCTTGGATCAAAATATTCCCGATCGCCGTGGCCTCCACCGGTCCGGCGAGAACCAAGCGCCCGGTCGCATCGGCGGAAAACTGGTTGAGCAGATCGCTTTGGCTGCCGCCTCCGACGATGTGCAGTCTCGAGATTTTGCGCGAGGTGAGGACTTCGAGGGCGTCCAATTTTTCGCGGTAGAGAAGTGCCAGACTCTCGAGGATGGCACGGGTGAAAGCTCCGGGGGATGCGGGAACCGGTTGGCCGGTCTCCCTCGCGAAACTCTCGATTTTTCCAGGCATTCCGCCGGGCTTGAGGAACCGCGGATCCTCTGGATTGATCAACGTTCGGAGCGGCTCTGCGTCGGCCGCGAAAGCGTTGAGCTCGGCGTAGTTGTAAATTTGTCCGGACCGCTCCCACTCGCGTCGGCATTCCTGCAGGATCCAGAGTCCGACAATGTTTTTGAGAAACCGGGTCGTGCCGCCGAAGCCACCTTCGTTGGTGAAATTTCCCTCTCGTGTGGCCTCGTTGATGAGCGGGGCATCCAACTCGACACCGATGAGCGACCATGTGCCAGAGCTCAGGAACGCCCAGTCGGATCCGCCGGAGGCGGGCACAGCGGCCACGGCCGCTCCCGTATCGTGCGAGCACGTCGCCACGACACTCGTTCCTATCAGTCCGGTTTCCTCGGCTACCTCTGGCGTGAGTGGCCCGAGTCGTGTGCCGGAGGGAACAATCTCGGGAAATACCGAGCGTGGAAAATCGAATTGTTCAATCAGCTCCCACGACCAATCCCGCGTCCGCGGATTGTAGATTTGCGTCGTGCTGGCGAGGCTCTCCTCGGTCGCGCGGCGTCCGCTGAAAAGAAAGTGGAGGAAATCCGCAATGCAGAGAAAACCGTCGGCCTGACGAACCAACTCCGGACTCGCCTCCATATCGGCGATCAACTGATAAAGCGTGTTGATC